>JAKLKE010000058.1:0-22312 GCA_023150775.1 Myxococcota bacterium
GGGACATCGCCATGCGGGAGGGCCTGTGTGATCGGGAGCGCGCGGCGACGATGGCGGCGCAGATCGTCGCCCGGCTAGAGGGCAAGGCGGTCAACGAGAGGCTCTCTGCGCTCCAGCGTGAACTTTCGGCTTGCGACCCGACCCTTGACAGGCCACGTTATCTTGCTTTGCTGTCAGAGCAGCAGGAGATGGTTCGACGAAAGCAGGAGCTCGTTCGAATCACTGGTCCCATGCGCTGACGGGGCGAGGCCCCTGAACCCGATGCCACCAAAGGACTCTGGATGCTCAAGGACAAGGACCTCAAGGAGATCCAGGCGCTGATCGACGTGGGCAAGCAGCGTGGGTACGTCACCCACGAAGAGATGAGCACCATCCTGCCTACCCACCTCATCGGCGCGGATCAGATCGACGACGTGATGATCATGTTCTCGAACATGGACATCGAGGTCGTCAATCAGGCCAAGAAGCGCGCTGAGGCGGAGCGTCGGGGCCTCAACCCCGAACAACAGCTCCCCGAGAGCGCCCCCGCCGGGCGCTCAAACGACCCTGTGCGTATGTACTTACGCAAGATGGGTCGGGTGTCGCTGCTCTCCCGAGACGGAGAGATCGAGATCGCCAAACGAATCGAAGAGGGCGAGACGGCCGCGCGGCGGCTCCTGCTCACCTCCTCGATCGCCGCGAACAGCCTCAAGGAGATCATCGACGAGGAGCAAGAGAAGCTCGATCGAGCCCTGCGCAACGGCAAGAAGCCGCGCGCGAGCGAGACGACCCGCCTGCTTCGCCTGCAGCACTCCTACCACCTCGCGGTGCTCCTCGACGAGCGGCGCAAGAAGCTGCACCGCACCTTGGCCCGCTCCAAGTCCCGGCGCCGCAAAGACAACAACGAGCAGCGCCTCGCCGCCACCGAAGAGGCGCTGTACCAGCTCCTCATGACCGTGGAGATCGAGAAGACGCGGATGCAGCGCTGGTCTCGGTCCTTACACGACGCCTGGCGCGACATCGCCCGGCACGAGGCCGAGATCAACAAGGTCGCCCGCGAGGCCATGGTGCCCGTGCGTGACCTGCGCCGGTCCATCCGTAAGGTGCGCCGCGCCCAGGGCGACGTCGGCAAGAAGGTCATCGCCCAGACCGGCCTCGGCGCCGAGGTGTGGCGTGAGTTCGACAGCCGCGTGCGCCGTGAGCTGCGCCGCATCCGCAAGCTCGAAGAGACGGTGTTCACCGAGCGCAACGACCTACGCGCCATCGCCACGGAGCTGCGCAAAGCCGAGGCCAAGGCCGAGGCGGCGAAGTGTGAGCTGGTCGAGGCCAACTTACGCTTGGTGGTGTCGATCGCCAAGAAGTACACCAACCGCGGCCTGCAGTTCCTGGATCTCATCCAGGAGGGCAACATCGGGCTGATGAAGGCCGTCGAGAAGTTCGAGTACCGCCGGGGCTACAAGTTCTCCACCTACGCGACGTGGTGGATTCGCCAGGCGATCACCCGCGCCATCGCCGATCAGGCCCGGACGATCCGCATCCCCGTGCACATGATCGAGACGATCAACAAGCTCGTGCGCACCAGCCGCTACCTCACCCAAGAGATCGGCCGCGAACCGACGCCTGAAGAGATCGCCGAGAAGATGGAGCTGCCCGTCGACAAGGTGCGGAAGATCCTCAAGATCGCCAAGGAGCCCATCTCGTTGGAGACGCCCATCGGCGAAGAGGACGACTCCCACCTCGGCGACTTCATCGAAGACAAGAACATCCCCAGCCCCTCGGACAACCTCGTCAACGGCAACCTCATCGAGCAGACTCGTAAGGTGTTGGCGACCCTCTCCCCCCGTGAGGAGCGGGTGCTGCGGATGCGTTTTGGCATCGGCGAGCGCTCGGACCACACGCTGGAGGAGGTCGGCCAAGACTTCGACGTCACGCGCGAGCGGATCCGCCAGATCGAGGCCAAGGCGCTGCGGAAGCTCCGTCACTCGACCCGCTCCAAGCGCCTTCGCAGCTACATGGAGGGCTGACCGCCGCCGGTCAGCGCCTCGCGGCGCCGGATGCGCGTCTGGGCCTATAGCTCAGCGGTCAGAGCACCCGGCTCATACCCGGAGTGTCCCAGGTTCAAATCCTGGTGGGCCCATCCAAAAACGCCCGCCTCCTGATGCGTCAGGGGGCGGGCTTTGTTTTTGGGAGCGGGCGCTCAGTACAAGACGAGGGGAGAGACCCGAACCCGGCAGACCTGCTCTGCGCGCGGCGCCTTCAGGCAGGCCTCCACGACGGCGCCGAGGTTCGTCTCCGTCACCGCGAGGACCTCCTCGCCGAGCGCGCTCTCGGAGCCCACCCATTCAAGCTCCAGGGCTCGGGTGGCCAAGAACGCCCAGCGCGGCGGGAGCCCCGACCACTCGGGGACAGAGAGGCTGACGTAGCCCCTTCGCGGCGCGTCCGGCCGCGTTTGTTCGACGGAGGCCATCGTCGCGTCGAGGGGCGCGTGGATCGGCTGGGGTCGCCACAGCTCCGTCATCAGGGGGAGGTCTTCGTTGGCGCTGACCGCTCCGGCGAAGGTCGCCTGGCTCGCCCGCTCCATGAGCCGAGCGGTGACAGCCCGCTGGGGGAAGCTCACGCCCCAGGCGCAGGCCAGCCAGAGCGCGGTCAAGCCCATCGTGACGACTCGTTCGGCTCGGTCCCGGGATCGCCAGATGCCTACGACCACCATGCTCAGCCAGGTGAGGGCCGCCGCGGTGAGAAACGAGTCGGTCCAGCCAACCTTGAGGCTCTGGACGACCGCCGCGAACGACCCGGCGTTGACGGCGACAAACCGCAGCCGCTCCTCGATGACCATGCCCGTCAACAAGAGCGCCAAGACGCATGAGCCCAGCGCGCTCCACCGGCTCCGGGGCGGTCCCACCAACGCCACGAGGGCGCCGACGAAGACGCTCAGGGTGAGGCCGATGAGCAGCAGCTCACAGCTCCGCCGCCCGACAACGCCGACGAAGGCCAGCGCCTCCTCGCTGATCCCCGAGAGCATCGCCACCGTCGCCCAGGTGGTGTAGAGGGCGCCGCCGATGAGCGTGAGGCTCTGGGGTAGGACCCACAGCGCCGGGTGGGTCAGGCCTTGGCGGCGGAGGATCCCGATCAACAGCAACACGACGAGCGCGCTTAGCGCCCAAAACACGCGGGGATCACCGAAGAGCTCGTCCACGCCGGGTCACTCCTGGGGTGGAGGCTACCACAGCGGGGGTCGCTTGAATGACTTAGGTGTGTTTGGGTTGTTTAGGGTTGCGTTTGGGACGTTTGATGGGTACACTTGGACTTGGAGGACATCATGAGTTCCCTCTTCCCAACCAGCGCGCTCAATCTCCTCAAGATTCAGACGCCGCCCTCCGAGGTCGCGTCGCTCGCATCGCTCTACGACTCTTCCACGCGCATGCTCAGCGAGGGCCCGTCGCAGATGTACGGCCCCGCGCCCGGCCAAATGCAGATCACGATCCCCACCTTCCTCGCGATGCCGATCGCGCAGATGATCCAGCTTCTCCACCAAGGCGAGACGCTGCACGTCGTCACCGAGGACGCTCTGCTGACCACGCAGCAGGCCGCCGATCTCCTCGGCGTCTCTCGGCAGCACCTCGTGCGGGTGCTCGACGCGGGGCAGCTCCCGTTCTCACGCACGGGCACCCACCGGCGCGTGCGCACGGCCGATGCTCTGGCATACAAGCAGCGCCGTGACCGGACCCGTCAGGCCCTCAAGAACCTCACCCAGCTCTCCCAAGAGGTCGGCGGCTACGGCGAAATGGACCGGACCGATGAGTGATCCGCATCACGGCCTCGACCTCGGCGCTGCTTGACGCCAACGTCCTCTACCCCTTCACCCTCCGCGACACGCTCTTACGCGCGGCGGATCGAGCCCTCTTTCAGCCGCGCTGGACGGACGAGATCTTTGAGGAGGTGCAGCGAAACCTCACGAAGAACCTCCAGGTGACGCCCGCCCAGGCCCGCCGCCTCGCCGACCAGATGAACCTAGCGTTCCCCTTGGCCCGGGTAGAAGGCTACCAACATCGAATCCCGATGATGCCCAACGAGGCCAAAGACCGCCACGTCGCGGCGGCCGCGGCGCACTCGGGCTGCTCGCTCATCGTGACGAACAACCTCCGCGACTTTCAGGCGCTCCCGCCGGGGCTCAAGGCCGTCTGCCCGGATGAGTTTTTATGCGCTCTGGACGAGAAGCTCGGCGACGAGCTGTGCACGATCTTGGAGGAGCAGGCCCGCGCCTTGAGGAACCCGCCCCGCACCCTTGACGACGTGCTAAAGGGCCTGCGCTCTGTGGTGCCGCGCTTCGCGGAGCGTGCGCAGCGGCGCCTCTCCGCGAGCCTGCACACAAGCCACCACGTCCTCCACATCCGCTCCCCAGTGAACCATGTCCCGTCGTGAGCTGCTCGGCGTCGCTGTGATGGTCTTGCTCGTCTTTGGGCTCACCCTCGCGCTGCTCTTGCCCAAAGGGGAGCTGGCGCCGCCGCCGCCCGAGGTGGTGGAGGTTCCCGAGGCCGAGGCCCCCGCCGCGCCGCCGCCCCGCCCGCTCACCTGGAAGGAGGGCGCGCGGGTGATGATCCCGCCGCCGCCGAACCGCCAGCCCCGGACGCCGACGACGCTTTTGGACAACGACAGCGCCCGCCTCGCCTTCGCCGTGGTGATGCCGCCGATGCGCGCCTGCCTCGTGGACTGGACGGTCATCGACCCCAACGTCGCCGGGCATGTGCTCGTCGAGCTGCGTCTGGGGGCGATGGGCCTCGTCGCCGCCGACATCTTGGACCACGACGCCGCGCCGCCAGAGGTGCTCGACTGCCTCGGCGACGCCTTGTACAACGCCGACTGGCCGGCGCCGGCCGAAGGGGAGGCCATCGTGAAGTACCCCTTCACCTTCCTCAACGTCGCCTCGCCGCCAGAAGAGGTGCCCTTGGACGACGAGGCTGAGGCTGAAGACGAGGAGCTGGCCGATGAATGAGCAAGATCGCCTCGACGTGCTCGGCCGCCTGCCAGAGTCCCTGCGCCCCCTCGCCGCCCACGTCCCCGCCCGCCGGGTGCAGCTCGCCTTGGACCTCGTCGATCGCCGCTTAAACGGGCTCACGGTGATGTCCGAGGCGATCACCCGCCGCCACAACATGAGCGCGATCTTACGCAGCGCTGAAGCCTTCGGGCTGCATGACGCCCACCTCATCACCGACACCTTCAACCCCAGCGTCGGCGCGGCCAAAGGCGCCGAGCGGTGGCTGGAGATCACCCTGCACGCCCGGGCGTCGGAGTGTTTCGCCGCCCTGCGCGCCCAGGGGTTTCGCTGCTACATCGCCGACTTCACCGAGGACGCGCGCTCGCCGGACGACGTCGACGTCTCGACCCCCCTCGCCGTGCTCTTCGGCAGCGAGCTCATGGGCGTGAGCGAAGAGGCCCGGGCCTTGGCCGATGGGGTCATCATGATCCCCATGCGGGGCCTCACCCAGAGCCTCAACGTGAGCGCCGCGGCCTCGGTCATCCTGCACCGCCTCTCCACCCGCCGCGCCTTGGTGCCGGGCGCCATCGGTGTGCACGGCGAGGCCCGGGAGCGCTTCTTGCGGCGCACCTTGGAGCGAGAGCACGACCGCCGCGTCGCCGAGCAGGCCTGGTGGGGCACGAACGACGAGGGCCAAGGCGAGCCGGCTGAAGAGGCCTAGAGCCCGTGCAGAACGCCGTCGGCGTGGCGCAAGAGCAGCTCCCGCATGACGCTGGGGTGGGTGATGGGCCCCATGTGGCCGATGCCCTCAAGCTCGATGACCTCGGCGTGGGGGTTCACCGCCGCGAGGCCCTGGGTCATCGCCCGGGACGCCCGGGTGGTGCGCTCGCCGAAGACCAAGGTGAGCGGCGCGCTCATCCGCAGGTCCGAGAAGCGCCCCGCGGAGAAGAAGCAGGACCGCACCTCTTGCACCATCTTCCACGACAGCGCCCGGGTGGCGGCCTTCACCGGCTCGGGCATCCCCCGCCAGGCGCCGGGGTGGTTCCAGTAGTCGATGAACAGCTCCAGCCACTCGTCGCCGCCGAGCCGCGCCTCATCGGTCAAGAACCAGGGGTGGTTCACGAAGCCGCGCACCTCCGCCTGCACCTCGGGGTCGAGGACCACGTCATCGTGCAAGAGCGCCCCGAAGACGACGGGCTCATACAGAAACAACGAGCGCACCTTGGGCCCCAAGGCCTGGGCGACGTGCAGCGCGACCAAGGCGCCGTAAGAGTGGCCGACGAGGTGAACGCCCTTGGCCCCGGGAGGCAAGGCGTCGAGGGCCTGGGCGGCGTCCTCTTCAGCGCGGCAGATGACCCCACGGGGGAGCGGGGCGTTCGGCGGGTAGCCGATGTGCGCCGGCGCGAGGCCCACGGCGCCGCCAAAGGCCGCCGGGGGCACCCGACGCCACATCGCCGGGGTCGTGCCTGTGGAGTGAAGGTACAGCACACGGTCGTCGGGGTGCTGCTCAAGGACCTGGGACATCGCTCCTCCGTCGCGGGCCTCACCCGCGCCCTCCACCTGCCCCCGCGAGGCGCCCGGGTCAAGGGCCTCAGCCCTCAAACACCCAGTCAAAGCCCGCCGAGATGGCGTCGTGGTCGCTCATCGGCACGCCGTCTTCATCCCAGAACGCGGGCTCCACGGCCCAGGTCGTTGGGGTGAGGGTGAGGCCGCCGCCGTCGCGCCAGAGGATGCGGTCGATGCGGCCGGGCTCGGCGCAGCCCAAGGCCACGCAGGTCTCGGTGAGGCCGCCGCCCTCGATGAGCCGGGTGATGAGCGGCAGGTCCGGGGCGTCATAGTCGGACAGGTTGGTGTCGCCCATAAAGATCAGCGCCCGGCCCGCCGAGAGCCGCTCAAACGCCGCGATGAGCTGCTCGACCTGCTCCTCGCGGGCGACGTTGTCCTCCTCGCCGGAGCCCGCCTCCATGTGGGTGTTGTAGACGTCCAGCTCACCGTCGCCCAAACGTAGGCGCAGCACCTCAAACCCCTTGGAGGCGAGGCAGTCCGACGCGCCCTCAAACACGCCATAGCAGCTCGTGTAGTGCTCCCCAAACCCCTCGACCAGCTCCAGACGGCTCAAGGCGGCGAGGCCCGGCCCGTACACCCGGTCGGGGAGCATCTCATCAAACCGGTGGCGCCAGCCGTGGGTCGCCTCGCCGACGAGGGTGGCGTGGTAGTCGTCGTCGAAGTCTTCTTGTAGGCCCACGACGTCAAAGCCGTTGAGCAGCGGCGCGATGAGCGCCATACGCGCGGCGGTGTCGTCTCCGGTGATCTCCGGCGGCAGGCCGTGCACGTTGTAGGTGAGCGCGGTGAAGCGGCCCTCCGTGGGGGCGGGTGTCGCCTCCGGGGTCTCGGGGGCGCAGGCGAGGAGCAGAGAGAGGAGCGGTTGCATGGGGGGATTGTAGCGGATTTTGAGGCCAGCGCGCAGAACTTTACGGCGCCAACGCCGCCTGCAGCGCCCACAGCCCCAGCTCCGAGAGCCCCAAGGCCAGAAGCGCGGCGGCGCCGAACAACACGGCCAGCTCTACGCCGACGATGAGCGCGACGCGGCGGCGGCTGGCGCCTAAGTCTCGCCACAAGGCGCGCTCGGGGGCGCGCAGGCGCAGGCTGAGGCTCAAGGTCTGGGCCACAAACGCCGCCGTGGTGAGCCCGACCGCGGCGAAAATCACCCACAGTCCGCGCCGGGCCTGGAGCGCCATGCTCCACAGTCGTGCCATCACCTCCGGGGGCTGAACGGCCATGAGGCGGGGGTGCAGGGCCACCTCACCCAAGAGCTGATCCCGGGCCTTGTCGTCTCTGGGCCAGAGGAGCACGGCGCTGATGGGCTGATCGGACATCTCACCGTGAAGATGAAAGCCGGAGAGCGACTCCAGCGCCGCCTCTTCAGCGAGCATCACCGCGCTGTTGAGGGCCTGGCCGTCGGCGTCTTCTCCGGCCAAGGTCTCCGGCGTCGCCGCGCCGTGGCCGTGCAGGGCGCCGTCTAAGGCCCAGGTGGTGCGCACGTCGGTGAACAAGGCGCCGTCGTCTGGGCCGCCCGTGGGCGCCAAGACCCCGACGACCTGGAGCAGCAGCGGCGCGGCGGCGCCGAGATCGTTGGGGTTCACGCCGTCGCTGCGGAGCTGATCCCCGGGCTTGAGCCCCGCACGATCCGCCACAGACGCCCCGGCCAAGAGCTCCCCCAGCACCGCGAAGCGGCGGCCTTCTCGCACGGTCAGGCCTCGGCGCTCTAAATACTCGACGCTCGTGCCCACAACGGGCGCCCCGCCCGCGCTGTGTCGCACCACCAGCGGCGCGGCCTCCCCCCAGCGTCGGGCCTCGGCCAGCGCGGCGTAGGGGGTCGGGTCTTGGGGACGCCCGGTGAAGAACAGCCCGGCGAGGGTCAGCTCAACCGGCGCGCCCTTCGCGCCGAGCAAGATCGGGCTCGACTCCGCCCGTGACATCAGCAGGCCCTCGACGAGCTCGCTCGCCTGAAGGGTGAAGCGCGGCGCCGCCAAGGCGAAGCTCACACCCAGCACGATCACCGCGGCCTGCCCCGGTCGGTGCAGAAGCGCCCGCCACGCGAGCCAGAGCGCGTGGCCAAAGGCGTGAACAGACGCCATCACGCCTCACCGCCGAGCAAAAGCCGCTGGGGCAGCCGCGCCGCGAGGCCAAGATCGTGGGTCACCCACAGCAAGGTCAGGCCCTCCTCATCACACACGGTCTGGGTGAGGTTGAGGCTGCGGGCGGCGGCGGCGGGGTCTAAGCTCGCCGTCGCCTCATCACAGAGCAGCAGACGGGGCCGCACCACCAAGGCCCGGGCCAAGGCCACCCGCTGCCGCTCCCCGGCGGAGAGCCGGTCAGCCCCCCGATGAACGAGGCCGCCGAGGCCCAAGGCCAGGAGCAGCCGCCGCGCGCGGTCTCGCGCCGCCTCGTCTAATGTCCGCCCGGGGCTCAGGCGAAACGGCAAGAGCACGTTCTCTTCGACGGTGAGCGCCTCCATCACCGGGGAGTCTTGCTGGAGGAGCGCGACGTGCTGTTGGCGGTGGGCCCGTCGGGCGGCCTCATCCGACTCAGTGAGGACGAGCCCCTCGACGAGCAGTCGCCCCGATGTGGGCAGGATGAGGCCCGCCAACAGACGCAGGAGCGTCGTCTTGCCGCTGCCCGAGGGCCCAAGAACGGCCACCTGGGCGCCACGCGACACAGTCCAGCGCGGCAGACGGAGCACAAAGCCGTCCGCGGTCGTGTGGGAGAGCCCCTCCACCTCGACGCTCAGCGGGTCGGCCTCGCTCACGGGCCCCCCCGCAGGGCGTCGAGTCCGCTCGTCGCGCTCGGCGCCATCGTAGGGTCCACCACGTCGTCGAGAAACCACCCCTCGGCGTCGGGGGGCGGCGCGGCGAGGCGGCGCTGATCTTTGGGCCACACCCCCGCCAGACGAGGGCCGTCGGCGGTGAACACCACGTCATAGACCGCCTCGTATCGGGAGATTCGCTCGTGGCTGTGCCCCTCGTGGGTCACCAGACCGCCGACGAGCCAGGTGAGGCGCAGGGTGGCGCCATGCGCGTCAAGCCCCGTCACCCTCGCCTCCTCCACGCGGTGCCCACGCAGGCTGAGCCCGCCCTTCGCCGCGTGGAGCCGCGCCAAGGCGACGCGTTGGTTGACATACTGCTCGGTGAGCGCCGTCCCCGTCCACACCCCGCTGAGCACGTCGTAGAGCGCCTCGGGCTCACCCTCCGTCGCCCAGGCATCGTAACTTTTGCGGTGCAGGCGGCTGACCTCATCAAGCAGGCTGGCCTCGTCCATGGGCGCGGGCTGCAGACCAGCGCAGGCGGCGACAAACCACGGTCCGATGAGCCACAGTCCAAGGGGCCCCAAGGCTCAGCCTGCCGACGACGACGCGGCGAAGCGCGCCCGGTGGGCCTCAAACGGGGCCACGGTCGTCACGCCGTCCATCACCAGCTCAGCGAGGATTCGCCCGGTGAGCGGGCCAAACTTGAAGCCGTGGCCCGAGAAGCCCGCGCCGACGACCACCCCCGGCAAGCCCGGCGCGGCGTCCAACACAAACACCTCATCGTGTGTGTTGGTGTAGTGGCAGGCCTCGCTGCCCACGACGCCGCTGAGCGTCCAGGCGAAGCGCCGCCGGGCCCAGTCCATCACCGCCCAGACCTCGGGCTCGGCGTCGTAGCGGTCGTCGGGGTCGTTCGCCGGGCCCAAGGTGCGATGCAGCGCGACCTTCGCCCCGGGGCGTCCCATGCTCGGCAGGCCGTAATAGTTGTCTTCGCCGTGGCCTTGGTAGATCCACGGCGGGAGCCCGTCTGTGTCGCCCTCAAACCGCAGATACCCCACAGACTGCCGGGTGACACGCAGCCGGCCTTGGAGCGCGGGGAGGAGCTTCGCCGTCCACGGCCCAGCGGTGACCACGACGCGCCCGGCCTCAAACACGCCGCTGGAGGTGGTGACGCGGGTGTGGCCCGCGCGGGGATCTAGGTCGAGCACCCGCACCCCCTCGGCGATGACGCCGCCCAGGGCCTTCACCCGCCCGGCGAGGGCGCGGAGCGTCTGTGCGGCGTGAATGACGGCGGCGCTCTCGTCGCGGAGCACCAGATCCTCCTCCTCAAACCGAAACGCCGGGAACACGCCCCGCGCCTCGGCCACGCCAAGCCGCCGCACCGAGGCGCCCACCCGCGTCACGGCGTCGAGCCAGCGCGTCATCGGCCCCGACTCCGGGCCCCAAAAACACCCCGCGCGGGGCGTGCGCAGAGGGGTGCCCGCCTCGGCCTCCAAGGCCGGCCACTCCGCGCCGTGGGCGAGGAGCATCAGCTCCACCCACATCGGGTCACCGTAGCTGGAGCGTGTGATGCGGGTGTGGCCGTGGCTGCTGCCCCGGCTGTGAAAGAGCGGGTTCTGCTCGACGACGACGACCCGCTCAACCCCCCGGCGCAGGAGCTGCCAGGCCGTGGCGAGGCCGTTGATCCCGGCGCCGAGGACGAGGGCGTCGCAGGGGTGGGTCACAAGAGCCTCGGAAGTGGAGAAAAATGCACGCCTCGATAGACATCGTCCACAGCGAACGTCCCATGGAGGAGCGGAACCTGCTCAGAAGGCCCGAACGTGGTGAGCACCCAGCCCCCCGCTGCGCGCTCATACCGGTAGATGCTGACCACGTCGCTGCGTAAGAACACGATGAGCTGGACGCTGGGCATCTCGCGATACACGGCGAACTTCTCGGTGCGATCAAACCGCTCGGTGGAGGGCGACAGCACCTCAAACACGGCGGTGGGGTTCGTGAGCGCGAGCTCATCTTCAGGGTGAAAGACCGGCGGCCCACAGCGCACGACCACGTCGGCGTAGAAGAATCGTTCGCCCTCCAGGGGCCGCAGCCGCATGTCCGAGCCCAAAGGGCGGCAGGTCGTGCCCCGAAGCCCCGCGTACAGCTCCCCGAGCAGGTTCGCCGCCAGCTCATTGTGGGCGTAAGTCGCCCCTGCCATCGCGTAGAGCACACCATCCCAGAGGACGTGGCGCTCGTCCGAGGCGTCCTCGATGGCCTTCGCCTCCGCGTAGGTCAGGGTCTCGAACTTCTGGACTGGCTGGGCCATCGGCGGCGCTCCCTGGGGTTCTCCTCCGCTCTAACACGCGGCGGCGGCCTTCGGATCAGCGCCGCGTGGCCACCACGCCGAGCATCAGCGGCATGGCGGGCACCCCTTTGGGCATCCCGAAGCGGCTCCCGGGCAGGGGCTCCATGCCCTCAAACAGGCGGCAGCCGTTGGCGTAGGGCAGCTCCCACAGGCGCTTGATGAACAGATCGGCCCCGGCGAGGGCCTTCACGATGTCGCCGACGGTCTGCTGAAAGGCGAAGGCGGGCTCGGGGTTCTCAAAGTTCACGACGCCTGGGGCGTGGCCGCTGGGGGAGAGCGCGCCGTCGCTGCGGGCGACATAATCGTTCACGCCGCCGCGCTCGGGGATCGGCCCCTCGATGAAGTACGGCTCGACCACCTTGCCTTCAGCGTTGAAGCTCCAGCAGAGCGGGTGAAACTCCATGAGCACCAGCTCACCGCCCTCAGCGAGCACCCCGGCCACCCCCCGCGCCCAGCGGGGCAGATCGGCGAGCCAGGGGATCGTGCCGTAGGACGAGAACACACGGTCAAAGCGCCGCCCCTCGGCCACGGCGGCGTCGAGCCAGTCCAACACGTCGGCGCGCTCAAACCGCGCGGGCAGCCCAGAGTCTTGGGCGAGCTGCACCGCCGTCTGAATCGCGGCGTCGGAGATGTCTACGCCGAGCACGTCAGCGCCTAAGCTCGCGAGGCTCAAGCTGTCTTGGCCACAGTTGCACTGTAGGTGGAGCAGGCGTCTGCCCTTCACCTCGCCGAGCAGCTCCAGCTCTTCAGGGAAGAGCGTGCTGCCGCCACGGCGCAGAAACCCCGCCTGGTCGAGCTTGTGGCTGTTGTGGGCGGCGGTGACCGCGTTCCAGGAGCGGCGGTTCTGTTCGTGGAGCGCACGATGCGGATCGTCGGTAGACATGCTGGGGTTGTAGCACGGCGGCGGAACGTTCGGGAGCTGAGGTTCGCGGCGCGGGGCGGCGCCGGAATGTTCGGGAGATGAGGTTCGCCGCGATCGGCGGATCCAGAACGTTCGGGAGATGAGATTTGCGGCGCGGGGCGGCGCCAGAATCTTCGGGAGAAGAGGTTCACGAGCGCGGGCCGCCCGCAGAATCTTCGGGAGATGAGGTTCACAAGCGCGGGCCGCCCGCAGAATCTTCGGGAGAAGAGGTTCACACGCGCTGGCCCCCTGCAGAACCTTCGAGAGCCAAGGATCGCCGCGATTGGCGGATCCAGAACGTTCGGGAGCCAAGGTCCGCGCGCCGAGGTCCGCGCGCCGGGCTTCGCTTCTGCTCCTGCGGGAGCCGAGGTCCACAACCGAGGGCCGTCCCCCCCAGCAACCGCCCCGGCGGACCCGCGCGCCACCCTGGCCACCCTCTCGCGGCGTTTTTATGAGCGCGGCTGGATGGCCGGCGCCGCGGGCAACCTCTCTTGCCGCCTGCCCGATGGCTCTATGGAGATCACCGCGCTGATGCGCCCCAAGGACAACCTGCGCGAGGACGACTTCTTGCAGATCGCCATCGACGGCCAGATCTTGCGCAAAGGACGCGCCCAGGACAAACCCTCCACCGCCGCCGCGGTTCACCTCGCGCTCTACGATCGTTTCCCCGGCGCACGTTACGTCGCTCAGCTCTTGCCCGCCGAGGCCCAGCTCGTCGCCCGCATGGCGCTCTCCGATGAGCTGCCCCTGCCCGCCTTGGAGCACCTCAAGGCCTTCGGCATCTGGGAGGTCGGCCCGGAGATCACCATCCCCGTGTTCGAGAACCACCCCGACGCGCCCCGCATCGCCGGGGAGATCCGCGCCCGGGTCGCCGCCAGCCCGCCCCGGGTGCCCGGCCTGCTCATCCGTGAGCACGGCCTCACCCTCTGGGCCAGCTCCGCCCAGCAGCTCGTCAACTACGCCGAGGTCTTTGACCACCTCTTCCGGTTCATGCTTCAGGCCCGGATGGCGGGCTTGGACTAAACAACTCTTGACGACGCAAGAGAGATCGGGGTTGGTTATGCTCTCGGAGATCCGCCGGGAGCCCCTGTGAACCCAGTCTTTCTGTTCATCGTCTTCGCGGCGTTCGTCGTCGCCGCGCTCAGCGGCACGATGGAGGCCACGTCCAAAGGCGCCTTCGACGGCGCGAAGTCGGCGGTGGACCTCGCCTTGGGCCTCGTGGGCTACATGGCGCTGTTCTTGGGGCTGATGAAGGTCGCTGAGGAGGGCGGGCTGTTGCGCATCTTGGCCCGGGCGATCCGGCCGGTGATGGTGCGGCTCTTCCCCGACGTGCCCCCGGACCACCCGGCCATGGGCGCGATGATCATGAACATCTCCGCGAACATGATCGGCCTGACCAACGCCGCCACCCCGCTCGGCATCAAGGCGATGCAAGAGCTCAACCGCCTCAACCGCCGCCCCGGCGTGGCCACGAACGCCATGGTGCTGTTCTTGGCGATCAACACCTCCGGCCTGAGCATCTTGCCCACGGGCGTGATGGGCGTGCGGGCCTCGGCGGGCTCCGTGGACCCCTTCGGCATCATGGCGCCCACCTTGTTCTCGACCCTCGCCGCCACCGTCGTGGCGATCTTCGCCACCAAGCTCTACCAGCGCATGAGCCGCTTCTCTCTGGACAACGAGCCCGTCGCCGAGGGAGAGGCCCAGGCCGCCGTAGATGAGAGCGCCCAGGTGCAAGCCTTGATGGCGGAGTCCCAAGAGCCCGTGAGCGACCGCGCCGTGCTCATCCTCCGCCTCGTCTTCGCCTCGGCCTTGGCGGTCCTGGTGCTGCCGGCCTTGGGCGCGGCGCTCGGGCCGTCGTTGGGTCTCAGCGCGGAGGAGTCCGAGCGGCTGCGGGCGTTCTCCACGGCGAGCGGGCAGTGGGTGGTGCCGTCGCTGTTTGTGCTGATCTTGGGCTTCGGCTGGGCCAAAGGGGTGAAGGTGTACGAGACCTTCATCCGCGGCGCCAAAGAGGGCTTCACCACCGCGCTCACGATCATCCCCTACCTGGTGGCGATCCTCGCCGTCGTAGGCATGTTCCGGGGCTCCGGCGCGATGACGACGCTCACGTCCTGGTTTGGTGTGGTCACCGCGCCTTTGGGGATGCCCGGCGAGGTGCTGCCGATGGCGCTCATCCGGCCGCTCTCGGGCTCGGGCGCCTTCGCGCTCATGGGGGAGCTGATCACGACCCACGGCCCCGACAGCTACATCGGCAACCTCGCCAGCGTGCTCCAAGGCTCCACCGACACGACCTTCTACATCCTCGCGGTGTACTTCGGCGCCGTAGGCGTCAGCCGCACCCGCCACGCCGTGCTCGCCGGGGTGACCGCCGACCTCGCCGGGTTCTTGGCCGCCACCGCCGTCTGCGCCGCGATCTACGGGCACCTGCGCTGAGCCCTCGCCCGCTGTGCTACGCTCACCAGGTCAGGGCTTGGTGAGGTACAAGATGCGAAACCTGCTGTGGTGTTTGGCGCCGTTGGCGCTGGTGTTTGGCTGCGGCAAAGTGGCCGAGACCTGCGAAGACGTCGAGCTGATCAACGCCGACTACGAGCCGATCGAGGCCGAGTCAGGGATCCGCTACTGCGAGACCGACACCGAGATCGACAGCCTGAAAGGCGGCGGCTTCATCCGCGACATGGCGGTGGACTGCCCCGAGCTCGTCGGCCCGGCCGCCTGCCCTGAAGACCAGCTCAGTGAATGTGACTGCGGTGACGGGGAGGTCTGCGGCCTCAACATCGAGGGCTACGGCAACTGCGAATGTTACGCCCCCTGCGCCACCGACGCCGACTGCGGCGCCGACGAGGTGTGTTTCTGCGCCAGCCGACGGGATCCTACCCAAGCCGGGCACAACATCATGCACATCAACACCTGCCTGCCCAGCGAGTGTGATGGCCCTGAAGACTGCGGCGGGGAGCTCTGCGGCGTGGCCCTGGACGCCTGCCGGGGCGCGGCGGCCCAGCGCTGCCACACCGCCGATGACGCCTGCGACGATGACGCCGACTGCGACGGCAGCGAGCAGTGCACCTACGCCGAGCCCGAGGCGCGCTGGACCTGCCAAGAGAAGGCGACCTGTGAGTGAGCGAGGCTGATCCTCAGCCGCCGCCCCCCTCCTCGTCGGGCAGCTCCCGCAAGACGAGGAGGAGCGCGCCCTCGGCGACCTCTTCGCCCTCCTTCACCTTCACCTCGACGACGACGGCGCGTTTGCGGGCGCTCAGGCGCTCGACCTCGCGGTCGCCCTCGATGATCACGAGGCCCTGGCCCCGATAGACGGTGTCGCCGGGGCGCACGAGCAGCTCGACGCCGCCGGGGAAGTTCGCCCGCACACGCACCTGACCTTCACGATCTGCCAGCATTCTCAGCTCCGAGCCGGTGGAGGCGCCAGTCTACCGGACGTTGACCACCACCTGCTCGGCCCCAGCCTGGAGGTCGTCCCACAGGGTCAGGGTGATCTCGGCGCCGGTCTGCTCTTCGCCAGAGCCCTCGACGGCGGCGGTGATCTCTGTGTCCCCGGTGACGGTCAAGCTCACCGCGCCTTGGGCGGCGTCGTGGGGCTCTTTGTTGACGGTGATCCGCTCCCCGGCGTGGGTGACCCGCAGGAGCAGATCGTCGAAGGAGCCGTCGTCGCTCGCCTCAAACAGCGCCCAGAACGCGCCGTCACGCCAAGGGAGGAGCGCGGCGTGGTCGGCGTCGAGGAGGTCGGTTGCCGCCCCCGCCGGGGGGACGAGCGCCGGGAGGAGCGTGAGCCAGTCGGGCGTGAGCAGCGCCGCCCGGGACTGGCCCGTGGTGACCGCGCCGCCGGAGAGGCTCAAGGTCAGGGTGACCGGCAGCTCTCCTTCGTTGAGCCCGGTCTCGGGCAAGAGGCCCTCACACACGAGCTCGGCGCCCAAGGAGCCCGCGACCTCAAAGAGCTCCCCGTCGCAGCCCGCGCCGTCGCCGACGATGTGAACGTTGCCGTAGCGCTGGCGCACCCAACGAACGTCCGCCGGGCCCGGCGTCAGGGATCCCAAGATCAGCGTCAGCTCGTGAACGTTCGTGTCATCGGTGGCGGCGTAGGTGGCGAAGCCGTCGCCGTCGAGCTGGGCCCAGCCCGCGCTGGTGAGCGCGGCGCGCTCGTCGGACCAGGCGGCGCCGCTCCAGCCCAGGGCCGCATCGCCTGAGAATCGGTCAGGATTCACGACGGGCTCGGGTGTACAGCCGAGGATCATCAGGGGCAGCAGCGACAGCGGAGAGGCACAGATCAGGTTGAGGTTTCTCATACACTTGAGTGTACTTCATCGCCGTAGAGCCCGCCCTGAAGCCTTTCGCCAAAATTGCATCTGCCAGCTTCAGACCGCGTTTCGTTTGATTTCAGTGGGGGCGATCTTGTACACTCATTGGCCACTACTCTCTCACGCTCACGAATGGTTCACCCCCGGAGAACATGATGCCCCCCAAACTCCACCCCCCCAAGCCCGCGTCGGGCGCCCAAACCAGCGCCGCGCTGCTCCTCACCTTCGCGGCCCTCGGCCTGCCGAGCCTCTCCTACGCCGAGGTCAGCGCCCAGTGGACGACCACCCAAGGCTTCACCGGCGGCACAGTCTACGTCGACATCCTCGACTACACCGTCGAGTCGATCTCGTGGACCGGCTCGGGCTCGGCGACGATCCTTGACCCCTCGGGCAGCTCCTTGGGCTCGCTCAGCTCGGGCAGCACCCAGACCCTCACCGCCAACGGCACCTACACGATCACCCTGGGCAACCAGGGCTCGACGACCTGGGATCTCTCCGTCGTCGGGCAGACCGACCCGGGCTATGGCCGCCTCTGGGCCTACTCTTGGAACTTCAACACCGGCGACTACATCGACAGCCGCTCGTTCAACGGCAGCGTCTACGCCTTGATCGAGAGCGGCTCAGACAGCGCCGTCATCGAGATGAAGACCAACGGCCTCTCGGGCTTCGCCTGGACCCTCGCCGCGAACAGCGTCGGCGTGGCGGGCGCCAACGGTCGCTCGACCTACTCCGGCTCTCTCGCGGCGGAGTTCCCGATCTACGTCAACCCGCCGTCGTTGGCGACCTACGCCTTCACCGCGCCGACGGTGTCTTCGCCCAAGTTCTCCTCGGGCGAAGAGGAGTGTGACTACCTCGCGCCGGGCTACACCACGGGCGAGTTTGTGATCACCAGCGGCTCGGACGGCACGGGGCACATCATCTGTGACCTCAACGGTGACGGCGACTACGACCTCACCAGCGACGACGACCTCCACCTCCTGTTCTCCGTGACCTCCGGTGAGAACTCGACCACCTGGGACGGCACCGACAACAACGGCAACTACGTCGAGACCGGCACCTACAACTGCGTGGCGCTCATCACCGTCGGCGAGTTCCACTACGTCGGCGTCGACATCGAGACGAGCTACGAGGGCTTCCGCCTGTTCCTCGTCGACGCCGCCTTGGGCCGCACCGGCCTCAACATGTACTGGAACGACGCTGAAGTTCAGGGCGCCGAGGGCTCGATGCCCAACGGCTCCAAGGGTTTAGAGTCCTCGGGCGGCTCCGGCATCTCCAGCGGGGCCTACACCGACGCTGAGTCCCCCAACGTGAACGCCCGCTCTTGGGGCAACTTCACCTCGGGGAACAAAGGCAACGGCTCGTACCTCGACACCTACACCTTCGTCGACTCCGACCTCTCGTCTGTGTTCACCGTGGACGTGGTGGACGGCAGCATCGACACCGACGGCGACGGCCTCATCGACGCCGAAGAGGAGTGTGAGCACGGCACCGACATCAACGACACCGACACCGATGACGACGGCCTCAGCGACGCCGACGAGGTAGACAGCGGCACCGACCCCTCCACCGAAGACACCGACGGTGACGGCCTCAGCGACGGCGACGAGGTGAACGAGTACGGCTCCGATCCCCTCACCCCCGACATCGACACAGACGGCGACGGCATCGCGGACGTCGGCGACCGCGACGACGACAACGACGGCATCCCCGACTGGACCGAGGTGGAGGGCGCCGACACCGACGGCGACGGCATCCCCAACACCCTGGACACCGACAGCGACGGCGACGGCCGCACAGACGCTGAAGAGGCCGGCTACGGCGACTTTGACAGCGACGATGACGGCGTGCTCGACGGTGACGTGAACGAGTACGGCATCCCCGACGCCGTCGCCAGCGGCGAAGGCACCACGGACTGCCCGAGCGGCGAGTCTCTCCTAGAGAACGCCGGGTTTGAGAATCCTGTGCTCTCCCTCGGCTCCTACAGCCTCATCCTGGAGGACTCCGTGCCCGGCTGGTTCACCACCGACACCACGGGCTACATCGAGATCTGGTCCACGGGCTTCAACGGCGTGCCCTCCTACGCGGGCAACCAGTTCGCTGAGCTGAACGCCTACGAGTCTGGGGAGCTCTACCAAGAGGTCGCCACGGAGATCGGCGTCACCTACAGCCTCGTCGTCAGCCACCGCGCCCGCGTCGGAACCGACGTCGCCCGCTTCCTCGTCGATGGTGTCGAGACCGACGTCTACACCGACGACACGACGGCCTGGGGCGTCTACACCAGCGAGTTCACCGCCACCGCCGAGACCACCCGCGTCGGCTTTGAGGCCGTGTCTACGGGCAGCGGCAGCCCCGCCGCCGGCAACTTCTTCGACGTCATCGGCGTGTATGTCGACTGTGGCCTGCCCGACGCGGATGAGGACGGCCTCGACGACTTCATCGACATCGACGACGACAACGACGGCGTGCCCTCGGTGGATGAGACCGACGGCGACGCGGACGGCGACGGCCTGCCCAACAGCCTCGACGACGACTCCGACAACGACGGCCTGCTCGACGGCGAAGAGGTCGAAGGCGGCACGGATCCCACCCTCGCCGACACCGACGGCGACGGCCTTGATGATGGCGACGAGCTCGACATCGGCACCGATCCCGTCATCCCCGACACAGACGGCGACGGCCTCAACGACGGCGACGAGGTGGACCTCGGCACGGATCCCTTCGAGCCTGACTCCGACTTCGACGGCCTCAGCGACGGTGAGGAGGTGAACGACTACGGCACCGACCCCCTCAGTATCGACACCGACCGCGACGGCCTCAACGACGGTGAGGAGGTCAACGAGACCGGCACGGATCCCGCCGAGAACGACTCGGACAACGATGGCATCGACGACGGCACCGAGATCAAGACCACGGGGACGGATCCGCTCAACCCCGATGTTGATGAGGATGGACTGGTCGACGGTGAGGAGATCGCGTTCGGCAGCGACCCCTTCAACCCCGACACCGACGCCGATGGCCTCAACGATGGTGATGAGGTCAACACCCACACCACCGACCCGACGATCGCCGACACCGACGGCGACGGCTTGACCGACGGTGATGAGGTGAACGGCTACGGCACATCACCCATTGACGTGGACACCGACGCCGACGGCCTCACCGACGGCGACGAGGTCAGCACCACGGGCACAGACCCCCTGAACGCCGACACCGACGAGGACGGCCTCACCGACGGCGACGAGGTCAACACCCACGGCACCGACCCGCTCGACGAGGACACCGACGATGGCGGCATCCTCGACGGTGAGGAGGTCCAGGATGGCCTTGATCCTCTCGATCCGTCCGATGACGTCGTAGACGGCAAGTACGGCGGTGGTCGCGGCGGGAGCTGCTCCACGGCCCCCACCACGGGCGCCTCGGTCGGCCTGCTCGGTCTGCTCGCGGGGCTCCTGCTCCGCCGCCGCCGGAGCTGACCTCAACCCCCGGAGGATGGCGCCCCTACGTTCGATCGTAACTGTGCGCCATCCTCCCGGGCCTCCCCTTCCCCCTTCTCTCTTCGAGTGTGACCCATGCTGCTCACCTTCAGCCTGCTCTCTCTCAGCGCGTATGCCCAAGACGACCAAGTGGTCGTCTCCGGCGGCGAGATGCCTGACCTCAACGCCCAGCTCTTCCGCCCGTCCATCGACTCCACGACCCTGTTCTGGACCGACGACACCGTCATCCTCGATCCCAACACGATCACCGCCCGGGCGCTGTTCAACTACGCCCACGAGCCCCTGATCTACTACCCCACCGACGGCGAGCAGGTCGATCTCATCAAGAACCTGCTCACCGCCGACCTCATGATCGGCTTCACCAAGGGCCGCGCCCGTTTTGGTCTCGACATCCCCGTCTTCTTGCGCTCCGCGGGCGTGGCGGGCGGTGAGACGGGCATCGGTGATTTGGGCATCGACGCCAAGTTTAACCTGCTCAACCGGATGGACTCTGCGGTTGGGCTCTCTGTGTATGGTCGCGCTGGCCTGCCCACGGCGACGATGGACTCGGCGCTCAGCTACGGCGGCCTCAGCGGTGAGCTCGGCCTCATCGTCGACAAGCCCATCAACGAGAAGCTGCTCCTCGCCGCCAACGTCGGCACACGGTTTCAGCCCGAG
Organism: Myxococcota bacterium; assembly: GCA_023150775.1. Lineage (GTDB taxonomy): Bacteria > Myxococcota_A > UBA796 > UBA796 > CAJQPC01 > JADKFE01. The sequence continues at coordinate 20,958 of JAKLKE010000058.1, forward strand.
GTCGTGCTGGAGAACGCCACCTGGAACGATCAGATCTACCTCCGCCTCGGCGGCAGCTACGCCCTGAGTGAGTCTTTCGGCACGTCTCTGGATGTGGCCGGCAGCTTCACCTACGCCAACTTCGCCAACCCCGCCGCCGCCCCCGTGGAGGGCATCCTCGGCGCCTGGTCGCGCCCCGGCGCGGGCAACCTCGTCGTGCGCGGCGGCGTCGGCACCGCCCTCACCGGCGGCATCGGCGCCCCCACCGCACGGGTGCTCTTCGCTCTGGGCTATGAGCCCACCGTCAAGAAGGCCCCCGCCGAGCCCATCATCCTCGACAGCGACAACGACGGTCTGCTCGACAACGTCGACGCCTGCCCCGACAAGCCTGAAGACATGGACTCCTACAAGGATGACGACGGCTGCCCCGAGGCCACGGTCGTCACCTTCCGCTTCGTCGATCAGGACGGACAGCCCGCCACCGGCCTCGGCTTCACCGTCGCCGACATGACGGGCGCGAACAGCATGGAGCTGCCCGCGGGCGAGCACCCCATGACCATCACCGGCACCGGCTTCGCGCCGACGGCGGGCGTGGCCAAGGTGGTCGAGGGGCCGCCCATCGAGATCGTACAGACCGTGCCTTACCTCACCGGCACCATCATCGTCGAGGCCGTGGACGCCAAGGGCAAACGGATCCCCGACGCGAGCTGGCTGCTCAACGACAAACCCAAGGGCAAGATGCCCGAGGGCAAGGTTGAGACGCTCGTTCGTGTGGGTCAGGTCAAGGTCGGCGCTGAGGCCGAGGGTTACCTGCGCGGCTCGAAGACGGTTGAGCTGAAGTCCGGCGACACCGTCTCCGTCATGCTCGACCTCAAGCCCACCAAGACCAAGGTTCAGGCCGCGAACATCGATCTCGGCGGCAGCGTCTTCTTCGAGACGAACAAAGACATCATCAAGCCCGAGTCTTACAAGCTCCTCGATGAGGTCGCCTCCATCATGAAGGAGCACCCTGAGCTCAAGCTCGTGCGGATCGAAGGACACACAGACTCGCGCGGGGATGACGCCTTCAACCTGGACCTCAGCCAGCGCCGCACCGAGGCCGTGCGCACCTACCTCATCAACAAGGGTGTTGAGGCCAGCCGACTGGAGGCCAAGGGCTACGGCGAGACCAAGCCCCTCGTGACCGGCAACAACGAGGCCGCCTGGGCCAAGAACCGCCGCGTCGACTTCTTCATCGTCGAGCGCACGGACATGGCCGTGGACGGCACGCCCAAGCCTCAGTGAGCTTGAGCGTCGAGTGAGACCTTCAAGGCCGGGCTGTCAAACGCCCGGCCTTTTTGATGTAGAATCCTTGTATGGCGACCTCCCTCCTCGGC
>JAKLKE010000058.1:22322-22590 GCA_023150775.1 Myxococcota bacterium
ACCCGCTCACTCACCGCCCTCGCCGCGCTCTCCGCCTTGGCCTGCGGCGGCGCGCCCACCGGAGAATCCACCATGAAGCGCTGTTTTCATCTCGATGAAGGCGACGTGAGGACCAGCCTCGTGATCGACCCAGAGGGCCTCACCGTGATCGAGCGCCAAGCTGGCAAAGACGTGGCGCCGCCAGAGCGGGCCCCGGGCAAGCTCACCGAAGAGGGTTTTGTCTACCCCGACGGCACGCTCTTACGCATCTCCGGCGGCACCCTGACCT
>JAKLKE010000590.1 GCA_023150775.1 Myxococcota bacterium
GAGGCGGGCTGGCTCGGCCGTAAGTCTGGGCGGGGCTTCTACAAATACGGGGGTTGATCCATGGCGAACGACGCGATGACCGTGCGGCTGTACACCAACATCCGCCTGGAGTTTGACGACGGCGCGGGGGTGGCCCTGCTCACGCTCAACCGCCCCAAGGCCCTGAACGCCCTGAACGGCGACCTGCGCCGTGAGCTGGAGGAGGCGCTTGACGACGTGGCCTCTCGCCCCGGCGCCCGGGTGCTCATCCTCACCGGCGCCGGGGCCAAGGCCTTCGCCGCCGGGGCCGACATCGCCGAGATGCAGGGCTTCAGCCCCAGCCAAGCCGAGGGCTTCGCCGCCCTGGGCCAGCGGGTGTTCAGCCGCTTAGAGGCCCTGCCCGTCGCGGTGATCGCCGCGGTGAACGGCTTCGCCTTGGGCGGCGGCTGCGAGCTGGCCATGTCCTGCGACATCATCCTCGCCAGCGCCACGGCGGTCTTCGGCCAGCCCGAGGTCAAGCTCGGCGTCATCCCCGGCTTCGGCGGCAGCCAGCGCCTCACCCGCCTCGTCGGCCGCCAGCGCGCCCGGGAGATCTGCTTCACCGGCCGCTCGGTGAAGGCGGACGAGGCCCTGCGCATCGGCCTCGTCACCGAGCTCGTCGAGGGCGACGTCATCGAGGCCGCCAAAAAAATGGCCGAGACCATCGCCAAGAACGGCCCCCGGGCCGTGGCCTTGTGTAAACGCGCCATCAACGACGGCGCCGATCTCGCCTTGGCCCCGGCGCTCTCCCACGAGCGCACGCTCTTCGGCCTCTGCTTCGCCACTTCAGATCAGCGTGAGGGCATGTCGGCCTTCTTAGAGCGCCGCAAGCCCGACTTCACCGGGCGCTAAACAGGCCGCATCGTCTGGCTCAACCACAAGAGGATCCCCCCATGTTCGAGCTCTCCGAAGGCACACTCCAGATCCGCGACCTCGCCCGCGACTTCGCCCGCAGCGAGGTGATGCCTGGCGCCGCCGAGCGTGACCGCACCCATGAGTTCCCCCGGGAGCTCGTCAACAAGCTCGGCGAGCTGGGCTTCTTGGGCATGTTTGTGCCCGAGCAGTACGAGGGCGGTGGCCTCTCTGTGCTGGATTATGTCGTGGCGCTGGAGCAGGTGAGCTACGCCGACGCCTCCGTAGGCGTGGTGATGTCGGTGAACAACTCTCTGTGCATCTCGCCGATCCTCAACTTCGGCACTGAGGCCCAGAAGCAGCAGTACCTCCCCGACCTCGCCACGGGCCGTAAGCTCGGCTGCTACGCGCTCACCGAGCCCGCCGCGGGCAGCGACGCCGGCGCGCAGAAGACGAAGATCACCAAGAACGACGCCGGCGACTACGTGCTCAACGGCACGAAGATGTGGATCACGAACGGTCCCCAGGCCGATGTCTCTGTGGTGTATGCCTCCATGGACCCAGCCGCCCGTCACAAGGCCGTCTGCGCGTTCATCGTCGAGAACACCTTCCCCGGCTACCGTGTCGGCAAGGTCGAAGAGAAGCTCGGCATCACGTCTTCCCACACCTCCGAGCTCGTGTTTGAGGACATGGTCGTGCCCCGGGCGAACCTGCTCGGCCAAGAGCTCCAGGGCTTTAAGGTGGCCATGGGCACCCTTGACGGCGGCCGCATCGGCATCGCCGCCCAGGCCCTCGGCATCGCCCAGCGCGCGTTTGACCTCGCCGTCGCCTACGCCAAGGAGCGCATGGCCTTCGGCAAGCCCATCGGCCACAACCAGGCGATTCAGTGGATGATCGCCGACATGGCCACCCGCATCGAGGCCGCCCGCCTGCTCACCTACCGCGCCGCCGTGCTCAAAGACCAAGGCGAGCGAGGCTCCCGCGAGTGCTCCATGGCCAAGCTCTTCGCGTCCGAGTGCGCGAACTTCTGCGCCGACAAGGCCCTGCAGATTCACGGTGGCTACGGCTACTCCAAGGAGTACGAGGTCGAGCGTCTGTTCCGCGACGCCCGCATCACGACGCTGTACGAGGGCACCTCCGAGATTCAGCGCCTGGTGATCGCCAAGAGCTTCTTGGACTAAACGCCGCGTCTCTTCCCCCGCTTGGGGCGTCTCATGTCCCAGATCGCCGCTCAGGTGTTCTTGCCCTTGTTCGTGACGATGTCGGTGCCGACCATCGCCCCGATCTTCTTGAGCCTCACCCACGGGATGACGCCCGAGGAGCGCAAGAGCCTCGCGCGCAAGGGCTCCATCACCGCGGCGCTCGTCGCCGTGATGGTGATCTTGGGCGGCCAGGTCCTCTTCCGCCTCTTGGGCATCACGGTGAACGATCTCCGGGTCGGCGGCGGCATCATCCTCTTGGTGCTCTCGATCTACGATCTGGTCTTCTCCAAAGAGGAGCGCCGGGCGCGAGACGCCGGGGATCTGGGCGTGGTGCCCTTAGGCGTGCCGATCATCGTCGGCCCAGCCACGATGACCACGCTCTTGGTGCTCGCCGATGGCTACGGCCGTGGCCCCGTGTTTGTGGCCCTGGTCGTGAACCTCTTCCTCATCGGCCTCGCGATGTCCCAGGCCCAGCGCCTCGTCGACTGGATCGGCGAGGCCGGCGTGCGGGCCTTCGGCAAGGTGATGTCACTGTTCATGACCGCCATCGCCGTGGCGATGATCCGCGCCGGGCTCCTGGGGTTTTTGGTGGAGGCGGGGATTAAGTTGCCGGGGTAGCGCCCTGGCACGGACAGAGCGCCGAGGCTGAGCCTTTGGGGGCGCGGGGTCTTTCGGCGGGGTCTACGCCGTGGCGCTATCGACTCAGGCTGCGGGATCAACGAGCGGCAGGGCAGGGGAGCGACGGCGCTCAGACGCTCCACCGCCTCCGCTCACCACCGGAGCGTCGTCACGGCCTCACGCTGGACAAACGGCCCTGTGAACAGCACGAAGCGCCCCTCC
>JAKLKE010000591.1 GCA_023150775.1 Myxococcota bacterium
GGCCTCCAGAGCTCCCGCGAGAAGCACCCGCTCGCCGCCTCACGCGGGGCCGCCCCCGGCGCTGGTTGTGGGGTTGCGGGCTCAGGGCGAGGCTGGGTGAGCGGCGACGGCGACCGGGGGGCGGCGGCGTGGTAGTCTCGGGGGCCGCTATGCTTGGGAGCCCTGATGTCCGCCTCGATGACGACGTACACGCTGCGGGTGCTGCACCTCTCGGATCTGCATGAGCGGGTGGCCGTTGACCAACCGCCGAAGGATGGCAAACCGGCGAAGGAGGACCCCCGCAAGCTCAAGATCCGGCTTGGCCGCTCCACGCGGTATCGGGTGCTCGGCCCAGAGCTGACAAAGCGGCTGGACGCCATCGTGAAGGAGCGGCGCCCAGACCTGCTCGTGTTCACCGGGGATCTCGCCGATTGGGGGCTCCACGAGGAGTACCTCGCGGCGGAGAAGCGGCTCGACGAGGTCGTGAAGCGCCTCGGCCTCACCTGGGACCGGGTGTTTTTTGTGCCCGGGAACCATGACATCCAGCGGAGCGTCGACCCGCCGACCTGGAACCGGCTGCGCAGGTTCGCGGCGGACCCTCACCACCACGACGCGCTGAGTCGGTGGCTCGCGGGCGGTCGCCGCCCCCAAGGTGCGCCCAACGACGGCCTCGACCTCCCCGCCAAACGCCAGAGCGGCTACCGCGATCTCTTGGAGCGCGTCCAGCGCCCGGAGCTCCTACCCGACAACGGTCGGGGACACCCCCGCCTGGGGTATCGGCAGACCTTGGCGCTGCCCGGCCTCCCGCCGGTCCACATCATCGGCCTCGACACGGCCTGGCTCGCGGGCGACGACAACGACAAAGGAAAGCTGCTGCTCACCGAGCATCAGGTGCTCTTGAACGCCACCAACCCCGACGACGGCGCACCGCTCACCAGCCTGCGCCTCGCCCTGATGCACCACCCGCTCAGCGACCTGGGCGACGCCGCCGACGCGCACCGCCTGCTCAGCGCCAACGTGGACATTGTGCTGCATGGTCACCAGCACACCGCCGACGCCCTCACCGCCTCCAACCCCAACCACACCCTGCGCACCCTCGCCGCGGGCAGCGTGTACGAGGGCGATGAAGAGGACAAGTGGGTCAACAGCTTCCACACCATCGACGTTGAGATGAACGCCGAGGGCGAACCGCTCCGGTACGTCGTGCAGTTCTACGCCTGGGCGCCTGTGGGCGGGCATTGGCATCCACACGCCGCGCTGTACCGAGACGTCCCCGATGGCCGCCTCACCTGGGACACCCCCCGCGGCCTCGCCCAGCCGCGCCCCGACACCACCGCCACCACCCCGCCGCCCGCCGACGCCTTGGCCAAGTTCATCGGCCGCACGTCGCAGCTCGCGGCGCTCTCGGCGGCGCTGCTCCCGCCCTCGGGCCAGGCCCAGGCCGCCGTCGTCTGCAACCTGCGGGGCATGGCGGGCGTCGGCAAGAGCTTCCTCATCGACCGTTTTTTCGCCGACCACTCGGCGAGCTTCCCCGGCGGCCACCTCAAGATCACCCTCGGCCACGGCGCCGCGCCCAGCGCCGACACGCTCTTGAGCGAGCTCGCCGAGCGTCTGCGCCTTCAGCCCGGCCCCGGCGACCTCGCGGCGCGGGTGCGCTCCGCCCTCGCGGACACGCGCCCCCTGCTGCACCTCGACAACCTCGACACCCCCGCCTTGGCCGAGGCCGCCGCCGAGCTCGTGGAGCGCCTGCCGGGCGTGCCCCTGATCCTCACCGGCCGCCACACCTTCGACGACGGGGGCGGCCTGCGGGTGATCCCCGTCGCGCCGTTTGAGGTGCCCGAGGCCCTGCGGCAGCTCGACGCCGAGCTGGGCGAGGCCCGGGCCAAGGCGGCGAAGGAGGCCGACAAGCGGGCGCTGGTGACCGAGCTGGGCGGCCTGCCCTTGGCGATCGCCCTGGCGGGCTCCTACCTTCGCGGCGGCCGGACCATCCCGAACTTCTTGAGCCTGTACCACAAGCGTCTGCTGCAGCTCACGCCCGAGCGCCCCAACAGCAAGGCGTACCAAGACCCCACCCGCAAGGCGCTGCGCTCCCTCGAAGCCACCTTCAGCCTCTCCATCGACGCGCTGCGGGAGCGCCTCGGCGACGAGGCGGAGGCGGGTCTGCCCGCCCTGTGCGCCCTCGGCGTGGCGCCCCTGAGCGGCGTCCGCATCGGCTGGTTGGCGGCCATCATGGGCGTCGCTGAGGCCCAAGCGGAGGACTGGCTCGACAAGGCCCTGGGCCTGTCCATCGTGCAGCACGACCCAACCTCAGGCCGGTGGCGCGTACACAAGCTCTTGGCCGAGCACCTGCGGCAGCAGACCGACGCCGACGCCGCCATCGCGCGGATGGACGCCTGGGTGATGGAGCGGCTGCCCGCCGCGCCCGACGACACCCGCGGCGCGCGGTGGGGGGAGTTGCAGGCCGAGCACGAGGCCGTGGCGGAGTGGGTGGCGGGGCTCGACGGGGCGCGGGCGGTGGCCGGGGGGCTTAGGGGCTACGACTACGCTTACGCGAGCGGCCCCTACGCCCCCTGGCTCGGCGCCGTGGCGCGGGGGCTCGAGGTGTCGGACGACCCCGATGTACGCTCCGACCTCCTCTGGCGCCAAGGAAACCTCGCCCAGCGGGCGGGGGACCTGGAGCTCGCCAACCGCGCGGCGGAGGCTAAGGGGGCGCATGACGCCGCGCGGGGTGAGGATCGTGAGGTAGCCCTCGCCGCGGGGCTCCGCGCCGACATCCTCCAGGCGCGCGGGCAGCTCGACGAGGCCCTCCGCATCCGTTGGGACGAGGTGCTGCCCGTCTACGAGCGGCTCGGGGACGTACACGGCAAGGCCGTCACGATGGGCAAGATCGCCGACATCCTCCAGGCGCGCGGGCAGCTCGA
>JAKLKE010000592.1 GCA_023150775.1 Myxococcota bacterium
GAACTGTACTATTGGATTTCCGGCCATGACCATAACGGACAAGCTCAAAAGACTCCCCACCGCGGCCAACACCGAGCTCTTCCCGCTCCCATTCGGCCCGGCGAACACGACCGTGTCCTGCTCGCCGATTTGAAGCGATTCCCGCTGGAACCCACGGAAGTCCTTGAACTGAATCTTGGTGATCCGCACGCCGCTCTCCTCAGTCGTTGCCGCTCGTCAGTGGTCGCCACTCTTCGCGCCTACCCTAACACGCCCCGCGCCCGCTACCCCTCCCCCCGCTGCCACCGCGGCACCATCCACTCCCACTTCACCGCGCTCTCTGTCGGCAGCACCACCTCAAAGATCCGCTCCTTCCCCTGGAACTGCAGCCTCCGCCGCATCTCTACCGAGGTCGCCCGCAGCTCTGTGAACGGCAACCGCCAGCTCGGCGGGGCGCTGGGGGTGGGGTGGAGGCTCAGGCCCTCGGCGGTGAGGCGCAGGTGGCCGGCGCCCAGGGGCACGGCGTCGTCTTCGGTGACGTCGAGGAGCTCGGCGCGCTCGGACTCCATCACCACACCATCAGCGGAGAAGCGGGTGAGGTCGGCGGCGCGGCGGCGGGTGACCAGGGCCTTCGCGGCGGTGACGGCCTCGGCGATGGGGCGCTCGCCGCCGGGGCCGCGCAGGGTCAGCTCGGGGGTGACGGTGTACACGGCGAGGCAGGCGTGGCAGCTCAGCGTGTCGCCGCGCTCGGTGAAGCTGTCGAGCACGCCGCAGCGCGGGCAGGCGAAGAGCGCGTTGGCGAGGCCTAAGGCGAGGTCTCCGCCGCGCACGGGGAACCGTTGGCTGTCTTTGGACCAGAGCTGGACTCGCCGCTCCAAGATGGGGCGCAGCGTCTCGGGGCTCCGCTCGTGCAGGGCCTCGGGCGGGTCGAGCTCGATGTGAATGCGGCCCCAGCGCGGCTTGGGCGCCCAGCGGGGCCACACGCGGTCGGCGTTGTGCAGGCGCGCGGTCACCACCGGGGCCTTCATCAAACGAACGAGCTTCTCGATGCCGTCGAGCAGAGGCAGAGGCTCGCCGTCCCAGGAGCGCTGGCCCTCGGGGAACAGGCCCACGGCGGCGTCGAGGGCGCGCCAGGCGATGAGCTGCTTCACCGCGCGGAGGTCGGCGCTGAACTTCTTTTTGGGCACAGCGCCGAGCCAGCCGACGAAGCGCCCAACGGGGCCCTCCTGCAGCAAGGCTTGGGTCGCCATAAAATGCACCGGTCGGTTCACGGCGATGGTGAGCAGGATGGGGTCCAGCGCCGTTTGATGGTTCGAGAGCAGAAAGACCGGGCCCTCTTTGGGGAAATGTTCTAGGCCGCTCACGGAGATCGGCACACGCGGGCTCAGGCCCAGGCGAAACGCCGGGATCAGCCAGCGCATCGCCCGCTGAATCATGGCGAGGTTCTCGGGGCTCGGCGGGGTCGCGGGGTTTCGGTGCAGGGCCATGTCGCCTCGCGGGAGGGGAACGGGGCAGGTGGCAACGCTAACCCGTCGCGACCGCCCGATGAAAGCTCCCGGCGGTCAAGGGATCGTGGGGAGCCGCGCGGAGGCGCGCCGGGAGGGTCTCTTCGGTAGCTTCTCTTCGGTAGCTTCTCGCGACGGCGATTCACGTCTGCGCGCCCCGGGGCGCTCGTCCAGGTGCACAACCGCGGGCCTGGGGCGCTCGCGGAGACGAGGGCCTTCGGGGGCGTTTGGCCGAGCCCCGCCGCCCGCCGCGCCTCGCCCCACGACCCCAGACGAGGACGATCCTGGCGCGGGCCTCCGCCGCGTCGCCAGGGGCCCCGCCCTCCGCGGCGCCTGACCCGCTCATGATGAACGCTCGCGCCACAACGCCGCGACGGTGTAGACTCTCCGCTATGCCTGGGCTCATTCAGCGACTCGTCGGACCCCCGATCTCCCCCGAAACCCTCGCGGCGCTCAAGGCGACGTCCGCGGTGAACTCCGCGGGCTACGACCCTTGGGGCCTCAACCCCGAGTACGCCGCCGAGGCCGCGCGCTACTTCTCGTTTCTGTACCGCCACTGGCTGCGGGTCGAGACCCACGGCTTAGAGAACGTGCCCCAGGGCCGGGTGATGCTCGTGCCCAACCACGGCGGGCAGCTCCCTCTGGACGGCATGATGGTGGGCCTCGCCATGGCCCTGGAGGCCAGCCCGCCGCGTGTGGTGCGCGGCATGGTCGAGCGCTGGTTCCCGAGCCTGCCGTTTGTCTCGACGCTGTTTGTGCGCTGTGGGCAGGTCGTCGGCGACCCGGAGAACTGTGAGGCGCTGTTGCGCCGTGAACAGTGCATCATGGTCTTCCCCGAGGGGGTGCGCGGCAGCGGAAAGCTCTGGTCTGAGCGGTATCGTCTGCAAGAGTTCGGCTCGGGTTTTGTGCGCATCGCGTTAGAGACCCGCACACCCATCGTGCCCGTGGCGATCATCGGCTGCGAAGAGACCTATCCCGCGATCTACAACGCCAAGACCCTCGCCAAGCTCATGGACGCGCCGTATCTGCCCGTCACGCCCACCTGGCCGCTCTTGGGGCCCCTCGGCGCCTTGCCCCTGCCGGTGAAGGTGCAGATCTATTTTGGCAAACCCATCCAGTTCAGCGGCGACCCCGACGAGCCCGATGAGAAGACCCACGCCCGGGTGGAGCAGGTCAAATCGACGCTGCAGGGCATGATCGACGAGGGGCTCCGGGCCCGACCCCGGCTCAAGGCCCTCGATCGCCTCGCGCGCTGGGGGCGCTCATGAGCGTGCTCATCACCGGCGCGGCCGGGGCGCTCGCGGCCTTGGTCACCCAGCGGCTTGAGGGCGGTGAGCCCTTGGTCGGCGTCGATCTGCGCCCGATGCGCGCCGAGCG
>JAKLKE010000593.1 GCA_023150775.1 Myxococcota bacterium
TAAAACGTGGTGCGCCGGGCGACGACGACGGTGGCGGTGCCTTCGGTCGCCGCGATGAGCGCGTCGAGGTCATCCACCTTCGCGTAGAGCATGGCCGGTGAGGGCCGCTCGGCGAGGGCGGGATCGTCGTGAAAGAGGCTCGCGTGGGTCTGGAGCATCACCGTCATCTTGTCTTTCGCGAGCAGGGCGAAGCCGAGGCGGTCCTCGTGGTCCACGGTGGTGATCAGCGTGAACCCGAGCTGGTCTACCCAGAACGGCAGCGCGGACTCGATCTCGTGCACCGGGAGGATCGGCGCGATGCTGGTGATCTGAACAGGCATACAGTCTCCGACGTTGGGGACTGCCATTTGCCCGACCGGCGGGGCGGCGTCAAGGGGAGGAGCAGACCTTCTGGGCGTTGGCGTCGAGGGCCATGAAGAAGGTGTCATCGATGATGAGAAATCCGCCCTCCTCGACTGGTACTCCGCTCTGGCGCATCAGCATGTAGGCGTCTTTGGCGGAGAGCCCGGGGCACAGCGCGCGGGCGACGCCCAAGAGACCGGAGACGTGCGCCGATGCGAACGACGATCCGCTGTCGCGCCGATAACCCTCCTCGTTGTCCAGCACACACACGCCGTCCCCAGCGGCCCAAGCCCCGAGGGGCATGTCTGTAAGGCGGCTCGCGTACTCGGGTTTTGCGCCGTCACGGGTCCCCACAGAGATCGGAAGCACGCCGGGCACGTTCGCGGGCCAACGAGTGACAGCATCTCGAAAAACACCATCATTACCTGTGGCCGCGACGAGCATCACATCTTGGGCGACGGCGTAATTGATGGCCTCGACCACGATCGTCGGGGCCTTTCCTTGCCCACCGAACGACATGTTGATCACCGACGCCCCGTCGTTCGTCGCGTTGACGATGGCTCTGGCGATGTCATCCGCGCTGGCGTTTGGATCCGCGAGCGCGGGGTAGGAGCGCACAGCGAGGTATGCGCCGCTGTGGTTGAGGCTCGCCAGACCTACGCCGTTGTGGGTGTTCGCCGCGACCTTTCCGGCCACCGCGGTGCCGTGCCCGGTCGGATCTTGGCCGCCCGGCCCAATGACGACCCCCACGAGATCCTCGTGCAGCTCGTTGACGCCGGTGTCGATCACCGCGACCGTCTGTCGGACCGCGTGTTGGGAGGCCAAGGCCAACATCTGCAAGACGACCTCATCGCCGTGGGTCGTTAGCTCAAGCTGCGCCCCGGCCAGCGGATCATTCACCGACGTGAGCCCGCCGCTCCCTTCACAGGGCCCACCCTCCATGTTGGGCGGCGCGAACACCCGCACGTTGTCCTCGATGAGCGCCACGTTCTCCACATCCAGGCTGAGCAGCTCCACGAGGGTCACCGCTTTGTGGGCGGGGACGGTCACGACGTAGGCCCCGTTGAGCACGGGGGAGGCGCTGGCCGCGGGGCTGTCCACCACCCGCTCGGCGGTGGCGTCGGCGAGGCTGAGGGCGAGGCGTAGGCTGGGCTCGTCGAGCTGGTCATCCTCGCCGATGACGAGGATAAACTCTCTCAGGGTCTGCGCGAACGCAGAGGACGACACGAAGAGCAGGGCGAAGAAGACCAGGAGCAGGCGGCTCAGCGCGCGCATCGAACACCTCAGCAGGGGGCCGAGGGTTCATGGCGCCATCACGCCGCTTGTACCGTCGCGACCGTGAGATTACCGTGGCGCGATCGGGGCTCCCGCCCGTCCCGCCGCCAAGGCCGCGAGCACGGCCTCGACACAAGACTCGCCGAGGCTCTTCGCGTGGGAGGGGCCGAAGTCTTCGCCCGGGGCGCTGCGATAGGGCATCTCGACGGTCGCGGCCAAGGCGCCGAAGCGGGCGGCGAGCTGTTTGGTGCTCACGCCGAGATGTCCTTCGCCCGGCGCGGTGGGCGGGGCGCCGTCCTTGAGGCTCATCAAGGGGTCGAGCTGGTTCCACGCGGCGCGGAACTGGGCAAACTCGGCCTCCAAGGCGGCGTCGAAGCGCGGCACGCCCTGGGCGGAGATGAGGAAGGTGAAGGGCACCTCCTCGTCGCCGTGGATGTCGAGCGCGATGGCGACGCCCTCCTGGTCCATACGAGCGCGCACCGCGGCCACCTCTGGGGCGTCGATGGGCTCGGCCCAGGCGCGGTTGAGGTCTACCCCTTTGGCGTTCACGCGGTGGTGACCTCGGGCGCTGCCGTCGGGGTTCATGTTGGGCACCAAGCGCAGCGCGGCCTGGCGGAGCAGGCGCGCGACGGTCTCGTCCTCAGGGTCGGCGAGGCGGGCGAGCAGGCCCTCCATGAACCACTCGGCCATCACCTCGCCGGGGTGCTGGCGGGCGAAGATCCACACCCTCGGCGCCTCGGCGTCGTCGCGGCCCAGGCGCAGAAGCTCCATCGGGCGGCCGTCGTGGGTGCGGCCCAGCACCTCCCGGCGCACCCGGGGCGAGGCCACAGCGCAGGCGATGAGCGCCTGGTGCCGGGTGATGGGGTAGGCCGCGAAGGTCGCCAAGGCGAGGCGGTCGGTGGTGGCGGTGTGCTCAATTCGCAGCACGCCGTCCTGGTAGCTGGTGTGGTCGGCGCGCGCCCAAGGCCAGCCGCCGTCTTGCACCGCGGCTTGATACCCCTCCCAACCCAAGGGCCAGCTCGCCTCCCCGGCGTTCTGGATGTTCACCACGACCCGCTGATTTTTTACATCGACGAGCTCAACGTAGAACCACTGGCGGTGCCCCGAGGGGTCGGGGCGCATCTTCAGCGTGACCTCGCCGTCGGGGGTGATCTCGACGAGATCGGCGTTGCCGCTGTCTTCTGGGGTTCGGACACGCATCGACGACTCCTTGCGCGCCGATCATACCCCGC
>JAKLKE010000594.1 GCA_023150775.1 Myxococcota bacterium
GCGGGCGCCCGCTGCCGAGATCCGTCACCCGCCAGCCCTCGGGGCCCTTCTGCAGCACGCAGTGTTGGCGGCCCACCTGGGGGTCGGGCAGCACGATCTCGTTGCCGGGCCCGCTGCCTAAGGTGACGCGCTCTCCGCTAAGGCGCCAAGAGAGCGCCCCGGCGGCGTGGCGGGCGTCATGCACCGCGAAGAGGGAGGCGCCGATCATGCCGTCGAGGTTGAGCGCCTCGGCCAGCTCATCCAGAGCCCGCGCCTGGGGCGAACGAACGCCCCGAGGCGTCGCCGCCAGCCCATAGAGCAGATCGAGCAAAGCGACGGAGGCCTCAGGGCCCCACAGCTCGGCGAAGCCCGCGGGGTCGAGCTGCTCGGCCTGAAGCTCGGAGAGCTGCTCTTGGGCGAGCTCCCCGAAGCGTTCGCCGAACACCCGCAGCTCCTCTTTGGACAAGGATTGACCAAAGCGCGGAGAGCGGGCGAGCTCCAGGAGCGTCTGGAGGGGGCCGTCGGGGATCTTGGCGGCGCGTTTGAGCTGCTCCGCGAGCTGCGGGCTCTCCAAGACCACGGCGCGACCGAGCCCACGCAGCGCCACCTGGAGCATGTCCGCGGCGAGGTCGGCGCTCGACGGGGCCTCGTGGCCTTGGGTCTCTAGGGCCTCCCGGAGGGCCCCGCGCAGCTCAGCGGTGCGCGGCACCCCGGTCACCCCCAATTTCACGGCGACTGTCGCCAGGTCACCGCCATGCCGATCGCGGCCTTGGCCTCGTCTGACACGGTGTCTGCGGCGTGAACGGCGACGTAGTAGGTGGCCGTGGCCGGGGCGGTGTAGGTCAAGACCGGCTGGCGATCGACGGCGTCTTCGTTCAGGAGCACCTGGCCATCGGCGTCATGGAGCACCAGCCGCACATCGACGGCCTGGGCGTCGGCGCAGGCGAAGATCTGGTACTCAGCGCCTTTGTAGAGGGTCACCGAGTACACCCGCGACTCGCCCTCTTTGAGCGACGCCGAGGTGGAGGTGCGCACGGACCAGCCCTGGGCGTAACCCTCCAACATCTTGTTGCGCAGGCAGTCGTCGGCCTCACCCGCCAGCGCGGGGGGCACGAGCGCGGCGGCGCCGAGCAGGAGCGCGAAGAGCGACACGGGCAAGAGAGGATTTGACACGGGGCCCTCGCTCACAAAAGATCGAGCACGGCGGCGGTGCTCTGGTGAATCTGGCGGACCTCGGCCTCGCCGAGACGCTCGGAGGCGGTGGCCGTCGCGAGGGACTTGAGGGACTCGCGCAAAATAGGCACGAGCTGCTCTTGGTCGGGGCGCCCGGCGGGCGTCTCCTCGACGTAACGCTGGAACCACGCGACGACGCCGGGGTGGCGGAGGAGATCCGTCGCCGTGTCGTAGTTGCCGCCGGCGATGATCGACGACGAGACGAGGTTCGCGCCCTCCAACCACGACCCCGCGCGGATGAGGGGCACGGCGCGGGGGCCAAGCTGGGCCTCAAGCTCGGGCAAGGTGCCGCCCGAGAGCGCGTCGAGCTCTTGCACCAAGGCGTCCCGGGTGAGGGCCTCGTTCTGAACCTGGGCGGTGAGCTCATCCAAGGCGCTCAAGGCGTCCTCCTTCGCGCCGAGCGCGACGAGCCCGCCGCGGATCTCCTTGAGCAGCCCGACGAGCTCAGGGGTCTGGGCGGTCTGGACGATGAGCAGGAGGTCGGCGAGGGCCACGCCTGTGCGAACCGCGAGGCGGTCGTGGTCTTCCCCGGCGGCCTTGAGCGGCCTCGGCTTCACGAGCAGGCCCTGGGGACCGAGCAGGCCTGAACGTTTGAGCGCGGCCTGCATCTCCAAGGGGCTCGGCACGAGCGCCACGGGCTCGGCGGCGGCGAGCTCACCGACGCTGAGCGGCCCCGGCGCCTTGACCTCGACGGCCGGAGGCGGCGGCGGCTCCGGCGCGGGCGGCGCCTCGGGCGGAGGCGCGTCGCAGGCGGTGAGAGCGGCGAGGAGCACGAGCTGCAGGGTCAGTCGCATGAGGTTTGGCTCCGTCCAAGTCGGGCTAGGCGAGAATCTATCAGGCTGCGGATCTCCCCGTGAGCACGATCGCCGCGCCTTTGCACGGCGCCGCCATGAGATCACGCAGCCCAAGCCCGGTGAGGAGCGCCGCCGCGGCCTCCTTTGTGCGCCGCACCGTGCGCCAGCCGAGCACATGATCAAAAAAGAAACGATCCGAGGATGGGCGCAGGAGATCGAGGATCACCGTGCCCCCCGGCGCCAACATGCCGAGCGCCACCCGGGTGAGCGAGGTCAACGCGAGGTCGGGCACATACTCCAGAACACCGCTCACCACGACGAGATCTTGGGGGGAGAGGTGCAGGTTTGTGCGGCCCAGGATGGTGCGGGTGACGTCTTCGTGGACGAGGCGCAGGCTCAGCGCGGCGCTGCGGGCGATGGTGGCGTGGTCGAGCTTCTCCAGAACGTCACGGTCGCCGTCTACGCAGTTCAGCTCACCGCCGGACTGCATCATCAGGCCGATGGCGCTGGGGATGCTGCCGCTGCCGCAGTGCAGCACCGTCACCCGGGCCGGGCGATCTTCGGGCAGAAGCGTGCCGACGGCGCTCAAGGTGGCCCGCTGGCGCTCGCGTTGGCCCAAGGCCGTAGACGAGCTGAGCAAGGCGGCGTCTAAGGCCACACCCACGGGATCGCTGCCTTGGGGCATCCCCCGCTCGATGTGGCGCAAGAGCGCCGGGTGCCCCACACGACCGCCGGGCCGGGCGATGGTCAGCTCGGCGGTGTGCGCCCGCACCAGCCAAGGAGTCAGCTCTTTGCCCAAGACCTCCCCGGCGGCCTCGGCCTCGCTCTGGCTGAGGCTGGCGA
>JAKLKE010000595.1 GCA_023150775.1 Myxococcota bacterium
CGGGGAGGTGCTCGCCCTGCGGCGCGACCAGATCGACCCCGCGCGGGGCCTGCTGCGCCTCGACGGCAAGACCGGCCCCAGAGATTTCCCGCTCACCGAGGGCCTGCTGCGCCTCGTCGCGGGTCGCCTGGACGGCACCCACACGCCCTTGATCGTGCCGACCGTCGATCATCCACAGCAGCGCCTTCGCTACGTCCTGACGCGCGCCTGCGACGCCCTGGGCGTCCCAGTGTTCACCCCACACGGTCTCCGCCGCATGGCCGTAGACCGCATGGCCCGCGCGGGCGTTGAGCCCGCCGTCGCCGCAAGCATCACCGGACACGATCCCGTGGTGATGCTCAAACACTACCGGGTGGTCACCGACGATGATCTCCGTCACGCCACGCAGCTCGCCGACTTGGGTCGGGTCGTTCGTCTCAAGCCCCGTCTGGAGGCCGCCCCATGAACAGCCCCACCAACAGCTCACCCGCACGTCCCAAACCCTTCACCGTGAACGGCCTCTCCTACGGCGTCGTGCGCGGCCCCAACGCCGCCGGGGAGTGGTACTGGCGCGCCCGGGACGGCGACGGCGTGACGGTGTGGACCGGCTGGGCGACCCGCGCGGCCTTGGTCCTGTCTTGTCAGCACATCGAGCCCAAGGCTGCCCCGCAGCTCCGCACGATCGAGCAGCTCTTGCGGCTGTGGCTCGACGCACGAGCGAACGACCCTCAGCTCAAGGCGGGCTCGTGGGAGTGTTACGCGCGTCGGGTTCGTGCGTTGTCCCAGAGCATCGGCGCGCTCCCCCTCGCGGAGCTTGGCCACCCAACGATGGACCGTGCGCGAACGGGGCTCGCGGCGCGGGGCATCAGCCCCCGAGGCGTCGTGCAGCACCAGCGCACGCTGCGCGCCGCCGTCGTCTGGGCGACCGAGCAGGGCCTCCTCCCGCCGACCTTGGTGCCCATTGACCGCGCCACGGGCACCCCCAAGGCCCGCCGGGACCACACCCCCACGGACAGCGAGGCCGCCGCAGTGATCGGTCTTCTCGACGGCGACACACGCCTCGCGGTGACGGTGATGGCGGTGACCGGCGCCCGTGTGTCCGAGGTCACCACGCTGCGCCGATCCGCGATCGACCTCTCTGGCGGCTGGCTGCACCTCAACGGTAAGACCGGCCCAAGGCGCTTCCCGCTGGTCCCTGAGCTGAGGGCGCTCTTGGCGCCGCGCGCCGACCGCAGCGAGGCGCCCGTCTTCCTGTGGCCCGTTCAGTCTCCCAACCTCCTGATCCACCGCCAGCTTCTCGCGGCGTGCTCCCACTTAGGCCAGCCCGAGTTCACCGCACACGGCCTGCGCCGCATGGTCGTGAACAGCCTGCTTCGGGCGGGCGCTGACATCAAGGCCGCTGCCGAGCTGATGGGCCACACGGCGGAGGTGATGCTCAAACATTACCGTCGCGTCTCCAACGACGACAAGGTCGCTGGCGTCTCAAAGGCTGGGCTGGGGGTGCCGTTGGTGGCGAAGGGGAGCGCCGGGCGACGCTGGGACGGGGCATATGTTTTGGCACAACGGGGGATAGTCGGCGTTGTCCCTATGCCCGATTAGAACACAGAGGCACAGAGGGCACAGAGGAGGGACACAGAGGGGTTGGTGGCGCCGCGCCGCGATCTCCGCTAAACCTGCGCCACAAGCCCTCCATGCCCGCCCCGCCCCTCCAGCCCTCCGAGTCGCGGCAGCCGCCTTAACTTCCCACCAAGCCCTCTGTGTTCATAGCTCTGTGTCCTCTGTGCCTCTGTGGTTCGTTTCCGCGAGTCCCCACGGACGTCTCGGTGTCTCGCCTCTGTGGTTCGTTTCCGCGAGTCCCCACGGACGTCTCGGTGTCTCGCCTCTGTGGTTCGTTCCCGCGAGTCCCCACGGACGTCTCGGTGTCTCGCCCGAGCTGTCCCCATGAGCCCCTGGCTGCTCGTCGGCGCGATGCGGGTGGAGACCTTCCCCGTGCTGCGCCGCCTCACCGCGCCGCGCCCCATCGGCCCGCGCCTGTGGTTGGGCAGCCTTGGCGACCGCCCCGTGGCGCTTCTGACCTGCGGCGTGGGCCCCGAGCGCGCTGAGCGCCGGGGACGGGAGGCGATTGAGCGGCTCAACCCCGAGGCGGTCGTGAGCTTCGGCACCTGCGGCGCGCTCATCGACGGCCTGCCTCGGGGGGCCTTGGTCGGGGCGACGGGGCTCGTCTCCGGCGAGGGGGCGCCGATCCCGCTCACGCCGCCGCCCACCCCGGGCGCGCACCTCGGCGCTTTGGCCAGCGTCGCCGAGGTCGTGGCGACGCCGACCGCCCGCGCCGCCTTGGCCGCCCGGGGCGCGGTGGCCTGCGAGATGGAGGCCGGGGGCCTGCGCCGCGCCGCCAAAGACCGCCCGCTCTACGCCCTCAAGGTGGTGAGCGACGCCGCCGGGGGCGACCCGTCCGAGCGCCTGCAGCCCGGGGATCCTGTGCAGATGCTGCGGTTTAAGGCCCTGGCGCTGAACCTCGTCGAGGGCCGCCTCGCCCCGGCCTTGGTGTCTTGGCTGGGCAGCCTGTAGACTGGCGGACTCTCCAGGAGCCCGCCCGATGGACAGCGATCACGACCCCTCCGCCGCCGAGCCCGACGCCGCCACCCCCGGCCGCAGCCCGCGCCCCTGGTCCAAACGGGGCCCCGCCGACCGCGGCCCCTTCGACACCATCGTCATCGGCTCAGGCATCGGCGGCATGACCACGGCGGCGCTCCTCGCCCGGGCGGGGCAGCGGGTCTTGGTCTTGGAGCAGCACTACGTCCCCGGCGGCTTCACCCACGCCTTCCGGCGCAAGGGGTTTGTGTGGGATGTGG
>JAKLKE010000596.1 GCA_023150775.1 Myxococcota bacterium
CTCGGCCGAACCACCTCGCGGGCTTGAGCCCCTAGCCCAAGTTCAGCCGTACCACCTCGCGCAGTTGAGCCACCTCGACCAAGCTCGCCCGGACCACCTCGACCAGACGAGCCACCACGGCCAAGCTCGGCCGAACCCCCTCGCGCAGTTGAGCCACCACGGCCAAGCTCAGCCGAATCCCCTCGCGCTGCCCAGCTCGCCCCCACCGTCCTCCTTCCCGCCCCTGGAGCCCGAATCCCCACGACCAGCGCCGGGGTCGGCCCCGCGTGGGGGGAGCGGTCGTCTCTCGCGGGAGCTCTGGAGGCCTCCGGAGAACGGGAGATTCGGCCCAAACCCGCTCCAATGACCCTTGGAGGCTGTTTACCGGCGCCCCGTGGCGCCCCGTTGTGCCCCCGTGGGGCACAGCAGGCACAGCCGGGCGCAGCGCCCGAGCGTCCTCTTCGGCCCGCCTCCGGCCCAAGGGTCCAGCGCGCTTCGCCCCACCTCCCGACGTCTACCGGCCCGAGACGCCCCACCGCCGCCTGGGGGATGGCCAGCTCCGTCGGCACGCCAGCGGTCTGTCCCTCCGACACGCCGCCAAGCGAAGCGCGTGAGCGGCAGCCTCCTCCTTCGGCGTCCTGGGTCACAGCCTCGCTCTTCTCAGTGGCCCAGCGTCACCTGCGCTCGGCGCGTCTCCCCGGCGACGGGCGAGTCGGGCTCACAGTCTTCTCGCGCAGCGAGGCGCTGATCGTTGGAGGCGCGGGACCGACCAAGCCAGCGCGCTCAGGCGGGAGAGTCTTGGCGGCCAGGAGTCAGGATGGACGCATCGGCTGGTTGATGGGGAGGCGGCCACCTCGGCGATACACAAGGGGCAGCGGCTCGCATCCCCGTAAGCGCCAGCCCCCAAAGCAAACGCACCACGAGATCGCGGCTGTCGCGTCGTTTCATCGGCGTCTAAACTTGCCGAAGGCTTCATCGTGGATAGCTTGCCGCGCGGCAAAGCTGGCATGGACTTCGCTGAGTCTGATATGGGCTCAGAGGTCGTCGTAGGCCAGCATGAACCGTCAACTCTCGGAGGTCGTGTGGAAGATGGATCTGGTCGGGATTCGACGAGTGTGAACGTAGTCAATAGCTACAGAGACGACATGGTCCCAACGGGCATCCCTGAATTTGACAATGAACTAGGCGGACTTAAGCCCAAAGAGCTGGTCGTGATCTCCAGCCACGACGAGAGGACGGTCATAGGCTTGGTCACCACAATTGGCGCGATGTTAGGGGTCGAGGGGATCGGGTTTGCGTTTGGCGAGATCAAGCGCGATTCTCAGGTAAGACAAAAGCTCGTCGAAGCGTCCCTTCACCCAACCCAAATCCTCTACTTCGTACAGGATCAACGTAAAAACATCCGTGAGCGTCTGCGTCAGTTTAAGTCAAACTCTCAAGGGCTGCGCGTGGTCCTTATGACGAATCTGACGGTCATGAAGGGAAGAATACCCGAGACTTGTAACGAACTGAAAGCCTTGGCCAAAGCGCTCAACGTCGCCATCGTTGTTGGGGTCGTACACGCTCAGCGGAAAGGAATGCCCACGCTGGCTTCATTCGATAAGGCCGCCGAAGCGGTGGATGTGATCTTTCATGTGCGCCCTCCAAGCGGCCAGGACGACTCAGCTTCGGGCGGCGCTTCCTATGTTCTCAAGGCTCGTTGTGGCTCTATGTCCGACCAGAGGGAAGAGAAGGCGTTCGAGTGGAAGTCAAACTATGACCTCGACGCCTAGCATCAAGCACGGCCCGCGCTACTCGCCGCCGCATCTCTACGGTGAGCAGCGCCGCTCGCAGCCGCTTGGCCACGCGGTAGCGCTGGGGTCGTGACCTGCGCTCGCCTGTCATGCGGGTCAAGCTCGTGACGCCTCGCGGGCCGCTTACGGCACCTCCATAGAGCCTCCAGCCAACGACGACCGCCGCGAGCCTACACCCTCACCCCCGCTCATGCTACCCTTGCCGAGAACGCCAACCCCCTCACGCCCACCATGCCCCAGCCCTTGACCCCCGAGCAGGTCGCCCGCGAGCAGATCGACGCCATGCTGCGTGAGGCGGGCTGGGCCGTGCAGAACGTCCGCCAGATCAACCTGAGCGCGGCCAAAGGGGTCGCGGTGCGGGAGCTGGTGATGAAGGGCGGCGCGGCGGACTACGCGCTGTTCTTGGGCAGGCACCTCGTCGGCATCATCGAGGCCAAGCGGGTCGGCACGACCTTGGGCGGCGTCGAGGCCCAGACGCGGGCCTACGCGAGCGGCCTCCCCAGCGTAGGCAAGGCGCCGATCACGCCCCTGCCGTTTCTGTACGAGAGCACGGGGGTGGAGACCTGGTTCACCCACGGCCTCGACCCGGCGCCCCGCGCCCGGCGGGTGTTCTGGTTTCACCGCCCAGAGACGCTCCAGGGCTGGCTTGACGACGCGCTCAAGATTCAGCAGCGCCTCCCCGCCGCGCCCAGCGCGCCGACGCTCATCGGTCGAATGCGCCTCGCGCCGCCGCTCAACACCGCCGGGATGCGCCCCCCGCAGATCTCCGCCATCGAGAACCTTGAGCGCAGCGTGTGTGAGGCCCGCCCCCGCGCGCTCGTGCAGATGGCCACGGGCGTCGGCAAGACCTTCACCGCCGTGAGCGCGCTCTACCGGCTGATCAAGGACGGCGGCGCGCGGCGGGCGCTGTTTCTGGTAGACCGCGGCAACCTCGGGCGTCAGGCCGAGCGGGAGTTTCAGGGCTTCACGCTCCCTGATGACGGGCGCAAGTTCAGCGACGTGTACACGACGACCTGGCTGCGACACAATCAGATCGACCCCGTGAACAAGGTGGT
>JAKLKE010000597.1 GCA_023150775.1 Myxococcota bacterium
ACGAAGGCGCTCGGCGAAGAGCATGATCTTTCGCACCGGGGCCTGGAGGTCGTGGGAGACGATGGACGCGAAGCGGGAGAGCTCGGCGTTGGAGAGCGCCACGAGGCGGGACTTCTCCTCCAAGAGCTGCTCGGCCTGCTTGCGGTCGGTGATGTCGCGGCCGATGGCGTAGATGAGCTGCTCTTCAGCCGACGCTGACGCGCTCCACAAGACCGTGCGCCAGCCGCCGTCCGCCGTGCTCAGGCGCAGCTCAAAGCCGACGACCTCTCGGCCATCTGCGAGCTCCTCCGCCACGGCGCCAAACCGTGCGCGGTCCTCGGGGTGGCTCAGCTCGATGAGCGCCCGGCCGAGGATCTGGTCCAGCGGCAGCCCCAACGACCGCTCCCAGGCGGGGTTTACCTGCTTGAGGCGCCAGTCCAGATCCAGAATGCCCAGCATGTCCGGGGACATCCGGAAGAACCGCTGCGCCCAGCCCATCTCGGGGATCGTGGCCATAGGATCCTTACGCGCTCAGCGTCACGAGCTGCAGCCAGTATCGCCCAAGCAGGCTCATCAGGTCCACCAGACCATCAAAGCTCGGCGGGCGGATGACCACGGAGCTGACCCCAGCGGCGTACAGCTCCTTGACCCAGCCGCCCTCGACGGGGCCGGGGGTGATCACGATGACGGGCACGGCGCGGGCGCGACGATCGGCGCGCAGAGTGGTGATGAGCGGCAGCAGCTCCGGCGGCTGCAGGTCGAGGAGGATGAGCCCGGGGGGCGCGTCCCCGGCGAAGAGCGCGAACTCGCCTTCGCCGCTGAGGTAGCGGGTGAGCGCGCCGGCGTCCTCTAGCACGTCCAGGCGCCCAGGCAGGCTGGCGTCGATGACCGCGGCCTCCAGGCGTAGGCGAAGGTCGGCACGATCTACCACGAGGCAGATCACCAGCTCATCGCCGAGGCGATCCTCCTGGGCCATCGTTTAGTCCTCGTCGACGACGCGACGGTCGCGTAAGCGCCGCTGCAGCGCCTTCGCCAGGCCAAACTCGGGGTCGATGCGCAGGGCCCGAGCGACGCGGGCCACGGCCTGCTCGTGCTCTCCAGAGTCGGCCTCGACCGCCGCGAGGAAGGTCTGGGTGGCGGCGACGGGGTCTCCGCTCACGTCGGCGATCTCCAGGAGCTCGCGGCCCTTCGCGTGGCGGCGGCGCAGGTCGAGCTGGGGGTTGTTCCAGATCGCCCAGCCGAGGTAACCCGCGTACAGCGACGAGTTGGGCTCTTGTTCACGCGCCACATGGAACCACCGGGCGGCGGTGTGGAAGTCTTTGGCGGCCAGGGCGCGGAGGCCCTGCTCAAAGCTCGTCTGGTGGGGCGGGACGGCCAAGACGCCGCCCGAGGGGCGCCCGGCGCGGATGTTTTTTGACGCGTCCCGCACCCGGGCGAGGAGCTTCTCAGAGATCTCCGAGAGCGCCGCGTTCTGGGCCTCACGCACGGTGTCATCGTCGTAGCGGCGCTCTAGGCGCTCCAAGGCCCGGCTCACGAGCTCAGGGGTGGAGCCTTTGGGCACGCCCAGCGCCGTCCAGTCATCGGCGCGCTCGATGCGCTCCCACTCTTTCTGAAGGCGGCCGAGCAAGAGCGCGAGGTGGGACGGATCGACGCTCGCCCGGCGCGGCGACTCGACGGAGTGAACCGAGATGTCGTCAAAATAGCCCCCACGCGCCTGGGGACGGGGGGTGGCGCCGAAGCTCGTCTTGCCGTCAAGCTCAGGCGGCGGCGAGAAGGAGGCTTGCGGCGGAGCCGCCGGGCGGGCCGGGGTGTTGAGCTGGCGGGTGCCGGCGCTCACCGGCGGCGTCGTCGGGCGCGGCGACGGGGCCTCCACCGGGGCCCGCGCCGGGGGCTCCGTAGAGGCCGGCGCCGGGCGCAGCATGAAGAAGCCCGTGGTGATCAGCGCCGAGAGCGGCCCGGCGAGCTCACGGGGGGAGATGCCGGCGCGCTCGCAGGCCTCCCGCAGAGGGGTGTGCGCCCGGGGCATCTCCAAGAGGCGCCGCAGGCTGTCGGACACCGGGAGCTCCAAGGCCCGCGCCGCCGCACCGCGCTCCACGAGCACATGGTCGAGGCGGCGCAGCACCAGCTCAGGGCGCTGCAGGCGCAGGATGGTGTCCCAAAGGATCGGCGCGATGGGGATGCGGGCGCTGCCGTAAGGCGTGAAGCCCGCGGCGAAGGTGACGCCGCCCTCCCACATCGCCAAGATCAGCGCCCGGCGCGACTCGGGGTCGATGGGGTCGCCCTCATAGATCGTCGCGAGCAGCCCTTGGCTTGAGACCTGGACCACGCCGCTGTGCCGCCGCGCCCAGAGGCCCACGACGAAGTTCACGGCGTCGGGGTCGGGGTCGCCGGAGGTCTCGGGGTCGTCCAACGGCGCCGCGCCGTCCGCGTCCGGCACATGCCAGTCGAGGAGCGGCAGCACCTCTTCGAGCACACGGTAGGGGCTGCCGAGCTTGACCACGGCGGGCTGAAGGGAGCAGGCGCGCAGCTCGCCGAGCCAGGCGCTCAGGTCGGCGCCCGCGTGGGGGTCGAGCAGGATGACGCGGGCGGTCGGCCGAGCGCCGAGGCGCCGCGCGGGCAACACCACCGAGAGCTCCCCACGCAATGAGCCATCCACGAGCAAGAGATCACAAGACTGCGTCTCCCAAGCGCGCAGCGCCTCATCCGCGGAGCTCGCGCGGCGAATCGGGAGCCCCGCCCGCGCCAAGAGCTGCGCCATCGCCTCAACACGCCCACGATCATCACCCAAGATCAAGGTGCGAAGCTGGCCTAGCTCCGGCCCCTTCTCGTTCGACC
>JAKLKE010000598.1 GCA_023150775.1 Myxococcota bacterium
GCCGCGCGGATGCTCGCCGCCGGAGAGCGCCTGCGGGCCAGCTTACGCCGCCCAGACGGGGTGGAGCTTCGGTTTGGGGTCGGGCTCAACAGCGGCGAGGTCATCGCGGGCTGCGTGGGGGCCGAGCGCCGCCTGGAGTACACGGTCATCGGCGACACGGTGAACGTCGCCGCCCGGGTGCAGGCCCTCACCCGGGGCCTCGGACGGCCGGTGCTCATCACCGAGGCCACCCGCGCCCGGCTCACGGCCCCGGCGAACCTGAGCCCGGAGGGGGAGCACAGCCTGCGCGGCCACCGCCAGAACATCGTCCTGTGGAGCCTCAGCGACCCCGGCGCTGCTTGACCTCAAACTCGGCGGCGGCGATCTCGTCGAGCACGGCGTGGGTGTTCGCCCGGCGCGTGGAGTCCCGCCAGCGCCCGGTGAGCGGCGTGTCGGTGAACAGCTTGGCGCGCTCGTAGAGGCCCCACATCTCTTGGCCGTAGCGGGTCTCGGCGATCTCGGGGTCAAAACGCGCCAAGAAGTTCGTGATGTTCGTCACGTCGCGGATGAGCAGGTCGCGGGCGCTCTGGTTGTGCGCGGCGTTGATCGCTTGTGGGAGGTCGATGATCATCGGGCCGTCCCAGGCCATGAGCACGTTGTACTCGCTCAGGTCGCCGTGGATGATCCCGGCGCAGAGCATCAACACCACCTGGTGCATGAGCAGGGCGTGAACCTCCCAGGCCTCACGCGGCGAGAAGTCGCAGTCCACGAGGCGCGGCGCGGGCCAGCCCTCGGGGTTGAGCACGACCTCCATGAGCAGCACGCCCTCATAGAAGTGCAGGGCCTTGGGCACCCGCACCCCGGCGGCGGCGAGGCGGTAGAGGGCGTCTACCTCGGCGGACTGCCAGGCGGCCTCCTCTTGTTCACGCCCAAACTTGGAGCCCCGCTCCATCGCCCGGCGGCTGCGGCTGTTGCGCACCTGGCGGCCCTCAGTGTAGGCGGCGCGCTGGCGGAAGCTGCGTCGCTCGGCCTCTTTGTAGACCTTGGCCACCATGACGTCTTTTTTGTCGCGGACGACGTACACCGCGGCCTCTTTGCCGCTCATGAGCGGCCGGATGACCTCAACGATGAGGCCCTCCTCAAGAAGCGGCAGCAAGCGGGGGGGGATCTTCATGGTCACCTTTGGGATATCGCGATCGGGCCCTTGATGTCGAGCCTTCATGCGTCGCCGGGGCTGCTTCGCCCTTCCTGCCCTGGCCTGCGTAGGGTATGAAGGAGGGCATGTCCCTACTGCCCTTGGCGCTCCTCCTCGGTTGTGGCGCGTTTCCTGACCTTGAGGCCACGCCTGGCGCTCGGATCGCCACCACCTTGAGCGTGAGCTGGTCGGGTGAGCCGGGCCAAGACGCCTGGGTCGATTATGGCCTCGGGGAGCTGACCCACCGCGCCCCGGCGCACTTCGCCGACGGCCGCTATTTCGCCACCCTCGTCGGCTTTCCTGCCCTCTCCGAGGTGACGTTCCGCCCTGGGCAGCAGGTCGGTGACGAGGCGCTGCTCGGCGACACCCGCGCCGCCGAGGTCGGCTTGCCGCCCGCGGGGCTCCCCACCTTCACGCCCCTCGCGGGGGACTGGGCCGGCGCGGCCGACGAGCTCATCCTCACGACGACCATCGGGCAAGAGGGCGGCAACGTGCTCCTCTTGAACCCCGACGGTGAGGTCGTCTGGTACCTCACCTTCCAGTCTCGGTACGCCCCGGTTCACGCTGAGGCCAGCCGCGACGGCGACGGCCTCGTCTACAACTTCCTCGTGCGTGAGAACGAAGAGGAGGCGGGGCTCTGCCAGGTCGAGCTGAGCGGCGCGAAGCGCTTCTGCGTGTCCGTGCCCAACAGCCACCACGGCTTCGCCCAGCTCCCCGAGGGGCGCTACGCCATGCTCGTCTCCGACACCCGGCTGATCGGCGAGAAGCTGGTCGAGGGGGACGCGCTCATCGAGGTCGCCACCAACGGCGACTCCTTCGTCTTGTACACCCCTTGGGATCACCTGGAGTGGGATCCCGACGTGCAGCCCGACACCGACGGCTACGTCGAGTGGAGCCACGCCAACGGCGTCTTCTACGACGAGGTCGAAGAGACGGTCTTGGTCTCGATGCGGAACCTGAGCACCATCGTGCGGGTGGACGTCACCTCCGCCGAGCTGCTCGCCATCTATGGCGGCGTCGAGGGCTGGGGCTTCCCCCGACCCATCGACAGCTTCCTCTACGCCCACGGGCCGGCCTTCGCCGCCGATGGCCAGCTCTTGGTCTTCGACAACCAAGACGTGCGTAAGAACGACCCCTCGCGGGTGATGCGCTACACCTTAAACGCCGAGCTGGAGCGCCTGGAGCCGACCTACACCTACTACCCCGACGACGGCCGCAGCGTCTCGGTCTTGGGCAGCGTGTATGAGCTCGACAACGGCGACCTCTTCACGAGCTGGGGCTCGTCGGGGGAGATCCTGCGCCTGACCCCTGAGGCTGAGCTGGCCTGGGGCCTGGGCTCCGAGGCCGGGTTCATCTTGGGCGCGGCCCAGGTGGTGCCCGCCTTCGCCCCACGAATCGACGCCCTGGACTGAGCGGCGCCCGGGCTGAGCGCTCAGGGCGTGACGCTGACCGTGCCCGCCTCGACGTCGATGATGACCCCTTTGGTGCTGCCGCTGACCGGGAGCGCGCTGGCGCTGAGGTCGTAGCGTTTGTCATCAGCGCTGGGGCCGTTGCCGGTGAGGTCGTCGTAGACGAGGAACGCGACGTCGCCGGCCTCGGCGGGGATGTTCAGCCGGAAGGCGCCGGGCTCGGTC
>JAKLKE010000599.1 GCA_023150775.1 Myxococcota bacterium
GTCTACGGCGGCGTCCGTGGCGTTGTAGAGCTCAATCCAATCGCCAAACCCGCCCTCGTCATCGGCGATGATCGTAGCGTTGGAGGCCATGAACTCGTTGATGAACACCGCCGGGGCCTCGCTGGGGGTGCCCGTGTCGTCGCCGCCGCCCGTGTCGTCGGTGGGGGTGCTGGAGTCATCCGTGCTGGGCTCCTTGTCGCCGCAGCCAGGCACGACGGCGAGGAGGGAGAGGGCGGAGAGGGCGAAGAACGTCGTCTTAAAGGGCATCAGGGCCTCCATGCGCGCCCATGTCGGCGCGCGAACCGTCGGGATCGACCCCCGAGGGGGCTCCCGCGTCCTTCGCCGGGCTGAGGCGCTGCAGGGTGAAGTCCCCGGAGGCCGGATCGGTGAGGAGCGGGTCGGCGCTCAGGTTACCCGAGCCGAGCGGGGGGCTCCAGGTCCCGCTCGACGTGGCGTCAAACACGAGGCTGTAGGTGAAGCTCGCCGCCTGGCAGCCGCTCGCGGAGAGGCCCGCGCCATTGTCGGCGAAGATCGTGTCTTGTACGCTCACCGCGCCGCAGTTGACGAGCATCAGGCCCGCGCCTTGGTTGCCCCAGCTCGTCACGTTCTGAATCGTGCTCACCGCCCCCTCGCCCAAGGTGATCCCGTCGCCGTCACTCACGGTCACCACGCTCGCCCGCAGGTTCAGGCGGCCGAGCTGGCTGTAGATCCCGGCGCCGAGGGTGGCGCGGTTGTCGTCGAAGACGCTGCGCAGGACGGTCACGGTCTGGGGGTTGTTGTCGGCGCGCAGGCCGCCGCCCTCGGAGGCCGTGTTGTCGTAGAAGACGCTGTCTTTGATCACGAAGGGCGCGGTGTTGTCTTTGGAGTTCAGGCCGCCGCCCCGGGAGGCGGTGTTGTCCTCAAAGACGCAGGCCACGACGTCGCTGTTGTCGTTGTCGAGCTCCAGGCCGCCGCCGGCGTCGCCGGTCTGATTGCCGGTGAAGGTGTTGCGGCTGAGCTGGCTCTTGGAGTGGCTGAGCTTGGCCCCGCCGCCGTCGTCGGAGGCGCGGTTGTTGATCAGCACGTTGTCGTGGATGTCTCCTTGGCTGACGTAGAGGCGCAGGCCCCCGGCGTCGTCCCCGGCGACGTTCCCCTCAAAGCGGCTCTCGCTCACCTCGCTCGTCGTGTAGTTGAGGTAGGCGCCGCCGCCGTCGCCATAGGCGGTGTTGTCCTCAAAGACGCTCTCGGTGATGAGGCCGCCGCTGTTGAGCGTGTACAGCCCGCCGCCGCAGCCCTCGGAGACGTTGTCGGACACCGTGAGGCCCCGCAGCTCGCCGCGCCCGCTCGTCCAGAGGCCGCCGCCGCCGCCGCTCGCGCCGTTCCAGGTCAGCTCGCCGGGGCTCGCGGTGTTGGCGGTGATCTCGCTGTCGAGCACGGCGAAGGTGCCGCCGCTCACGGCCACGCCGCCGCCCTCGACGGCGCTGTTCTCGGTGATGACGCTGTCACGAAGCTCGCCGCTGCAGCGTGAGAGATAGGCCCCGCCGCCTTGTCCGCTGGCCATGTTGCGTTGCAGCACCATGTTGGTGAGCGTGACGCCGCTGGAGACCGCGCTCACCCCGCCGCCGCTCTCACCGACGCCGTTCTCGACGGTGAAGCCCTCGACGCTGAGGTCGATGCAGCCCAAGACGGTGAGCACCGGCCCCGCGCCGCCGCCGTCGAGGATCGTCACCTCCGGGCCCTCCAAGGCCAAGAGGCGCAGGCTGCGCGCCTCCAGACGAAGGTTCTCCGTGTAGCGCCCGGGGCAGACCGCCACGGTGAAGCCGTCGGGCGCCGCGTCGATGGCCTCTTGTACGGCCGCGTAGGCGCCATCGCACACCCGCACGTCATCCGCGAGGCCCGAGCAGTCCTGATCGACGCCGTCCGCCGTCTCGCCCTCGTCTCCGCCGGGGAAGCTCGTCGGGTCGGCGTCATCGCAGTCCTCCTCGGTGGGGCTGCCGTCGCCGTCGGCGTCGCCGGGGCCGGGGTCAGGCGAGTCGTCGTCGGGGGTCTCGGTCTCGGTGGCGGTGTCGAGGCCGGAGTCGTCTCCCAGCTTAATCGCCGAGTCACAGGCGGTGAGCGCCAGCAGGGTGAGCAGAGGGCTGAGCATAGAGACTCCGTCACAGAGGGGATCGGAGTCTGGCACGCCATCGGCACAGAACCAAGCGCGGCGCGACTTCGCCAACAGGCTTCACAAGCCCTTGACGGTTTTCATTTGGCGGATCGGCCCATATGCCTCAAACGGCCTCGCCAAGGCGGATCTGCGGACCCATCAACCCGGCGCGTCTGGGCTCGGCGGAGGCGCGCTGAGATCCCGCTCTGGCGCGGCGAGGCGCGCGGTGAGGCGCTCGCTGAACTTGGGGACGAGCACGGCCTCTCCGGCGCGGCCCCGCAGAAAGCCCAAGAGCCCGCCGCCAGGCCGCCGCGCGCCCGTCGTCGCGAAGCGTAACCAGCGCCCGATGGGCGAGGCGCTCTCCTCTCGCAGCACCAGGTCCATCACGTCCCGGGCGGGCCCGGCCTCGTTGGGCAGGCGGCCCTCCCCCAAGGCCTCCCGCACCATGTCGCCTTGCACCAAGGTCAGCGCGGCCTCATCGAGGCACTGCTTGACCGTCAAGAAGTAGAACAGCGTCCGAAACAGCTTCTTGAGCGGGTAGAAGAGCAAGATCCACAAGCAGCCGGGGAAGAACGAGCCCCGGGCCTCGCTGAGCGTGCGGGCCGCGGCGAGGGCCGAGGGGGCGTCGCCGAGGATCCTTGTAAAATAGGCCCGTCGAACCTCACGAAGCGCCCAG
>JAKLKE010000059.1:0-3352 GCA_023150775.1 Myxococcota bacterium
GCTGCACCGGGCGATCCGCAGCATGGGGCGAAAGGCCGGGGCCGTCTTGGCCGGGCCGCGGGGGGAGCCCATCTTGCCCGACGGCGTCGCGGCGTCGATCTCCCACAAACGTACCCTCGCCGTGGCCTTGGCCGCCCGGGCCGGGCACGGCTCCTTAGGCGTCGATCTGGAGGACCAGGGCCCGCCGCGCATGCTCGTGGCGCCCAAGGTGCTCACCCCTGAAGAGCTCCGCGCCGTCAACGACCTCCCCGATGAGCGCCGCTGGATGGGTGTGCTCCTGCGCTTCTCGCTCAAAGAGGCGATCTACAAGGCGGTCTACCCCTATGTGCGCCGCTACGTAGACTTCTCCGAGGCCCTCGTCACCCCAGACCCGGACGGCCAGGCCGAGGTCGTGCTGCGGTTGAGCAAAGGTGAAGGCCCGTTTCGCGTGGAGGCGCGGTACTACTGGCTCGACGGTCGGGTGCTCTCGACGGTGCGGATCCGCCCGATGGGCGTGACGACGCCGCCAGACGACGGCGACGACGAGGGCCGAGGATAACGGCCAAGACGCTGTTACGGCAGGTCTTCGAGCAGACGCCAGCCCATGACCCGGATGAGGTTGGGGCCCTCGACGAAGCCGATCACCAGGACGATGTCGCCGTCAAACGGCGCGAGGGGCGCGGCGCTCTCGGGGCTCAACATCAGCATCGAGCCGGTCTGCCGGTCGTGCAGGATGACGTTTGAGCCCCGAAGCTCCAACCTCCCGACGAAGGGCGCGGAGCCATCGGCGGCGGTGAGCACCTCCCAATCCCGGGCCCACACCCCACGGCCGATCTTGGGGCCGGTGACGGCGACGGTGCACTCCTCCAAGGCCGTCAGCGCCGCGCTCGTCGGCGTGAGGTGAACCCGGGTGGCTTTGCCTTCGGGCTCCACGAGCTCCATTCGACCTTGCTCATCGGTGAGCAGCACGCCCTGGATCCGCGCTCGGGGGGCGCAGGCGAGGCTGAGCAGCGCGGCGAAGAGCGGCCAGGCGCGGCTCATGAGAGCCAGCGGAACCCCGGCATCTCGTCGAGACCCCGCGGCTCGGTCGGCAGGCGCTTGAGATCCGCACGAAGCTCGGGGGGAGCGGTCTTCGCCAAGGCGCGACGCTGGCCGAGCAGCGCCTCGACCGCGCCGTGGGCCTCGATGATCCGGGCGTCGTCTCGTGCGCCGCTGGCGGCCTCGATGAGCTCGGAGAGGTACGGTCGCGCCGCCCAAGCCACCGCCCGCGCCGAGGGCTCGTCCCCTTGCTCACGAAGCGCGGCGAGGGCCTCTCGTGCCCGGCGATCGGAGAACACACCCGACCACCACACCGCCGACTGCCACAGCTCGTTCTGGCGGCTCACGCGGTCGAGCAGGCGGGTGAAGCGGTGGCCGAGGCTGGCGGAGGCGTCGAGCAGGCCCGACTCCACCTGGGCGAGCTGGACCAGGAGCTCATCGGGGGCGGCGCCGGCGCTGGGGAAGTGCTGGGCGCGCAGCACACGCACCACCTCGGCGTCGGGGATGTTGAGGCTGTTGCGGTAGCGCTCGACGGCCTGGGCGGGCTCGGAGGGCGGGTCGGGGTCCTCGGTCCAAGAGAAGTCTTCGACGGCGAAGTCGGTGTGCTCGTCGGACTCCTCAAGGGGGGCCAAGGGCGCGTCGTCGGCGGGCGCGTCGGGGAGCGGCGTCGGCGCCGGGGGGGCCATCGAGGCGGCCATCGGCGCGGCCATGGGCGCCACCATCGGGGCGACCATCGGCGCGGCGTCTTCAGGCACCTCTTCGGTCTCAAGCTCAAGATCGTCGAGATCGTCTAAGCCGTCGGGCACAAGCGTCGGCGCCGAGGTGTGCGACATCGACTGCGCGCCGGGGGGACGGGCCGCCGGGCGGGGCTTGGCGAGCTCAGGGGACCAGGCCTGGGCCTGTTTACGCGCCGGGGGCGCCTTCGCCGCGGTGCGGGTGCGGGCGAGGTCTTGGTGTGAGAAGAGCTCCTCGTCATAGGTGACGGGGTCTTCGTCGGCGTCTCGGGTGGTGGGCGAGGGCTGCAGCCGAGGGCGGAAGGTGGTGACGGCGCTGGGGACGATCAGGTCGTCGTCGTCGTCGTCGTCATCGTCGAGGTCGTCGTCATCGAGCTCGACGCTCGTAGACACCGGGGCTTGCGTCGCGGCCGGGGGCATGGATCCGCCCAAGGCCCGGGCGTAGATGCCGACGTCGAGCTCGCCGCTGTCAAAGGCGCCGGCGTCTTCGTCTTCAGTGTAGTCGTTGGTGATCACCCGGGCGGCCGGGGCGTCGTCGATGTAGTCGGCGAAGGTGGCGCGGTCCTCGTCGTGCTCATCGGCGAGGTTTCGGCGGTGGCCTGCGGAGATGCCCGCGGCGCGTGAGGTGCCGAAGACGTCTACGTCCGTGGCGGGCTCGTCGTGGAAATCGACGACCTGATCGATGACCGTGGGGCGGTTGTCTTCGTCTTCGTCGTCGTAGGCCGCCGTGGGCATCAGGGGCGACGGGGCGACGGGGCGACGCTGGCGGGGGTCGAGATCCTCGTGGAAACCGCCGCCCAAGGCCGCGGTGAACGCGGGGTTTCGGGCGCCGCGGCTGACCTCAAGCTCGGTCAGCTCGTTGTCTTCACGCTCGGCGGGGCTCGGGCGGATCGGCGCGTTTGACGAGATCCGGGGGCCCGGCTGGGGAGACCAGCGGGGCGCTGCAGGCGGGCTCGGCGCGGGGACGACCGGCGCCACGATCGGCGCGCGCTCCTCTTCATCCTCTAGCTCAAGCTCGAGCTCTTCGTTGGCGCCGCGCGCCGCGACCTCGGGCTGATCGTCGTCGTCGTCGTCTTCGACCTCGACGGACGCGGCGGTCTGCTGGGGCCCCCCGAGCGCGCCGAGGCCTGGCTCCGCGGGGATCACGGGCGGAGGAGGCGGCGTGGCGGCGACGGACGGCGAGGCGCCGGGGGCGTCACCACCAAAGACGCGACGTAAAGTCTGGGTGAGGGAGGACCAGAAGCTCATAGAGTGCAGAGTTATCCCCGCCTCAGACAACCACGTCAAGCGAACTTCGTGGGGATTCCGCGCTTGGCCCTGACCAAGCCCAGCCCAATGGGTTGACCTAAGTGGTTTTGCGCAGGTAGGATCAACAACCTGCATGGCGATCCTCCACTTCTTCACGCATGGGCGGTGAATGCTCTTGCTCCCAACGGTGATCGGATCGTGGACTCTGGCGCGAAAGCTCGGGTCGGATGGTCCAGTAGATCGTCTGGCCGCGACGTCCGCTGAGGGGCGCCCCGCCCTGGCGCGACGAGTCGACGCCGACAAGCTCCACGACCCGGGCAGACTCGCGGCGGTCGCGGCGCGCGCGCGGGACG
>JAKLKE010000059.1:3362-22428 GCA_023150775.1 Myxococcota bacterium
GCGTGCGCCACCCGTCCATCGTCCCCGCCATCGATCTGCTCCAAGACGGCTCGTCTACGATCTTGATCGAGGAGGCCCCCGACGCCGTCGGCCTCGATCGGGTGCTCGACTACCTACGCGCCACCGGCGAGGCGCTGCCCGCCCACATCTTTCTGCACATCGCCACCCAGATCTGCAACGCCCTGGAGGCTCTGCACGGCCGCCCGTCCCCCGCCGCTGGCGCGGATCAGCTCCTGCACCTGGGCCTGCGCCCCCAAGCCGTGCTGGTGAGCCGCGAGGGCCGTGTGCGCCTCGGTCGCCTCGCCCTCGTCCCCGGCGTGGGGCAGCTCATCGGCGATGACGACGAGCTGGGGCCCCTGGAGTACCTCGCGCCGGAGCAGACCCACGCCGATCAGCGGCTCTCCCCGGCGAGCGACGTGTTCGCGCTGGGCGCCTTGTTGTCCGAGCTCCTCACCCTGCGCCCGCTCTTCCGCGACCAGACCCCGATGAAGACGATTCAGCGGGTGCGGCGCGCGGAGATCGACGAGGCCATGGGAGAGGCCCAAGAGCTCCTGCCTGGCGTCGAGGTGGCGCTCTACCGCGCCTTGGCGCTCAACCCGCGCCACCGCTACCAGCGGGCCTTCGTGCTGCGAGAGGACCTGCGCGGCCTCATGGCGGAGTTCTCGTTCAAGACCATTCACGAGGAGCTGGCGGCCTTGGTGGCGCCGGTCTTTGTGTGGGCGGGCCCCGAAGGCGCCCAAGACGAGGCCCAGCCCCCAGAGGCGCCCGCGGAGCCCGTCGATGAGTGGATGCCGCTGACCGATCAGCGCCTCGATCCCGACCGCCAAGACGCCGCCACCCAACGAGAAGACGACGCCTTCGCCATTGACGAGCGCACCGACCCCGACGCCGCCGCGGAGTTTGAGGTGTCGATGCCGCTCATCCGCGCGCTTCGAGAGAACACCATCCCCCCCGATGACGACTCCTTCGACGCCGATCCTGAAGATGAGGCGCCCGCGTGGAGCCCGCCCGCGCCGCGCCCCGCCGTGTCCATGGAGGACGCCGACACCATCGCGCCCCTTGAGCCCGACGAGGCTGAGGAGCAAGAGCAAGAGCCAGAGCCAGAGCCACAGGCAGAGCCCGCGCCCCCCTTGGCCGAGGCGCCCGCCTCGCCGCCCCCGGCGGTGACGACCTGGCCGCCGGAGAGCTCCGTGCCGCCCCCGGCCTCGGAGACCCCCCGCCAGGTGACCGAGGCCCCGCCGCCGTTCTCCGCCCCGAAGCCCCCGAGCGGGCGGTCGGGCTGGGTCAACGAGAACACCACGCTGCCGCCAGACGACGACTCCTTAGACCTCGCCGATGAGCCTCGGCCGCCGCCCGGAACCCCGCCGGTGGATCCGCTGCTGAACGCCGCGCGAATCCTGAGCGCCGCCCCGCCGCCCCGCCCGAGCTTCCCCTCCCGCCCGATGTCTCTGGAGGACGCGCCGACGGTGCCGCCCGTCGAGCCGCGCTCCCGGCGCCCGGTCACGGCGATCCCCGTGCAGCGGCGGCCCGCCGCCCAGGCGACGCCGAGGCCCCTGTCGCAGTCCGAAGACACCTGGGTGCCCGACGAGCTGCCCCCGAGCGCGCTCCGCGCCTCGCCCACGCCGCCCCCTCGCGCCGTCCCCGCCCAAGCCCCGCCGTTCCCACCCCAAGAGGTCAAGGCGCCGCCGCCGCCGCCGCCCACCCCGGGGCCCCGCTGGGCGCTGGCGCTGATCCCGGCGCTGGTGCTCGTCGTCGCCTGCGCGGGCGCTGGGCTGTGGTGGACCCAACGCGCCCCTACGCCGGAGCCGCCCTTGGCCGAGGCCACGGTGACGCCGGTTGAGCCACCGCCGGTTGAGCCGCCACCGGTCGAGCCCGTCGTCGAGCCCGTCGTTGAGGCTATCGCTGAGCCCGTCGTTGAGCCCGTCGTCGAGCCCGTCGCCGTGGCGCCGACGACGCCCATCCCCCCCCGCGCCGCCAAGGCCCCGAGCATCAAACCTCCGCCGGTGGTCGTCTCCGCGCCCCTGCCTGTGCCCGCCGCGCCGGCCGTCCCCAGCGCCTTGGTCACCGCCCAGCTCATCGACTCCGCCCGCAAAGGCGCCTTAAACCCCGCCGAGGTCTCCACCTTGGAGGGCGTGCCCCTCGCCTCTGAAGAGTACAGCCGCTCCCGGGCCTTGCTCGTCCAGAACGCCGAGAAGCGCGGCGACACCGACGCCGCCCTTCGTTACCTCGACCAGCTCTTTAAGCTCGACGAGAACCGCTACAACCCGGTCTACCTCTCTCGCGCCTCGGTGCACCTGGTCAACAAGCAGCGTTACGCCGAGGCCTTGGCCAAAGCGAACGAGGCGGAGCGGTACTGGGCCCGAATCCCCGCTGACCAGATGGACCGCACCCAGACCGACATCTACGCCTCCCAAGCGAGCGCGGCCTTGGGCCTGTTCTACGCCGACCCCGACGACGCCGCCCTGCTGGATCGCTCGATCCGGGCCTGGGAACGGTACCGCCAGCACGCCGCCGCCCGCGGCGACTCCACCCGCGTCGCCAAGGCCGACGCCGAGATCAGCCGCCTGCGCGACATGCAGGCGAGGATGGAGTAGTGGACATGCCAAACCCCTCCGGTATTCCCGCCCGCTGCCTCGGTCTCTTGGCGCTCTTGACGCTCTCTGGCTGCGCGACTCGGCAGATCTCCGGCCAGGTCATCGACCGCAACGGCCAGCCCCTGGATCGGGTCCTGGTGAAGGTCGTGCCCGGCGGTGTCGAGCTCATCACGGATCAGAGCGGCGGCTTCGCCTTCGACTACCTACGCGACGAGACCGGCGCCCGCACGAAGCTGGAGACCCGCCAGGAGTACACCGTCGAGGTGTTTAAGCCCGGTTACCACGTCGAGCAGGTGCCCGTTCGTTACGAGCGCGGCGTGCTCATCCTCGCCCCGGTGACGCTGCGTGAGGACACCCAAGGGCAGTCCTCCGGCGCCACCTATGAGGGGGAGTAGCGGGTGCGGATCGGGCATGGGGCCTCCCTCGTTCGTTGTGCGGTCGTGTTGGCCCTCGCCGGCTGCGCGGGCGGCGACGACGACGGCGCGGCGACGGCGGTCACGACGGCCTTGGACGACACCTGGCTCGGTGAGCTGCGCGCCGAGCCCAGCCGCTTCACCGCCTGGGTCGAGCCCGATCGAGAGGGCCTCGTGCTCTTGCAGCAGCACCGCCTGGAGGAGGCCGCCACCCGCGACGGCGTCGTGGGGCTCCGGGCCAAACGAGAGCTCTCGGCGCTCTATGGCCAGCTCGCCGGGCTGCAAGACCTCGCCTATGACGCCGTGCTCGCCGAGTCTTCTGCCCGAGAGGCGCCCATCGCCCCCGCCGCGCTGCTCTTCGCCGCGCTCAACCAGCACGACAAAAAAGACGCCGCGCGCCAAAAAGACGCCGCCCCCGCGCCGCTCACGATCCCCTTCCCCGAGGCCTTGGCGAAGGCCGCCGAGCCCATCGGGCAGCGCCTCGCCGCGCACCACGCCGCCCGAGACGCCCGGGACGTCGGCGCCTTGTGGGGCCTCGCCGCTCGGCCGCTCTGGACCGAGCCCCTCGGCGCGGGGGAGCGAAACCTCTACGATCCCTTCTTTTACCGCACCGTACACCTCGCCATGGCCGTGGACGCCCCGGCGGAGGGGCCCCAGGCCCTCGTCTTCTCGGGCTGCCTCACCGCGCAGGACGCCCAAGACGAGGCCAAAGCCGCGCTCACCACGCCTGAGCTGGGCTGCGCCCTCGCCGCCTTGGGCCGCCTCGGCGTCGCCCCGCCCAAAGACGAGGACGACCCGCAGGCCGCGAGCGACCTCGTCGCCGCCCTCGACGCCGTCCTCGACCCTTGGCTCCGCGCCACCTTGGCCTCGGGCGACCCCGGCGCGGTGGAGCTCTTTGGTGATCTGCGCCTCGTCGAGCGCTGCCGCGCCCGCTGGCTGCTCGCCTTGGCCCGCGCGGATCTTCACGCCGACCGCCCCCGACGCGCCTTGACCTTCGCCCGCCTCGCCGTCGATCTGAGCGCCCCGCGGGAGGTCAGCCCGGTGAACCACCCCGGCCTCTTTGTGACGATGGCCGAGGCCCAGGCGCGCTCGGGCTATCATCGTGAGGCGCTGGACGCGCTGGCTCCGCTCAGCCTCCACCGGCCTGACCTCGTCGGGCTCAGGGAGCTGCTCGGAGACTGGGCGATCCTCGTCGGGCTGGACCGCCACGGCGAGTCGAAGGAGAACTGACACGATGAGCCGGGTCATGACGCCGCTTCTCTTGATCGTTTTGGCCGCCCTGGCCGCCCCCGCCGACGCGGGCTCCTTACGGTACGCCGAGGACTCGGCCCCGGCGATCGTGAACCCGCTGTACTCGACGACGATGGCCGAGGCCCGGGTGAACGAGCTGCTCTTCGGCGGGCTCTACGCCGATGACCGCGACCTGCGCGCCACGCCCTTGATCGCTGAAGGCGCCACGCTGAACGCCGCCGCCGATGAGCTGCGCGTGACCGTGCGCCCCGGGCTCACCTGGCACGACGGCAAGCCCCTCACCGCCCGGGACGTCGCCTTCACCGTCGAGACCTTACAAGACCCAAAGACCCTCT
Organism: Myxococcota bacterium; assembly: GCA_023150775.1. Classification (GTDB taxonomy): domain Bacteria; phylum Myxococcota_A; class UBA796; order UBA796; family CAJQPC01; genus JADKFE01. The sequence continues at coordinate 7,956 of JAKLKE010000059.1, forward strand.
CCACCGAGGCCGGGCGTGTGGACTGGGTGCAGTCCGTGAGCGTCGTGAACGACCGCGAGCTGGTGTTTAAGCTCAAGCGCCCCGACCCCCAGGCCATCGAGAAGCTGTTCTTCAAGATCTTGCCCGCCCACGCCTTCGCCTCGCGCCCCGTCACCCGGGCCGACGCCTTCCGCACCAAACCCGTCGGCTCTGGGCCCTACCGCCTCGCCCGCTTTGGCGACGACAACTCGATCACCTTCGCCGCCAACCCCAACTACCCGAAGGCCCTGGGCGTGAGCGAGATCGTGATGCGGGAGGTCTCAGACAAGTCCTATCAGGCGAAGCTCCTGCTGTACGAGAGCTTAGAGGCCCTGGTGCGGGTGCTGCCCCGGGATCTCGCGGTTTTACAGAAGAGCCGAAAGGTCGAGCTCTACCCCTACCAGACGAACTCCTGGTGGTACATCGGCTTTAACCTCAACGCCGCGCCGTTTGACGATGAGCGGGTTCGCCAAGCCTTGGCCTGTATGACCGACGTGCCCAGCCTGCTCGCGCCCATCGGCACCGGCCAGACCCTCTCCGGGCCGTTTGTGCGCTCCTCGCCCTACTACAACCACGATGTGCCGCCCTGGCCCAACGACAACGCCCGGGCGGCGGAGCTGATGAAGGGCGCGGGCTTCACGAAGGTCGGCGAGTACTGGTCCCGGGACGGCCAGGCGCTCACGGTGACGGTCTCGGCGCACAAGACCTTGGAGTCGGCCCAAGAGGTCGTCATCAACCTGCAGAGCCAGTGGCGCGCGGCCGGGGTGAAGGTGGACGTGGAGTTTTTGGATGAGGCCGCTTGGAAGGCCCGAATCTGGAAACAGCACGACTATGACGTGGTGCTCGCCCAGTGGTCTTTTGACCGCAATGAGGACGTCCGGGAGCAGCTTCACTCCTCGGGCGCCCGGAACTTTGGCGGCTACAAGAACGCTGAGGTGGACGCGCTTCTGGACAGCGCCCGGGCCAGCCGTGACCCGGCGGCGCGAAAGGCGGATCTTCGGAAGGTCCACGCCATCGTTCACGACGACGCGCCGATGATCTTTCTGTGGAGCCTCGACTCCTACTCTGCGGTGAGCACAAAGGTTCGGGACGTGGTGGTGCACCCCTTCGCGTACTTCTCCTTCGTCTCGGACTGGAAGATGCTGTGAGCGTGGGCCGGGGCCGCGCGGGGCCATTGGCCTGGGCGGCGCTGCGGCGGGCGCTGGCCGCCATCGGCAGCGTGTTGGGCGCTACCCTGCTCCTCCAGGCGCTCGTGGGCTTCGCGCCGGGGGACGCCGCCGATCTCGCCGCCAACGACGCCGCCCTGCGGGAGGCCTTGAGCGCCGAGTGGGGCCTCAACGAGCCGCTCCTCACCCGCTGGGGGCGTTTTGTGCTCGGCGCGGTCCAGGGGGATCTCGGCGAGTCCTTGACCGTGCGGCCCGGCGCCTCGGTGGGGGCGCTCATCACCACGTCTGGGGCGCGCTCGGCGGGCCTGGTCGTGGCGGCCTTGGCCTTGGGGCTGGGCCTCGCCTTGCCCCTGGGCTTCGGCGGCGGGCGGGCGCGGCGGCTCACCTTAATCCTCTCGGCGGCGCCGGTGTTCTTGGCGCTCTACGCGGTGATGACCGGGCTCAACGAGGGCGCCTGGGCGCTCATCGAGTCGGGGCACCTCCAGCGGCCTGACTGGTTCGCGCTGCCCGACGCCGAGTCGAGCCTGCGGTGGACGATCGGGGCCTGCGCCTTGGCCTGGGGCTCGTCGAGCCTCGCGGAGCTTCAGGCCGCGACCGCCCAAGAGCTGAGCCGGGTGCGCCGCGCGCCCTTTGTCTTGGCCGCCCAAGCCCGGGGGGAGCCCGCCTGGCCCGTGGCGCTGCGAAATCTCCTGCCGCCGCTGGTGGAGGTCGGGGCGTCCCACGTGGCCGTGGTGCTCGGCGGGCTCATCGTCGTCGAGCGCGCCTTGCAGCTCAACGGCGCCGGAGACCTGTTCTGGCGGGCCTGCAGCCAGCGTGACCTGCCCTTGGCCTGCGGTCTGGCGGCGAGCGCGGCGCTGGTCGTGGCCTCGGCGCGGCTCTTGAGCGATCTCGCCCGGCTCTGGCTCGATCCTCGGCTGCGGGAGGCGGCGTGAGGGCCGTCGCCGTCCTGGGCCTCGTCTTGGCCTTGGGCCTCGCCTGGGGGGCTCGGGCCTTGGAGGTGGTCACGCCCCTGGCGTCGGCGGGGCCGAGCTTTGACGCGCCGCTGGGCCGGGATCACCTCGGGCGCGACGTGCTGGCGCGGCTGGTCGTCGGCGCCTGGGCCTTCGTGACGCCGGGGGCCATCGCCTGCGTCGGCGCCTTGGGCCTGGGGGTGCCCGTCGGCGCGGCGGCGGGCTGGTTTGGGGGGCTCGTCGCGGCGGGGCAGCGGGCGCTCATGGCCTCGGTGGAGTCGGTGCCGACCTTGGGCCTCGTGTGTCTGGGCGCGGCGATCTTTGGGCCCACGCCCCAGGTGCTCGGCGCCTTGGCGGGGCTGGCCTGGGCGCCTCGGGTGGCCGAGGCCGTGCGGGCGCGGCTGGAGTCGCTGCGGCAGGCGGAGCTGGTGCTCGCTTTGGAGGCCCACGGGGTGCCGCCCTGGCGGGTGCTCACCCACCACCTGCTCTGGGTGGGGTGTCGGGGGCTGCTCGCCCGGCAGGCGCTCACGCTCTTCGCCGCCGTGCTCACCTTAGAGACCACGCTCTCGTACCTGGGAGACCTCGGCGTGGCCGAGCCGACGCCGTCTTGGGGCAACATGCTGAGCTTTGAGTGGGGCATCGACGGCAACCCCTGGGCCGCCGCCGCCCCGGCGTTCACCCTCTGGGTCACCTGCGTGGCCTTGGCCTGGCTGAATGAGCCCGAGGCCCGCCGTGGCTGAGCGAGCCCTCACCTTGGAGGGCCTGCAGCTCGCGGACGCCGCTGGGAGCCCCCTCCTGCGCGGCGTCTCGCTACAAATGACCAGCGGTCAGTTAACCGCCTTGGTCGGCGCCTCGGGCAGCGGCAAGAGCCTCACCGTGCGCGCCCTGCTCGGCCTGAGCGGCCTGACCGTCACCGCCGGGCGCCTCACGGTTCAGGACGGCGCGCGGCTCACCCGACCTTACGACGCCTTGCCCGACGCCGCCGCCGTCGAGCGGTCCTTCGCCACCCTGCGCGGGGCGGTGTTGGGCTGGATCCCCCAAGACGGCCGCGCCGCCTTAGACCCGCTGCGTGAGGTCGGCGCCCAGCTCAGCGCCGTCGCCCGCCGCGCGGGGCAGGATCAGCCGCCCGCGCACTGGCTGGCCCGGGCCGGGCAGCGCGACGCCGACCGGGTGAGCCGCCTCTACCCCCACGAGCTCTCCGGCGGCATGGCCCAGCGGGTGAACGTCGCCTTGGCTTTGGCCCGGGGCGCGCGGTTTTTGCTCGCCGATGAGCCCACCACGGGCCTCGACCCCACGGTGCAAGAGGCCGTGCTCGCCACCCTACGCGCCTTGGTTGATGAGGAGGGCGTCGCCGTGCTGCTCGTCACCCATGACCTACGCGTCGTGCCGCGCCTCGCCGACACCCTGCTCGTGATGCACGCCGGGGAGATCGTCGCCGACTGCCCGGCCCGGGACCTCCAAGACCTGCGCCACCCCGCGGCGGTGGCCCTTCGAGACGCCACGGCGCGGGTCTCTGGGGGCTGGCTGTGAGCGGCGCCGCCACGCCACGCCTCGCGGTCTCTGGCCTGCGGGTGAGCTTCGCCGCGGGCCTCTGGGGGCGCCGGGTGGCCGTGGACGACGTGTCGCTGCAGCTCGCGCCGGGGGAGGTCTTGGGCCTCATCGGTGAGTCGGGCTCGGGCAAGACCACCGTGGCACGGGCCGCCTTGGGCCTCATCCCCGCCGACGCCGGGCAAGTGCTCCTCGACGGCGTGGCGATGCCAGCCGCCGGCGCCGCCCGCCGCGCGTGGCGGAGGGGCGCGCAGCTCGTCCTGCAAGACCCAGACGGGATGCTCAACCCCGGCCTGACGGCCTCGGAGCACCTCATTGAGTCCGCGCGGCTGCACCCGGGCGAAGGTGGCGGCCCCGTCGAGCGCGCCGAGGCGATGGCCGAGGCGATGGGCCTCAGCGCCCGCCTTCAGGCCTTGCCCGGGGAGCTCTCCGGCGGGGAGCGCCGCCGCCTGGGCCTGGGCCGGGTGCTCCTCGCCTCGCCGCGCCTCATCGTCGCCGATGAGCCCACCGCCGGCCTCGACGCCCACCGCAAGGCCGAGCTCCTCGACCTGCTCCTCGCCGGTCGTGGGGCCCAAGGGCGCGCCGTGCTGCTCATCTCCCACGATCTGCCCCTGGTCGCCTGGGCCTGTGATCGTCTGCTGGTCATGGTTCAAGGCCGCGTGGTGGAGGGCTTCCCGGCGCGGCGCCTGGGCCAGCTCCCCCACCACCCCTTCACCGCCGCCGCCCTGCGCGCCGCCGGTCGCCCCACGCCGGGCCACGCCTTGAACCCCGAGGCCGAGCCCTCGCCTCGGGGCTGCGCCTTGGCGCGACGCTGCGCGGGGGCCACCGCGCGGTGTACAGAGGAGACGCCGCCCCTGACCGATCGTGGGGACGCGCACCTCCTCGCCTGCCACCACCCGAGCGCCCCATGATCTTCGGCCTCCTCGCGCTGCTGTCTTTGTGGGCGCCCTCGGCCCGGGGCGCCGAGCCCGGCCAGGCTGAGGATGCTGCGGTGCAACATGCCCTGGACCAGGCCAAACTCTTCACCCGCCGGGGCTGGGTGGAGGACGCCCGGGCCGAGCTGGAGGCCGCCGCCGCCACCCCCGCCGGGGCCGAGAGCGCGGCGTTGTGGTGGGCCCTCGCCGGGGCCCGGCTCACGGTCTGTGACGCTGAGGGCGCCTGGCTCGCCGCCGAGCGGGCCGCCGCGCTCATCGACGACGCGGGCACACGCGCCGAGATCTTGAGCTTCGCGGCGGATCTTCGCGGCCAGCATGGCGTGCTCACCGTCTCCGCGCCCCACGAGGGCATGTTCTCTCGGCTCCAGCTTGAGCCCCAGTCGATGCTGCTCAACCCCGAGCACAAACGCTGCGTCGAGGCCCTGAGCCTCGCCTGGACCCACGGCGTCAGCCTGCCCGCCCGGGTGGCCCTGCCTCAAGGCGACTACGCCGTTCAAGGCCAGGCGGTGACCGTGACGCCCGGCGCCGAGGCCAGCCTGCCTCTGGCCATGGGCCAGCTCGGCGCGAAGGGCTTCTCGGCCTTGCAGGTGAGCCGCTTGGAGCTCGCGAGCGGGGTCTCGACGCTGTTTGGCCCCCAGGCCGCGCACTACGCGCCGTCGCTGGAGCTTCAGGTCGCCTTCACCCAGCCCGTCGCCGGGTGGCTCGTCGGCGCGACGGTGGACTGGAGCGCGCGGAGCTGGGTGATGGTGAACGCCGGCCCGGCGGCGAGCGCCCGAAGCGTCGCCGGAGGGCTGCGGGTGGGCCGGGAGCTGATGATCGGCGGCCCCCTCGCCTTACGCCCCACCCTCGGCTACCGCTACGGCGTGATCCCCGGCGTGGCCATGGGCTGCGTGGGCGCCAGCGGCGAGGGCCTGCAGTGCGATACAACCCCGGATCCCGACGACGACTGGGCCGTCTACGCCAGCGCCTTGGCCCACATCCCCTCCGCCGAGCTGTCGATGAACTACCGCCGCGCCGGGCGCACCACGGCCCTGGGCCTGGGCGTTCGCGCCGGGGTGGACCTCGTGCTGGGCGCGCCCCAGAGCCCCGGCGAGGCCCAGGTGACCACCCGCGAGCTCACCGTCCGCTACGCCGTGGACGACGACGCGGCCTTTCGTGCGCTGGGCCTACGAATGCTCGCCGAGGTGAGCGTCGCGTTCCGTTAGGCGCGCCTACGCCCCGACGAGGCCCAGCTCCACCAAGAGCCCAAAATGATCTGAGGGCTGAATCGGCGGATCCGCGCCGGGGATCATGCCTTCGCCGACCAGCGCCGCCGAGCGTGGGCGCACCCGACCGGAGCTGGCCCGCAGCATCACCCGATCGAGGCGCCGGGCGGTGACGTGGGGCCCGATGCCCGCGGCGAGGGGGTTGCGGCTGGGATCAAAGCTCAGCCCCGCCTCTCCCGGTCGTAAGGTCGGCCAGAGATCGACGAAGCCGCTGCTGTGGAGGGCCTCGGGAGACTCCTCGTCGCCGAAGTTGAAGTCTCCGGCGAGGATCGACACCCCACCGAAGGGCTCCCGCACCGAGCGTAAGAGCACCCGGAGCTGCTCTTGGCGGATGCGTGGGCCGTCGGCGTGCAGATCGGAAGAGAGGTGCACGGAGATGGCCTGGAGCGGCACACCGCCGACGTTCACCCGCACCGCCGTGGCGGCTTTGCTGCGCGGTAAGCTCAAGCGCGCCACCCGCTCCACCGGCAGGCGCGAGAGCCAGAGCTGGCCATACGGCCGCACGCCGAGGGCCTCGGGGCCTTCGCTCATGCGGTAGGCCGCGCGCACCCAAGGCCAGGCGCCGATGGCCTCGACCACGCCGGGGGTGACCTCTTGGAGGGCGATGAGGTCGGCGTCGGCGGCCTGAAGCAGGGCCGAGATCGCCGGGAGCCGCTCGCCGAGGCGCACACGAGGCGCATCGTAGAGATCAAAGAGCAGGTTGAAGGTCAAGATCCGCAGGCGACCCGACCGGGCGGCGCCCGGCGCGAGGGAGGCGGACGCGCCCCAGCCGTCGCCGGTCCACGCGTAGGCGGGGCCCTCTGACCAAGGGCGAGGCGGGGGCGGCGGGGCCTTCACGGGCTCAAGGAAACCGGAGCTGAACGCCGACGTTCACCCGCACCGCGGTGGAGAAGAGCTCGCCGGTCTGCGCGCCGGCGAGGACCGCGGCGGTGCCGTTGGTGAGGTTGGAGCCGGTCATCCAGCCCTCCTCTTCGGCGGCGGCGGCCAAGGCCTGGGAGCAGCGGAGGTCTGTGGAGAGCCCGAAGGTCTTGTCCCCACGGCACTGATCGGGGCTGTTCGTCGTGGGCAAGACCATCGAGTACAGGCCCTCAGCGAAGATCGAGAAGGTCTGGCTGACGTCCAGCGAGACGCCCGCGCCGCCGGTGGCCATGCCCACCGACTTCATCGGGCGGTTGGTGTAGGGCGTGTCGCCGTCAAACTCGCTGGGCACGCCGAGATCGCTGAGCGAGTCCGCGCTGAGCGCCGGGGAGAAGAGCACGGTCAACGAGCCCGACACATAGGGCTTAAAAACGCCGCTGGTGATGGGGTAGAGGCGCACGAAGGGCTCGATGTAGCCGGCGGATCCGCCGAGGGCGACCTCAGCGCCGTCGCCTTGGTAGCCACCGTCTGCGGCGGTGACGGCCAGCGCTTGGGCGGTCCCGCGCTGGTTCAGCGAGAGGCCTCCGGCGAGGCCCAGCTCGACGGCCTGGCCCGGATGAAACGACAGCGCCGCCCGGGTGAGCACCGTCGGGGTGCCGCCATCAACGCTCATGCCCGTGGCGACCAGGCTGTCGATGAGGTGCGGGCTCGACACGTCTCCGTTGGAGCCGACGCCATAAGCCACGTCATAGTTACGCTCAAACCACTGAATCGGCGCGCCGGCGCTCAGCTCAAAGCCGACGCTGCCCCCGCGCAGGCGGCGGTCGGCGGCGAAGGCCTCCGGCGACTTCCCGCTCGTGCAGAAGGCCGTGTAGAGGTTCGGCGAGAGGCCAAGCGCCTTGCGCTCCTCTTCAGAGCGGGCGCAGGACTCGGTGGCCCCGACCGGCGGCGTCACCGGATCGATGGGCGGCTTCACAGGATCGACCGGATCCACCGGATCGATGGGCGGCTTCACCGGATCGATGGGCGGCTTCACCGGGTCCACCGGGGGCTTCACTGGACCCACTGGGGGATCTTTGAGAAGCGTTGGGTCAAAGTCATCATCGATGTCGGGCGGCGGCACCGGCGCCAAGAAGGGGTACGGCGACTTGGGCAGGGGCTTGCCCGCCGGGCGGGCCTTGTAGAGCTTGAGGTCGCCCCGGATCTTGCCCGCGGCGAGGCGGCAAAACTCCGCCTCTTGGCCCTGGGGGATCTCCTCAGCGATCTCCCGAAGGGCGCGTTTTTCGTCTTCAGCGTCGTAGACCCGCACCACGACCGAGAGCACGCCGGAGTCCAAGGTGCGCACCGAGGTGAACACGATGAGCGGCGACTCCCAGTGGGTGAGCACAGCCTTGGGGCAGCCCGGCTGGGCCAAGCAGCCCTCGGGCGGGTGCAGCTTGTTGGCCTTGAGCTGCTCTGGGCTCGCGGCTTTGACGCCTTGGCGCTCCAGCTCGGCGAGGAACATGTCCTGCAAGGTGAGCGCGATGGCGATGTCGGTGACGCTCTCGCTCTCAAACTCCGAGACCAGGACGTCTTGGGCGAGCGCGGGCGAAAAAAGGGATGCGAGCAGGAGGAGCGGATTCATCAGGCTGAGCATACCTCAAGGAGCCCGCCATCTCAAAGCCCCAGGCGACGGCGAGGCAGTTGACGTCCGGCGCGATCCCCGATAACAGAGCACCCGCAGGCCGAGATAGCTCAGTCGGTAGAGCAACTGATTCGTAATCAGTAGGTCGCAGGTTCGATTCCTGTTCTCGGCACCATCTTCCCGCCGGTTCTCCCCGGCGGGATTTTTGTCTCTGGAGGTTCTGTGGCGGTGCTCACCTGCCGTGGCGTTGAGCGCGCGTATGGTGACCGCGTGGTGCTGCGCGGCTGCGATCTCAACGTCGAGGCCGGTGAGCGGGTCGGCCTCGTCGGGCCAAACGGCTGCGGCAAATCGACGCTCTTGGCGATCCTCGCCGGGGCCGAGCCGCCTGACGCGGGCACGGTGCAGCGCCCGACGCAGCTCGGCCACCTCGCCCAGGAGCCCATGCTCGGCGAAGGCAGCGTCGGTGACGCCGTCGATCGTGCCTTGGCCTGGCATCGGGGGCTCCTCGCCGCCTTTGAGCGCGCCCACGCCATCGGCGACGAGGCCGCCGCCCAAGACGCCCAGCAGCGCCTCGACGCCGCGGGCTGGGTGCAGGATCACAAGGTCGACGCGCTCCTCACCTTGCTCGGCGCCCCGGATCGTTCGGCCCCCCTCGCCCGGCTCTCCGGCGGCGAGACCCGCCGCGTCGCCTTGGCCCTGGCCTTGTTGAGCTCCTCCGAGCTTCTGCTTCTCGACGAGCCCACCAACCACCTCGACGCTGAAGCCGTCGATGAGCTGCAGGGCTGGCTCACGGAGTACCGCGGCGCCGCCGTGTTGGTCACCCACGACCGCTACCTCTTGGAGGCCCTCGCCACGCGCATCGTCGAGGTCGATGACGGCCTCTGCGTCTCCTATGACGGCAGCTACGGCGACTACCTCATCTCCCGCGCCGAGCGTCAGGCCGCGCTCTCGAAGGCTGAGGATCAGCGCCTCTCGCTCATCGCCCGGGAGGCCGAGTGGGCCTCACGCTCCCCCGCCGCGCGCACGACGAAGCAGCAGGCCCGGCTCAAGCGCCTCGACGCCTTGATGAAGACCCGGCCCATGGCCAAAGAGAAGCCCTTCAGCCTCGATCTGCGCGCCGGGCTCGACCGTGGCCGCACCTTGGTCGAGGCCACGGGGCTCAAAAAACGCTACGGCGATCGGGTGATCCTCCCCGGCCTCGATCTCACCTTACGCCCCGGGGATCGCCTGGGGATCATGGGGCCCAACGGCGCGGGCAAATCGACGCTCTTGCGGGTGATCGCCGGGACAGAACAAGCCGACGCCGGGCGCCTCAACTTTGGCCCCCGCGTCGTCATCGCCACCTTGGACCAGCACCGCACGGGCTTAGACCCTGACGACACGGTGATGGAGGCCGCGGGCGGCGGCAACACGAGCGTGCGGGTCGGCGGCGAAGACGTCCACGTCACGAGCTTCTTGGGGCGGTTTCTGTTCGGGCGCCAGCAGCTTGACCAGCGTGTGCGCACCCTCTCCGGCGGTGAGCGCGCCCGGCTGCTCATGGCGCGGCTCCTGCTCAAGGGCGCCTCGGTGCTCCTGCTCGACGAGCCCACGAACGACCTCGACCTGATGACCCTGCGGGTGTTGGAGGAGGCGCTCTTGAGCTTTGACGGCGCGGTCGTCGTCGTCACCCACGATCGTGCCTTACTCGACCGCGTGTGCACGAGCGTGCTCGCCTTTGAGGAGGGCGGGCGCTGCGGCACCTACGCCACCCGCTTGCAGGCCCAAGCCGCCGCCAAAGAGCGCCGCGCCGCCGCCCTGGCCGCCGCCGCGACGAAGGCCCGCGCCGCCGTCGAGCCCCGGGCCGAGGCCCCGCGCCCGGCCAAGAAGGGCCTGAGCTGGAAAGAGAAGCAGGAGCTCGCGGCCTTGCCCAAGCGGGTGGAAGACATCGAGTCTGAGCTGGCCGTCATCGACGAGCGCCTGGCCGACCCGGCCACCTACCGCGACCCCAAAGCCGACGCCCAGGCGCTGCAGCGGCGCCACGCCGCGCTGAGCCAAGAGCTGGAGTCGGTCTGGGCGCGCTGGTCGGAGCTCGACAGCAAGGCCTGATCTCGCGGCGACGCCTCGGGGGTGATCACCCGCAGCCCGGCGCTGAGCCCGGCGAGGATCGCCGCCTGATCGGCCTCGGCCTCGCGGCGCTGGGTGCTGATCGCGCCGTCGAGGAGCGCCGCCTGCAGGCCAAGCTCGATGTGGAGCGGCGCGCTCGCCTGATCGAGGGCCTCGATGTGCCGGGCCTCCCAGGCCACAAGCGCGGACTGCAGGGAGCGGAGGCCACGATCGTGATCCCGGCCGGGGCAGAACACCTGCTCCACGGCGCCCTTGAGGGCCTGGAGCTCGATCCGCGCGTGGCTGTCTACTGCGCGGCGCGCGAGGGTGACCTGGGCCCACACCCGCCCGACCTCAGCCTCGGCCGCCCAAGCCGCCCGGCTGAGCGCCGCTTTACGACCCCGGGCCAGGGCGCCGACCCGACCCGCCGCCTGGGCGACCAGGCCGTCTACGGCGTCGAGGCGCCCCAGACGCGCGGCGGAGGCTCGGGCGGCCTCCCCCAGCCGCCTCGCCTCGGCGGCGACCCCCCAGGCCCCCTCCTCCAAGGCGTCCCGCCCCGACCGCGCCGCGCTGAGCCGCCGGCCCGCCGCCGCGTCCACCCGCTCCTCCAAGGCGCGTAGGCCCTCGTCTGACCGAACCCGCGCCGCCCGCGCCCGCTCGGCGAGGGCCGTGAGCGCCTCCCACCGCGCCACCGCCGCCTGCTCCCGCCCCCCACGCTCCTCGTAGACCGCCTCTTCGACGACGTTCACCATGCTGACCTCAGGCTTGGCGCCGAGGACCAGCCCTCAGCGACGACGCCAAGTCAGCAAGACTTGTGCCAACGCCCAAACGGCCCGCCGACCCAAGATGGATGGGATCGGCGCCGCACAACGCTGACAGGCACACGCTTTGGTTACAGCGTGACCGACGCCGCGGCGCTCAGCGGCCTACGGCCATCGCCATCGCCAAGGCCAAGAGCAGGCCGAAGAAGAAGGCGATGAGGGTGATCAGCCAGCCCCGCGCGCCTTCACTCTGCAGGCGGAGCTGGGTGGAACGATCGTCCCGGCTGGCCCCGGCGAAGGGGTTCGCGGGATCGGCCGGCGGCGGAGGGGCGCTTGGCCGGACGTTACGCGCTGGAGCGGCGGGGAGCGGCGGCGCCTGGCCTTGGGGAGCACGGCCCAAGGCGGCGAGATCTTCGGGGTTCTTGATGCGCACCCACGTCGTTCGTTGCGCGGAGTCTTCCTCCTCGTGAACGGGCGGGGATCCTTTCGGGGGCGCGGCCATCCAACCTCCTCCCGCATCATAGTGTACCGTGAGCCGAACGTCTCAGGCCCGCTGTGGAGATCATGGCCCCAACCCCGCTGCCCTCGGCGCGGTGGACGATCCACATCGGCTCTTGAGCGCGTCTGTCGGCCCCGATGGCAGCGTCGAGGGGGACGTCGCCCGCACCGCCGCCGCCTTGGCCTGCCTGCTGCTCCTCCAGACGCCCTTCGAGGACGAGCGCGTCGTCCGGGCGCGTCGTTGGCTCAAGGCCCATGAGCACGACGCCTTGGCGGGCTTCGTCCTGGGCCTCTGCGTCGAGCGAGAGTCCGGGGCGCCGCTCCGCCCAGGCCCAAGCTGGCTGCCGCTGGGGGTGCGTGGGCCCGAAGGCCGCCTGCTGCACCGGCTCCTCACCCAAGCCGAGCGAAGCTGAGCGGGCTCAGAGCAGGAGCTTCACGTCGGGGAGGCCGTTGAGCTCGGCGTAGACCGCCCGCACCTCATCGGCGCTGAGCACCGTCGTCGTCACCCGCACCGCACGATAGCGCGCCGCCGAGGACGCGCGCTCGGCCACCTGGATGATCCGGCGGTCGAGCACCCGCTCCACGATGGCGACGCACTGCTCGACGAGCACCTCGGTGTGTACGGCGATCACCTGAAAGGTGAAGGTCGCGGGGAATTCGAGGATCTCTTCGAGCTTCGGACGGGGGGCGGACATGGGCGCTCCAGACAATGGCCTCAAGCTACCACGCCTGGAGCGTCAGGGCCCCTCAGCGTTTGCGGCGGATGAGCAGGCCCAAGGCGCCAAGCGCCGCCATCAGCCAGCCGGACGGCGCCGCGGAGGACTCGGCGGTGGCGCAAGAGAGGCCGCTGCCGCCCTTAAACACGCCGTCGAGCACGCTGACGTCGTCGGCGTCGTCCAGAGGATTGGTGCCGTTGGCCACCTCATCGCCGTCTGACGAGCCGCCGCCGTCCGTGTCGCCGTTGAGCGGGTCGGTGCCGTACTCATCGACCTCTTCGCCGTCGGTGAGGCCGTCGTCGTCGGTGTCGGTGTCCAGCGGGTCGGTGCCCGTCTCGTTCACCTCTTCGCCGTCCTCTAAGCCGTCGTCGTCGGTGTCGGCGTCGTTGGGATCCGTGCCGATCTCCAGCTCGTCGTCGTCGGTGAGGCCGTCGCCGTCGGCATCTTGGGCGTCATCGCTGGGATCGAGGGGATCCGTGCCGTCGTTGAGCACCTCGTCGCCGTCCTCACGGCCGCCGTCGTCGGTGTCGGCGTCGTTGGGGTCGGTGCCGTGGGTGTTCACCTCGTCGCCGTCGTTCAGATCGTCGTCGTCGCTGTCAGCGTCGAGGGGATCGGTCTCGGTCTCGTTGACCTCGTCGCCGTCGGTGAGGCCGTCGCCGTCGGTGTCGGAGTCGAGGGGATCCGTGCCCGTCTCGTTGACCTCGTCGCCGTCGTTCAGGCCGTCGTCGTCGCTGTCGTCATCGAGGGGATCCGTGCCCAGGTCGAGCTCTTCGCCGTCGTTCAGGCCGTCGTTGTCGGTGTCGGCGTCGTTGGGGTCGGTGCCCGTGGTGTCGATCTCTAGGCCGTCGTCGAGGTCGTCGTCGTCGGAGTCGGCGTCGAGGGGATCCGTGCCCGTCTCCAGGACCTCTTCGCCGTCGCTGAGGCCGTCATCGTCGGTGTCGGCGTCGTTCGGGTCCGTGCCGTAGAGCTCCTCTTCAGCGTCGTTCAGGCCGTCGCCGTCGGTGTCGGGGCGGTCAACGACGTCATCAGAGCCGTCGAGGGGATCCGTGCCGTCAACGAGCACCTCCAGGCCGTCGCTCGCGCCGCCGTCGTCGGTGTCGCTGTCGTTGGGATCGGTCTCGTAGGTGTTGACCTCGTCGCCGTCGGAGAGCGCGTCGTCGTCGCTGTCGCTGTCGGTGGGGTCGGTCCCGGTGACCTGGACCTCGTCGCCGTCGGTGAGGCCGTCGTCGTCGCTGTCGGCGTCGAGGGGGTCGGTGTCGTAGGTGTTGACCTCTTCAGCGTCGGTGAGGTTGTCGTCGTCGCTGTCGGAGTCGAGGGGATCCGTGCCGAGGTCGATCTCGTCGCCGTCGTCGAGGCCGTCGTTGTCGCTGTCGGCGTCTACGGGATCCGTGCCGAGCACGAGCTCGTCGTCGTCCTCCACCCCGTCGCCGTCGGTGTCGGCGTCGGTCGGGTCGGTGCCGATGGTGTCGACCTCTTCGCCGTCCTCAAGGCTGTCGTCGTCGGTGTCGGCGTCGTTGGGATCGGTGCCGAGCACCTCCTCCTCGCTGTTGGTCAGGCCGTCGCCGTCGTCGTCGCGGTTGTCGAGACCGTCATCGCTGGGGTCCAAGGGGTCGGTCTCGTTGACGAGCACCTCGACGCCGTCGGAGACGCCGCCTCCGTCGGTGTCGGCGTCGTTGGGATCCGTGCCGTGCTCGTTGACCTCTTCGCCGTCATCGAGGCCGTCGTTGTCGGAGTCCTCGTCGTTCGGGTTCGTGCCCGTCGTCTCGACCTCTTCGCCGTCGGTGAGATCGTCGTCGTCGCTGTCGGCGTCGTTGGGGTCGGTGCCCGTGGTGTTCACCTCTTCGCCGTCCTCAAGGCCGTCGTCGTCGGAGTCGGCGTCGTTGGGATCGGTCTTGGTGGTGTTCACCTCGGTGGAGTCGTTCAGGTCGTCGTCGTCGCTGTCGGCGTCGAGGGGATCCGTGCCCGTGGTGTTCACCTCGGTGGAGTCGTTGAGGCCGTCATCGTCGGAGTCGGAGTCGAGGGGATCCGTGCCCGTGGTGTTCACCTCCGTCG
>JAKLKE010000005.1 GCA_023150775.1 Myxococcota bacterium
GAAGATCATCGTGGGCCTCGGCCGTGGCGCGCGGGCCCGCGCCGCGCACGCTCGCAGGCGGAGGGTGGCCTCGACTCCCGACGGCGGGAGGCGGCGCGGCCCCTCAAACTCTCGCCCGCCCTACGCTCCCCTCCTCTATGATGCTTAAAGCCACCATGACCCCAAGCCGCCCCGGACACCCGATGATCCCCCGCCGCCTCTCGACATTGTTGACGCCGCTCCTCCTCGGGCTCACCTTGGCCTGCACCAAGTCGCGCGACACAGACGACGACAGCCAAGTGAAGGACTCGCCGTCCGAGGACTCGGCGAGCGGCGTGGACACCGAGCCGCCCGAGCCCCAAGTAAAGCTCGGTCTATACACCTCGATTGATCTGGGCGGCTACAGCTTTCAGTCTACGGAGAACGTGGGGATCAGCATCTATCTCCCCGTCGCCGCCGACACCCAGCTTGTCTACCCCAACAAGCCCGGCACCTGGTGGCCCGTCGTCATCAGCCCCGATGAGACGGCGTGTCATCAAGGTGAGACGGCGCTGGTCAACGACGGCGAACGTTATGACTGGACCTTTGACGAGCTCCCCGGCGTGTTCACCGCCGAGGGGTTTTTGTGTGTGATGCCGTGATCACGCTGCTGCTCCTGCTCTCCTCGCCCGCCCATGCTGAGGAGGCCTGCTCACCGGACGCCTACGAGAACGCTATCTATGACGATGGCTCTTGCACACTGTTCGGACCCGAGGAGTTCTGTGCTGACATTTATAACGACGACTGCCCCACCTACGATGAGATAACAGACGGGGTGGAGGGCCAACGGGGAGAGATCACGCGCTGCGGACCGGGGAGCGACGCCGCGGTGATCGTCGAGTTCACCTACACCGAAGGGGGAACAGAGTACTACTTCAACGAGGCCGGGGAGATGATCGGCGCCTACCAGTGGATCTCCGAGGGCACGGGTTGGTGTTGTGAGGGTCAAGTCGGCGAGGCCATGCTCTTCGGGATCGAGCCCGCCACCTGCACCCCCGTCCCAGAGGAGGAGCCCAAAGACTCCCGCTGGTCCTGCGCCAAGCTCAGCCCCCAAGCGCCGGGGCTCGTCCTCCTCGCCGCCTCTTCCCTGCTCACCCTCCGCCGGAGACGCCAGCCATGAGCCTCCCCTCGCTCCTCCTCTTCACCCTGCCGAGCGTGGCGCTCGCTGAGGACGAATGCTCACCCGACAACTACGAGGGTGCCATCTACGAGGACGGCGCCTGCAAACTTTTTGGTCCAGACGAGTTCTGTGCAGAGATTTATAACGGTGACTGTCCTACCTTCGATGAGACAACAGACGGGGAGGATGGCCCTGGGACAGAGATCACGCGCTGCGGACCGGGAAGCGACGTCGCGTCAATCGTCGAGTTTTCGCACAACGAAGGTGGCAGTCGATACTACTTCAACGACGCTGGAGACATGCTCGGCGCGTACAACTGGAGCTTCTTGGGCCCTGATTGGTGCTGTGAGGGTCAAACTGGAGACTCCATGCTCTTCGGGATCGAGACCCCCACCTGCACCCCTGTCCCAGAGGAGGAGCCCAAAGATTCCCGCTGGTCCTGCGCCAAGCTCAGCACCCAGGCGCCGGGGCTCGTCCTCCTCGGCGCCGCCCTGCTCCTCACCCGGCGCCGCCGCCCCCCTTCCTTCCCGGCGCTCGGCGGTTAACTTCTGGCTCCCGCACCCCCGAGGAGCCCCATGACCGCCGACCCCAGCGCCTTCGACACCGCGCGCGCCGTGCTTGAGCCCGCGGGCACCCGCGTCCGCGACCCGATCTCCAACAAGTCGGTGTGGCTCGCCGGGATGCTCACCGATGGCCGCGTCGAGGACAACGCCCTCAAGTTCAACTTTGAGTTCACCGCCCAGCACAGCCGCGACGACCGGGCGCGGATGGTCGAGGCCCTCGCGCTCAACATCCGCGAGCACGGCTGGCCGGGGGAGGTGGTGCCCAACGTGCTCGTCGAGGGCGTGCGCCGCGCCGCCACACCCGCCAGCCCTCGCCCCGCCGCCGCCGCGCCGCCCAAGGCCCCCGACCCCGTGCGGGGCATGTCGGGCCCCGGGATGCAGGCCCACGGCGGGCCGATCACCCTGCAGCCTATCCCCGGCGTCAAACACCTCGTCGCCGTGGCCTCGGGCAAAGGTGGCGTCGGCAAGTCCACCGTGGCCACCAACCTCGCCGTGAGCTTGGCCAAGCTGGGTTACCTCGTCGGCCTCATGGACGCCGACATCTACGGCCCGTCTTTGCCCCTGATGATGCACATCAAGGGCAAACCCATGGCGAACGCCGAGAAGAAGGTGCTCCCGCTCATGTCCTATGGCGTGAAGTGTATGTCCATCGGCTTCATGGTGGACGACGCCGAGCCCATCATCTGGCGCGGGCCTATGGTCATGGGTGTGGTCAAGCAGTTCTTGCATGACGTGGCCTGGGCGCCGCTCGACTACCTCATCGTCGATCTGCCCCCGGGCACCGGCGACGCCCAGCTCACGATGATCCAGGGCGCGCCCATCGCCGGGGCCGTCATCGTCACCACGCCGCAAGACATCGCGCTCCTCGACGCCGTGCGCGGCCTGGAGATGTTCAAGAAGCTCAACGTGCCCATCTTGGGTGTGGTCGAGAACATGAGCTGGATGGAGCTGCCCGGCGGCGCGGGCAAGATCTTCCCCTTCGGCGAAGGCGGCGGTGTGCGCCTCGCCCAGCGCTACGAGACGGCCCTGCTCGGCCAGGTGCCCTTAGACCAGGCCGTGCGTGAGGGCGGCGACGAGGGCAGCCCGGCCTCTCTGGAGGACGGCCCCATCGCGGAGGTGTTCTTGGGCCTCGCCACCGCGGTCAACCGCGCTCTCCCCGTGTAAGGTGGCTGGATGAACGCACCCAACCCGCTCATCGACCGCTTCGGGCGGGTCCACACCTACCTGCGGGTCTCGGTCACCGACCGCTGCAACTTCCGCTGCGTCTACTGTATGCCTGAAGACGGCATGGCCTGGATGCCCAAGGCCGACATCCTCAGCTACGAGGAGATCGCCCGGCTGGTCGGCGTGTTTGTGGGCCTGGGCGTGCGGCGGGTGCGCCTGACCGGCGGTGAGCCCCTGGTGCGCGCCGACTTAGAGCTGCTCGTCGAGGCCCTGGGCAGGCTCCCCGGCTTAGACGACCTCACCATGACCACCAACGGCCACCGCCTCGCGGGCTGCGCCGAGCGCCTCTACGCCGCCGGGATGCGCCGGGTGAACGTGTCCTTGGACTCGCTGAACCCCGAACGTTTCGCCGCGCTCACCCGGGGGGGCCGTCTCGACAAGGTGCTCGACGGCCTCGACGCCGCCCGCGCCGCCGGGATGCGCCCGGTGAAGGTCAACGCCGTGATCCTGCGCGGCGAGAACGATGACGAGGTGCTGCCCCTGGTGGAGCACTTCTCAAACACCGCCGAGAGCACGGTGCTGCGCTTCATCGAGTACATGCCTTTTGAGGCGCGCTGGCACCAGTCCGTCCCGGCGAGAGAGCTGCGCGCGAAGATCAGCGCCCGCTACACCCTCGATCGCCACGAAGAGAGCTTGGGCGACGGCCCGGCGGTCTACTGGAGGGTGCGGGAGACGGGCCTCATCGTGGGCTTCATCTCGCCGCTCTCGGAGAAGTTCTGCTCGACCTGCAACCGCCTGCGCCTGATGGCCGACGGTCGCCTGCGCACCTGCCTGAGCGACGACGGCACACCCTCCTTGTTGGCGATGCTGCGCGAGGGCGCCGATGACGCCACCCTCGCGAGGGCCGTGCGGGCCATGGTCCTGGGCAAACGAGAGGGCCACGGCTGCATGGAGGAGGGCGGCACCCCCTTCGAGGGCGTGATGACCCGCGTCGGCGGCTAGTCAGACGTCCACGAAGTTGTAGGCGCGCACCTTGACCGTGCCCCCGGTGATCTCCGAGCAGCAGCCGAGGCGCAGGTTGGCCGGGAAGCCGTTGGCGGCGAGGGTCTGCTTCTCCCGGGGAGACTGCGGCGAGAGGTGCTCCGCGCCCTCGATGACCTCAATCCGGCAGGTGGCGCAGGACGAGTCGTTGCAGCCCGAGGCGATGGGCCGCTCCATGTTGCCGCTGATGTAGAGGGGCGACGAGCCGACGTCGCCGGAGAAGGTCTGCTCCTTGCCCCGATCGTCCACGAGCACCAGGGTGACCTTGGGGCGCTCGGGGCGCTTCGCCGGGGCACGATCGTCGGCGCTCGTGCTGAGCCCCATGAGCGACTTGAGCTTCTTGCGGATTCCGAAGGGGGTCATTCTGCGCTCCTGTGCAGGGAGAGGGGGATCTTGGGGTCTTCTTGGCCTTGAATCGGGGGCCTCGGCGGCCATCATACAGGGCGAGATCTGCGCCGGGTGGCGCCGCTTGCCTTGTCTTCTGCGCGCGGTCGTGGCAAGGTTCAAGATTGAGAAAAAGATCTCTCCTGAGGCCCTGATGCTGCTGCTCTCGCTGCTGACCTTCTCGCAGGTGGCCTTCGCCCAAGATGTAGGCTCGATCACCGTCACCGTGTCCAGCGGTCCCAACGGCAAGATCCTCGTCGATGGCAAAGACACCGGGCTCACCACCCCGGCCACGGTGCCCAACGTCCCCGCGGGCAACCACCTCGTGCAGGTGCAGGTGCCCGAGCGTTGTCTCGGCGGCGTCACGAGCGTCGATGTCGCCCCCAGCCGCGAGGCCCGCGCCGAGCTCAACCTGAGCACCCAAGGCGGCTTCACCCAGATCAAGGTCACCCCCGAGACGGCTTCAGTGCTCATCGACGACAAGATGGTGCCGATGCCCTTCGCCGACGAGCTGACCTGCGGCAAACACAAGCTCCAGGTGACCGCGCCGGGCTTCGTGCCCGAGACGCGCGAGGTGATCGTGGAGATGGGCAGCGCGCCCACCTTCCGTTTTGAGCTTCTGGAGGAGGGCTTCGGCGCCGTCGTCGTGCAGGTCAGCCCCCCGAGCTCCAAGGTGCTCCTCGACGGCAAACAGGTCGCCACGGGCAGCGAGACCTTAAACAACATCCCATCAGGCAGCCACGTCGTCCGGGCCGAGCTCGACGGCTACAACCCCGCCGAGCAGCCCGTCACCGTGCGGGCGAACGGCTCGACCCAGGTGAACCTCAGCCTCACGCCGATGAGCGGCGCCAACCCCATCGACACCACCAAGCCCCCGAAGGAGCCCAAGGAGCCCAAAGAGGGCATGGGCAAGAAGGTCGCCGGCGGCGCGGCCTTGGCCGTCGGCTTAGGCGTCGGCGGCGTCGGCGCCGCGATGTACTCCGGGGCCCGCAGCGCCTATGTGAACAGCTACGGCCCCCTGTACAACGAGGGCAACTGCGGCCCCGACTCCACCGGCCCCGCCAACCCCGAGCTGTGTGAAGAGGCCCAAGGAATCTACGACGCCGAGGTCGCCGGGCCCTACCGCGCCGGGATCGGCCTCATGGTCGCGGGCGGGGCCTTGGTCGCCAGCGGCGGCGTGCTGCTCTTCGTGAGCGATGATCAGGCGATGATCGGCTACACCCGCGAGTTCTGATCCGCATGGGCGCCGCCCTCATCACCGACCCGAGCCTCATCCTGGGCTACCTGCGTGACGCCTCGAACACCGAGGGGCACGCCGATGGGCTCTTGCGCCCGAACAACGCCCAAGAGGTCGCGGCGATCCTCCGCGACTGCCAGGCCGCGGGGCGCCCGGTCACCGTCACCGCCCAGCGCACGAGCACCACGGGCGGCCCGGTGCCCGATGGCGGCTGGCTGCTCTCCACGGAGCGCCTGAACCGTGTGCGCGCCCTCGGCCCCGATCACGCCGTCGCCGAGGGTGGGGTGCTCCTGGGCGAGCTGCAGCGGGAGATCGAGGCCACGGGGCGGTTTTACCCGCCCGACCCCACCTCGAAGGACGAGTGCAGCCTCGGCGGCTCAATCGCCTGCAACGCCTCGGGCGCCCGCACCTTCTGTTACGGCCCCACCCGGCCCTGGGTGGAGGCCGTCGAGCTGGTGCTGCCGACGGGTGAGCTGCTCACTGCCACCCGCGACACGCCCATCCCGGCGAGCTGGCCCCGCCTCAACTGGCGTGAGCCCAAGGTGAAGACGGCGGCCGGGCTCTACCCCGCAGACAACCTCCTCGACCTGATCATCGGCTCCGAGGGCATCTTGGGCGTGATCACCGAGGCCACGCTATGGCTGACGGCCTTGCCCAAGCGGGTGTTCTCGATCCTCATCCCTTTCCCCAGCGCTGAGGCCGGCCTCAGCTTCGTGATGAGGCACCGGCGGGTGGGGCCGCTCTCCCCGAGGCTCATGGAGTGGTTCGACAGCCACAGCCTGGACATGGTCCGCGCCCGGGTGCCCGACCTGCCCGCCGACGCCCAGGCCGCCCTGTGGTGTGAACAAGAGGCCACGGATGAGGACGCGGACGCGCTCATGGAGGCTTGGCTTGAGGCTCTGGAGGAGAGCGGCGCGATGATGAACGCGGTCATCTTCGCCGATGATCCGTCGAGCCTAGAGCGCCTGCGCCTCTTCCGCCACGCCTTGCCCGCGGCGGTGAACGAGCGCGTGGCGCACAACGGGATGCCCAAGGTCGGCACCGACTTCGCCGTGCCTGACGCGGCCCTGCCGGAGATGATGGCGGCCTACGCCGAGGTCACCCTGCCCCATGTGCTCTTCGGGCACATCGGCGACAACCACCTGCACATGAACCTCTTCCCACGAAGCCCTGAGGAGCTGATCGCCGCCCGGGCGGTGTGGGCGGGCTTGTTCCGCAAGGCGATCTCCCTGGGCGGCACGGTCTCCGCCGAGCACGGCGTCGGCAAGCTCAAACGCCGGTTCTTGGCGGAGATGGTCGGTCCCGAGGTGCTCTCCTCCTTTGTGGCGCTCAAGCGTCATGTGGACCCGGCGTGGATCCTCGGGCGCGGCACGATGCTGGAGATCCCCGAGTCGAGCTGAATGGTGTAAGGTTCACCTCCCTCCGGTCGTTGCCCGCCCGGAGGCTGACGATGGAGCGAACAAGCGCTGATGATGGTGGGAGCTGCCACCGCCGACGAGGGGCTCCTCGACCCTCCTCACGAGCTTGGGCTCGTCGAGCGGCTCAAGCGTGGCGAGCGCGCGGCCTTGGGCGAGCTGTACGCCGCTTATGGGGACCGCCTCTTTCGCGCCGTGATCCTCCCCCGCCTGCCGATCCGCGAGCTCGCCGAGGACGTTCTTCGAGACACGTTCCGCCTCGCGCTCGAACGAATCCACCAGTACACCCCGGCGGATCGTTCGGTCTTCTTCTGGATGCGCCGCATCGCCATCAACCGGGCGATGGACGTTCACCGCGCGCACAAACGCCAAGAGGCGCTGCGCGAGAAGGCCGAGCAAGATCCCGAGCGTGTGATGGGTGTCCCGCCGCCCCGACCTGATCGGGGCCAAGAGCTCATCGAGACGCGGGAGCTCATCGAAGAGTCTCTCGCGCAGATCAACCCCCGCTACGCCCAGGCCCTCCGCCTGCGCCTGCTCGACGACAAAGATCGTGAAGAGTGCGCCGCGCTGATGGAGGTCACCGTGGCTACCTTCGATGTGATCCTCCACCGCGCCTGCAAGGCCTTTCGAGAGAAGTACCCCCCGCGATGACCCCCGAAGAACGCCAGGCATCGACGCTCGCAGATTGGCTGGAGGCCGATCCGGGGGCTCCTCCGCCAGAGGAGCTCGACCCGGAGGTCATCGAGGCGACCTACGCGCTGCGCCCCTCGATGGCCCCGGCCGCGCGGGTGAGCCTCGATGACATCCTCGCGGGGGTGACCGCCGGGCCCTTCGCCCCCCACGCCGCGCCGCTGCCCGACGCCGCGCCTGAGGCTCTGCCGGCCCCGGCGAACGTGCCCGACTTCGGCGGCGCCGTCGCCCCGGCCCCGCCCAACCGCCGCCAGAGCCTCTGGGGCGCGCTCGGGGCCTTGGCCGCCGCCGCCCTGGTGCTGGTGACCGTGCTGCCGCTGCAAGACGAGGTCACCGCGCCCCCCGAGGCCGCCGCGCCGCCGATGTTGGACGCGCCCCAGACCGCCGCGCCCGCCGAGCCCGAGGCGCAGCGCGTCATGCCCCTGGGCGACATCGCCGAGTCCAAGGCCGATCTGGCCCAGGGCCGGCAGACGAGCGGCCCCATGCCGCTCACCGAGGTCACCCCCTCGCCGCCGCCGCCGCCTGCCCAGGCCGCCCCCGTCGCGGCCCCCCGCTACGAAGACACCCTCGTCTTGGACGGCAGCTACGGCAAAAAACAAGAGGCCCTCGCCTTGGACGAGAAGGTCGCTGAGGAGGCCGACGATGCGGGCGGGTACAGCCAGAACGGCGTCGTCGGCGGCGTCGCGGCCGAAGGTTACGCCTCGACGGGCAGCACGGCCACCCGAGACGTGACGCGGTCGCAGGACGTCCTGGCCGCGAAGGAGTCCGCTCGGCGGGATCGCACGCCGATGAGCAGCCGAGGCGCGGCGAACAACAGCGTCGCCGTCCCCGCGGAGGCCGAGGAGGCGCGGGCCCAGGCCAGCGCGGACTACGACGCCCAGGCCGTCGCGGCGCCAGCCCCGACGAAGACCGCCGCGAAAGCTCCGAGCTCCCTCGCCAGCCAGCGCGCCGCGGCCATGCCCGCCGACTACCGGGCGAGCTGGTACACGGGCCTCTCCGACGCCACCCTCGTGGCCCAGCTCAGCGCCGCCGAGGCCACGGCGAAGGCCGCCGCCGCCAAGGGCGACTACACCGCCGCCTTCGCCGCCGTGGGCCCCTTCGTGAACCACGCCGACGCCCGGGTCGCCCAAGACTTCGCCGGTCGCGCCGCGGACTACTCGATCAAGGCCGGCAGCGCCAACGCCGCGCTCAGCACGATCCGGGCCGCGAAGAGCCGGTCGAGCAGCAACACGCCCTACCTCGCCCGGCTGTGGGCCATCGAGGGCGCGGCGTATGAGGCCCTCGGCGACGTCGAGTCTGCCCAGCGCGCCTACGCCGAGGCCACCCGGCTCAACCAGAGCCGCTGAGCCCAGCGCCCCTAAGCCGTGGCGACGAGCACGCCGTCGCGGACGACGTAGCCCCGCACGGGGCGGGCCTCTAAGGCGGCGGCGGACTCGGCGTCGAAGGCCCAGCGGCGGGTGGAGGCGATGTGCGCCACCCGGGCGCGCAGGCGCGTAGACTCCTCTTTGGGGTTCACCAAGGCGCTGATCAGGCCCTCACGAACCTCTGCCGTCTCGTCTTGGGCGGCGAGCACCTCGACGGCGGCGTAGCGGCAGCCCTCGTCGTAGTCGGGCAAGGCCGAGCGGGCGACGGCGACGAGGCTGGCGTCCTTAAAGTCCGCGAGCTTCACCAGCAGGTTGCGCCGCTTGTCGGGGTGAAGCTCGGCGCGGGTGGCCTCGGCCTCGATCATCTCCACGGTGAGGCGCATGGCCTCGTCTTGGCTGGTGAGCTGGGCGTAGAGCGCGAGGGGCCGGGCGAACTTCTCGGTCTTGAGCAGGCACGCCCGCAGGGGATCCACCGCCGCCTGGCCGAGCCCGATGAGGAGCTGGCTGACCTCCTCCTTCTCGGCGGTGTCTTTCATGCCGTGCTCGTAGTCCATCTCGAAGCGGCCGATGAGGCCCCGAATCGCCGCCGGGCTGCCGTTCTCGGCGAGCCAATGCGCGGAGGCCTGGCGGTCCTCGATCGGCGTGTCTTTGGACTTAATCCGCTTGGCGTGCTTCTGAATCTGCTGCTCTACGGAGCCGCCGAAGAGGAAGTCGAACAGGCCCATGATGTCTCGTCTCCGATGCGGGGCGAGGGATAAACACCTCGCCCGGTCGGACAAGCGACGTACATCAAGGATCGTTCGCTCCGCAGGGCGTTCGGGCGCCGATCCACAGCCGCGCGCCGACGTCCGCCGCGGCCGGGGTGAGCCCCGCGCTCAGCTCGATCCCCGCCCGGGCGGCCCCTCGCGCGCCCTCAACGCCCAGGCCCAGGCTGAGATCCGCCGGGTTTCGTGGGGAGGGCAGGCGCCCACCGGCCCGGGCCAGCACCCGCGTCGGCCCCAGCGGGCGCGAGGCGGCGAGGAGCACCAAGGCCGCGTCGTCTTGGGCGGAGTACCGCAGGGGATCGCCGAGGATCACGAGCCCCGCCCCGGCGGTCAAGGTGCCTGCAGGCCCAGCCCAGCGCGCCAAGGCCATCGCCGCCACGTCGGTCTCGTCGGTGCCCAGGCCACGCTCCGTCGAGGCGTTCGGGAGCTTGACCTCCCAGTCGAGCCAGAGCGCCGGACGGGGGCCAAGACCGGGGAGGATCCTTGCGCTTGTCCCGAGGCGGAGATCCCCCGGCCCGAGAGATCGGGATCCATCGGGCCAGCTCGCCCCGAGGCCCTCCATTCTGATCCGCAGCTCAACGGCCTCAGCGGGGGCATAACGCGCGTTTATCCCTACCGATCCGCGACGCTCTTCGACGGCCTCAAAAGGCGCCACCCAGCCGCTCATTCCGCCAAGATCAAGGCAGAATGAGCAATATGGGCCGCTTCCTAAGGGCGAGAGTGCGTCGGGCCAAAGAACGTCCGTGGCTTGGGCGGCGCGGGGGATCAAGCCCAACAACCCGAGGCTGAGGACAAGAAAATTCAGAGAAGTTGCCGGAGACTTGCCCAAAAGTTGACGCTCCCTCAGGGGTCCGTGTACCTTAGCTCGACCCGGTCTTCATCGTCTCCCGGAAGGGCCACACCCTCATCCCGCGAACCTCTCCAGCTCGGAGCGTCAGGAATGTCCCAAACCATGTTCAGGCTCACGCCCCTCGCGCTCTTGGTCAGCCCCCTCGCGTTGCAGAGCTGCGGCGACAAAGACTCTGAGGACACCAGCGTCACCGCCTATTGTTCTCCCGAGTCCAACGCGGGCGCCGACCAGTCCGTCGCCCTCGCCTCGCTGGTGACCCTCGACGCCACGGCCTCGGGTTACCCCGAGAGCTGCAACCAAGAGGGTGAGGACGCCCTCACCTACACCTGGTCGTTCGACGCGGTGCCGGTCGACTCCTTTATCGACGTGAGCGCCCTCAGCGACAACGGCACGAACGCGGCCGCCTCGGCGACGTTCACCCCCGACCTCTCCGGCACCTACGTCCTGAGCCTGCTCGTCTGCGACGAGACCTCCTGCTCGCCCCCCGACATCGTGGTGGTCACCGCCTCGGCGGGTGACGCCGCCCCCGTCGCCGACGCCGGCGCCGACGCCAGCGCCGAGGTCGACACCCGCGTTGAGCTCGACGGCTCCGCCTCTTACGACCCCGAGGGCGCCGAGCTTGAGTTCTCTTGGGCCCTGTCCTCGGCGCCGTCCTGCTCGGCGCTCGGCCCGGACGACCTCTTCAACCCCACGTCCTCCAAGCCGACGCTCATCTGCGACTGTGACGGCGTGTTCGTGGCCTCCTTGGTCGTGAGCGACAGCAGCGCGTGGTCGTCTCCCGACTACGTCTCCGTCACCTGCTCTTCCGGCAACCAGCTCCCCATCGCCGACGCCGGTGACTCCGAGTCTTTGGCCCCCTGCGACGGCTCGACGATCCAGCTCAACGGCTTCGGCTCTTACGACCCCGAGGGCGAAGAGCTGGAGTACCAGTGGACGGTGGTGTCGGTGCCCTCGGGCTCCACGGTGGATGAGGCGGCCCTCACCTCGCTCTCCGAGGCCAGCCCGTACTTCACCTGGGACGTCCCCGGCGAGTACACCTTCCAGCTTCAGGTCTACGACGGCACCCTGTGGTCCGCGCCCGACGTGGTCACCCTCGTCGCCCAAGACATCACGGCCAACCTCAAGCCCGTCGCCAACGCCGGTGAAGACCAGTCCACGAGCGCCACGGCCTCGTGCACCACCTCGGCGTATGTCTGGAGCTGCGACGACTGCGAAGGCCAAGAGTTTGACCTCGACGCCTCCGGCTCCTACGACCCCGACGGCGACAGCCTGAGCTACACCTGGACCGACCTCTCCGGCGTGTCCACCATCGCCAGCCGCAACAGCGCCAGCTCGCTCATCAGCGTCCCGGCCACGGCGGCCACCTACAACGTCTCCACCTCCCACTCGTTCAACGTGCAGCTTGATGTCGCGGACTGCGCGACCAGCAGCTCCGACGTCGTCACCGTCACCGTGAGCTGCAAGGGCGAGAAGTGATGCCCGCGCGCTGCAACCCCCTCTTAGGAGCCGCCCCCATGCCCCGCGTCATGGCTCTCCCGTCCCTCTTTTTGCTCGCCTCCTTCGTCGCCTGCGGTGACAAGGTCGAAGACAGCACCGAGACCGGCGTCGCCGTCAACACGCCCCCGTCCGCGAACGCGGGTGTTGACCAGACCGTCTCCGCCGATGGCGCGGTCAGCCTCGACGGCTCCGGCTCTTACGACGCTGACGGCGACACCCTCACCTACCGCTGGGAGTTCGAGCACGTCCCCGACGACTCGACCATCCAGTCCAAGGAGGCGCCGTTCTCTCGCAACGGCTCCGCCGAGGCCGCCACCACCACCTTCACCCCCGACGCCATCGGCACCTACGTCGTGTCGTTGTGGGTCTCTGACGGTGAGGAGCAGTCCGCCAAGGACTACGTCGTCATCACCACCCAGACGCCGGACACCCTGCCCGTCGCCGACGCCGGTGACGACGTGACGGTGGACGTGGACGCCGTCGTCTCCCTCGACGGCAGCGGCTCTTACGATCCCCTCGGCCGCGCGGTCACCTACGCCTGGACGATCGTCGACACCCCCGACGCCTCGTCGCTCACGGCCTTGGCCGGCGCCGACACCGCCTCGGCGAGCTTCACCGCTGACGCCCGCGGCGTCTACGTCATCAACCTCGTCGTCGACAACGGCCTCACCAGCTCCTTGGCCGACGCCGTCATCATCACCGCCGTCGGTGAAGACAGCGCGCCCACGGCCAACGCTGGCGAAGACATCGTCGCTGAAGACTGCACCGCCATCTCGCTCGACGGCTCGGGCTCCGTAGACCCCGACGGCGACAAGCTCAAGTACTCTTGGGAGATCCAGAAGAAGCCCGCGGGCTCCAAAGTGAGCGCGGCGAGCTTCTCGGACGCCACCGCCGCCGAGCCGACCTTCTTCGCCGACATCGCCGGGGAGTACCGCCTCTCGTTGAGCGTCAACGACGGCACGAGCTGGTCCGCCCCGGATCTGCTCACCCTCACCGTCGGCGAGCGCTCCTACAACACCGCGCCCAAGATCACGATCACGGACTTCCCGGTGATCGACGCGGGCGAGGCCGAGTGTGAAGAGAGCGGCTACACCTACAACTGCGACGACTGCTCCGATCAGACGATCTCTTGGGGCACCAACGTCACCGTGACCGACGCTGACGGCGACGCCTACACCTCGGCCTGGACGCTCAGCAGCGGCAGCGGCGTCATCGCCTCCTCGACCTCCATCGAGACCAGCGTGAAGCTCGAAGACATCACCTGCTCCGAGCCCGGCGTCACCGACGACAACGAGTACGTCTTCTCGCTGACCGTCATCGACTGCACCGGGGCCTCCACCACGGCCACGGGCACGGCGACCGCGCAGTGCACGGGCGTTGAGGCCACGGAGTAGGCTGGCTCTGCGCCCCGCGCTCCATCGTCTGTTCTCTTCGACGCGCCTCGCCCCTCACCGGGCCGGGCGCGTCGCGCTGTTGGGGGTGCTCATTGTGGGCCTGGCGCTTCGCCAAGGCGCCGGAGAGGCCCAAGAGGGCGGGCGCCTGTCTCCTGAGGCCGCCGTGCCGCTGGGGCGCCTCTCGGTCTCGTCGCTGCGGCCAGGGGTCGGCCAAGAGGTGTGGGTGGAGGTGCCCTACGCGGGGCCTTTCCCCGCGGATCCCGCCTGGGAGGGCGTGAGTGAGGAGCGGGGCACCCTGGCCCGGCTGATCACCGAGGCCCCGGGGCCGGTGACGGTGAGGGCGTTTGGGTTCTCGGTGACCTTGGCGGTGCAGCCCGGCGCGAACCGTGGCCCGCTGCCCAACCCCAAGGCCCCGGCGCGAGCCTTGCCCTTCGTCTCCGAGCCTTGTGACGACCCTCGGCTCCCCCAGCTCTCGGGTCTCTGGGCCATCGGCTGTGACGGCGAGCCCCTGAGCCGCGCCGAGCACATCCTCAGCGGTGAGCAGGTCTCGCTGGAGGGCGCCCCGGTGAGGCCGGGCTTGGGCGGCGGCGTGGTCTACGGCGCGGGCCCCAAGGATCATGGCCTCTGGCGGCCGCCGAGCGTGGTGTCCTCCCCCGACGCCCACCGGGTGACCGAGGCGGGCGTCGCGCCGCCGGGGACGGACGGCCGGACCGGGGCCTTGTCGGTGTCCGACGCGCTGTGGGTGTTTGAGCTCGAAGGTCGCCTGCGGGAGAGCCTGCGGGCCCGCCCGGCGCCGTGGATGCCCCCCGCCGTGGACGGGCCCTGGGTGGCCTGGGTCGATGTGGGCGAGGCCTGGCTCTTCGGGGAAGACATCTACGTCCGGCACCAAGACTGGCGAGAGGGCGCGCCGCTCGTGCGTCGGGCGGGCAGCCAGCGCCACGTCGCGGCGTCGGAGGGTTTTGTGGGCTGGATCGAGGACGCGGCGGTGTGTGTGGAGTCCCTGGCGTCGGGCGAGCGCCGCTGCGTGCCCGCGAGCCCCGGCCCCAGCCGCCGCCTGAGCCTGTGGGGCGCGGTGGCCTGCTGGGAGGACTACGGCGGCGACGACATCGACGTGGTGTGCAGTGACGGCCTCGCCCTGCGCCGCCCGGGCCACCAGCGCAGCCCCTCCCGGATCGGCCCCTGGCTCTTGTTCCGCGAAGGAAACCAGACCTTGCTCGCCCAAGCGGAGTGGATCGTGCTCGACGATGACGACCTGCGCGCGGCCTCCTTCGGCGCCACCCTCGCCGACCCCCTCGCCCTGCGCGGCGCGCGGGCCGAGGGCGGGGCGCGCTACACCCTGAGCTTGCCGCCGGGCGCCTACACCGTCGAGCGCCGGGTCGGCGAGGCCTGGACGCCGGGAGAGACCGTCGAAGGCGGCGTTTCGCTGCAGATCGAGGCCCCCCACGGCGACGCCGTCCGCCTCAGGCCCGCGCCATGACGCCCCAGCGTGAGCGCCTCGGCGGACAGCTCGCCGCGTTTGGCGCCCTGGCGCTCCTGATCCTGGCCTTCACCTTCGACCCCAGCCCCGCCGTGAGCCCCGAGGCCTTGCCCCGCGCCGCCCGGGGCCTCGCCGGGGCGTCGATCTGGATCCTCGCCGCCACGGGCCTGGGCGGGGCGATCTTGGGCTCCTCAAGCCTCGCCGGGGCCTTGTTCTTGGGCAGCGGCGTCTTGGGCCTGGGCCTGTTCGGTCTGGCCTGGGTGGGGCTGTTCTCGGGCCCGGCCCTCGGCGGGGTGGCCGTCGCCGCGTCCTGTGGCTGGCTCCTGCGCCCGAAGATTGAGTGGCCCAAGCTCGACGCCGCGGGCTGGGCGGTGGCCTTGGTCTGCGGGGCCCCGGCCTTGATCAACGCCCTCGCGCCGCCGACCGACACCGACGAGATCTACCAGCACCTCGCGATCCCCTCCCAGCTCCTCCACGTCCGGGGGCTCCTGGGTGGGCTCCTGCACCCCGACGCCTCGCGGCCGATCCCCGTGCACACGCTCTACGCCGCGGCGATGTCCTTTGGCGGCGAGCCCGCGCCGAAGCTCCTGCACCTGCTCTGGGCCGCCGTGGGCCTCCACCACCTGCGGGGCCTCGGCGACCGCTGGCTCGGCGCTCCGGCCGGCGGCGCGGCCGCGCTCACGCTCTTGGGGAGCTTCACCTTCGCCCGTGAGCTGGGCCTCGCCTACAACAACCTCCCGGCGGCGTGGTGGGGCCTGCTCGCCGTCGAGGCCGCCGTGGAGGGCCGCCGAAAGGAGCTCGCGGCCTATGCGGGCATGGCCCTGGCCTGCAAGTACACCGCCGCCCCCGTCGTGGTCGCCGCCTACCTGATCACCTGGCGGAGCCTGGGCGTTCGCGCCGTGCCGACGATGGCGGCCCTGACCGCCGGGGCCTTGGCCTGGGTGGCGCCCTACTGGCTGAGGAACGCCTCTGAGGGCCTACACCCGCTCTTCCCTTACGCGGGCTGGCCCGAGGCCGAAGGCATCGTCTTCACCTACAACGAGCGCTACGGCCTGGGCCGAGACTGGGCCTCGATGCTGCTCTTGCCGTGGAACATGGTCGTCCACGCCGAGACCACGTCCTACAAGTTTTTGGGGCAGGTGAGCCCGGCGGGGCTCCTGGCGATCCCCGGCATGGCGCTCGCGGCCTGGAGCCGACCGGCGGCGCGGCCTGTGCTGGCGGCGGCGGCGGTGGCCTTCGTCGGCTGGGCCTTGGGGCCGCACTGGCTGCGTTATCTGCTCCCGGCGGCGCCGCTGCTGGGCCTCGCCGTGGGCGCGGCGGCGGTGACGCTGCCGTCTTGGGGTCGGGCGGTGTTGGTGATCGGCGGGGTGCTCGGCCTCCCGGCGAGCTGGGGGCCTTGGCTCGGGCCGACGGCACAAGAGGCCGCCGTGGTCGTCGGCGCCGCCTCGCGGGAGAGCCTGCTCAAGGAGCGGGTGCCGGGCTGGGGCGCCATAGAATACATCAACAAGTACACAGAACCCGACGCCCGGGTCGCGCTCCTCTTCTCTTGGCCGGGCTACTACGTCGAGCGGCCTTACGTCTTGGGCTCGGTGGAGGACCACGTCCCCGCCCGGCACCTGCTCCTGACCCAAGGCGACGCGGCGCTGACCACCCTTCGTGACCTCGGGGTCACCCACGCCGTCGTGGGTGAGGTACGATTCCTCAAGAAGACCTACCCCTTCCTCGACGAGGGGCGCTTCCGCAGAGAGTTCACCGAGCCCGAGGCGGCCTTGGGGGAGCTGCTCTTGAAGGAGGGCACCGTCGTCTTTGAGGAGGGTCGAACCGCCGTGTGGAGATTCCCGGATGGACGCCCCTGAGCCACGCCGCGCCGCGCTCGACCCCTGGCGGGTTGGGGGCCTGATCGTCGGCGCGCTCGTGGACCTCGGCCTGCTCTACGCCCTGGTGCGCCTGCGCTGGGACAGCCGCTGGATCGGCCCGCCGCGGGAGGGCGTGGAGGGGGTGGAGCACATCCCCGAGGGCTGGTGGCGCTGGGGCACGCTCTCCGACGCCTTGCTCTATGGCCCCGACGCCGGGAACTGGGCGGCGAACGTCGAGGCCGCCTTGGCCGGGCGCACCCTCGATCTTTACCGGATGCCGGTCTACACCTACCTCACGGCCTGGATGACCCGGCTGTTTGAGGACGTGGTCTTCGCTGGGCACATGGTGAACCACGCGGCCTCGGCCCTCGTGCCGCTCCTGGCGTACCTCTTTGGCCGCGCCACCTCAGGCCGCGCCCCGGCCTTCGCCGCCGCCGCGCTCACGGCCTTGACCCCGGCGCTGCTCAACTCCGCCGGGCTCTTCGGGGTTGACCCGAGCCTGCAGCTCGCGGTGATGCTGCTCGTGGCGACGGGCTTCTGGGCGCTGAGCGGGCCGTGGTGGGTGGTGCCCATCGCCGGGGTCGCCGCCGGGATCTGCGCTGGAGCGCATTATCTCGGGCTCTTGTTCCCGTTTGTGCTCGGGCCGCTCCTGCTCACCCGGGACGGGCGCTGGTGGTCACGTCTGCTCGCCGTCGTCGTGTTCTTCGCCGTCGGCGCCGGGGTGTGGCGGCTCTTGTTCTTGGAGTACCCGCCCTTGGCCTGGGGCGACGTGGCCCACGTCTACGCTGAGGGGGTGATCGGCAGCTCGGGCAAAGCCCAGGCCCAGCATGGTCAGGGCCTCTCTCACGCCGTCGCGTTGGTGCTCGCCCAGGCCGGAGGCGCCTTGCCGATGGCGGTGCAGCGTGGGCTGAGCCCTCTGGCCGTGGGCGCCGCGCCCTGGGGTCTGCTCGTCGGGGCCTTCTGGCTCGGCGTGATCGGGCCTTGGCTGCGGCCACGGGAGGGTCGCCTCGGCTGGGACTGGCGACCGGCGCTGACCTTGGCTGGCCTGCTCGCGCCCCTGGCCGCTTTGGAGGCCGCCCGGGCGCCGGAGCGTTACGCCTTCTACTCAATCCCCCTGGTGTATCTCTGCGTCGCCCGGGGCCTCGCCGCGCCCTTCGGCGCCATCGACACGCTCATCCAGCGTCGGCTCCCGCGCTGGCCGAGGGGCGTCTTGGCCTGGGCGCCTTGCCTCTGGCTGCTCTCGGGGCTCATCGCGCCGCTGCAGTCCCAGCGCCCGGGCCCACCGCCGCCGGAGGAGCCGCTGCAAGACCTCCAGGTGGGCCAGGCGATCCGTGAGGAGTTCGCGCCGGGCGACCACATCGTGAGCAACAACCAGACCTTACACTACTACAGCGGCCGCAAACGCTGCCTGCTCCAGCCCTGCGCCAACCTAGGCGCCGAGACCGAGTCCGCCTGCGCCCGCACCCTGCTCGCGGGCTGCTCGGGCCGGGGGGACCTCCCCTACATCATCGAGGAGCGCCCGCAGTACGGCTTCGCCAACAAGCCCGATGAGCTCATGGACACGATGGTGACCACCCACTTTGAGCGGGTGTTTCGTTCGCCGGGGCAGCAGCGCAGCGTGAGCTTGTACAAGGTGGACCGGGCGACCTTACAGCGCCTCGCCGAGCAGGCCGCGCCGGGCCCGGCGGCGACCCCCTGAAGCGACGACGCCGCCCCCGAAGGGACGGCGCCGTTTGGACCAGCGACCGATCAGGTGCGCTGCGAGTAGAACTCGATGATGGCCTGGAGGTTGCACTCGAAGGGCAGGTCTTCGAGCTCGGGCGAGGTGATCATCTTGCCCGTGGCCTTGGCGGGGTCGAGCTCCAGGTAGCGCGGACGCTGCTTGGAGGCGGCGCCCTCAAGGGCCTCCTGCACAAACTTCTTGCTGCGGGCCTTCTCACGGATCGCGATCTCCTGGTTGGGAGACACGGAGAAGGAGGGGCGGTCCACGCGCTTGCCGTCGACGGTGATGTGGCCGTGAACGACGAGCTGGCGAGCGCCCGCGATGGTGTTGGCGAGGCCGAGACGCCAGACGATGTTGTCCAGGCGGCTCTCAAGCAGGCTCACCAGCTCACGACCCGTCGGGCCACGGCGGCGAGAGGCCTCCTTGATGTAACGGATGAACTGAGTCTCCAGCACACCATAGTGCCAGCGAAGCTTCTGCTTCTCGATCAGTCGGGTCTTGTAGTCGGAGGGCTTCCCCTTCCGGCGTTGTCCATGAACGCCAGGGCCATACTCACGCTTCCCGAGGGTACGCTGAGAGACAAGGCCAGGAAGCACCACACCCACGGCCCGGCATCGTTTGAGCCGGGGTCCACGATAACGCGCCATTTAGAACGCTCCATCGGTGCTGTTGAATGACCCTGAGAGGGGGATTGATCGGAAGATCGTGGGCTCTGCAGGGCTTGTCGTCCGCCGGGCACACCCCGGAGGCAGACCCGGCCTCTTATGGTTACCCATTCACCCCGTCAACCCAATCGCCGCATAACGACCCCATCGGAGGCACCATGGACTCCCTTCGTGACGCGCTCAAGGGCGCGTTGGCCCCAAACGAGGGCCTCGTCGCCCGGGATCCTTCCCCCCAAGATGACGCCCGCCGCGCGCCAGAGCCCCTGGATCCCACGGGGAGCGCCTGGCTCACCGAGCTCGCCCGGCACACGAAGATCCCCAAAGACACGAAGACCTCCACCCTGCGCCAGCTCACCGATCGTCTGGTCAAAGAGCTCGCGACCGCCGGCAAAGGCCGCGACTCCCGGGCCCTGGCCGACGCCCGCGACGGTTACCTCCGCGCCGCCGAGCGCGCCGCCTGGGACCACATCAAGCGCCGTTTTGAGGAGCTGGAGCTCTCGGACAAGGCCTACCGGGCGCTCAAGCAGGCCAAGAACGTGCACCCGGAGAAGGTGCTGGCGGCCTTGTACACCAAACGCGCCGAGACCTACCGGGGCGCCTCGGCGGAGCGGGTGCGGGACTGGCTCCTGAGCCTGTGATCGGCCTCGATGAGCCGGGGTAAGGTCAAGCCCCGACTGGACAAAAACGCCGCCTTATGCCAGGATGAGCGGGAACAGGGACTGGAGGTCCTCATGCGCCCCATCGCGCCTCAGCACCCTCGGCACATCCGGCGCGGCTTCACGCTCCTGGAGGTGATGATCGTCGTGGCGATCATCACGATCCTCGCGGCGCTCGGCACCGGCTCTCTGCGTGAGCTGATCCCCCGGATGCGCACCCGAAAGGTCGCCCACGAGTTCGCCCAGCAGGTCGAGTTCATCCGCCAGCAGGCGATCCTCAACAACCGCGAGTCCTCGCTCACGATCACCGACTGGGACGACGCCTACTCCGACCCCGGCCAAGACCAGCGCGGCGCCTGGAACCTCGCCGTGGGCAACCGCTCCTTGGGCTCGACCACCTGGGACATCCTCCCCGTAGACGCCGACGTAGACGGCGTAGACGACATGGCGAGCGAAGGCAGCTACGACCTCCAGCCCGGCGCCCTCCAGGCCACGCCCTATGTCGGCCTGCTCCAGCCGGTGACCCAGCAGATCCTCTTCACCCCCCGCGGGATGCTCGCCAACTCCGTCGGTGAGCTCTCCACAGGCGGCTACTTAGAGTTCACCTTCGCCAACAAGATCGCCCTGGGCCAAGGCGTGGACGACTTCTGGGTGGTGCGGGTGTACCGAGGCGGCATGGTGCGCGTCGAGCCCGGTCAGGGCGACTACTACCAGAACGACGACGGCGGCACCGACGACCACAGCACGGTCAGCTCGGGCTCACCCTCCTCGGGCGGCGGCGGCAGCGGCAGCCCGCAGTAGGGGGCCGCTCACCAGGGGAGCTGGCGACCGTCCCAGCTCCACAAGCTGCCTGAGGTGGCCATCGTCAGCTCGTCCAGGCGCGCGAGCACCCCCTCGGCGACGGCCTCTGGCGCCGCATGAGGCTCAACCGCCACGAGCACCACCGCCACCCCACGCTCGGCCATCCCCCGCGCCCAGGCCAAGGCCGCCATGTTCCGCGCCGCCAGCGCCGCCCGTAACCCCGGACGATCCCCGGCGACGGCCAGCCCCAAGGATCCCAAGCGCTCGGTGAGCACAGCGATCTTCGCGCCCTTCGGCGGCGTGAGCTGGTGAAGCCAGGCCAGCGGCGCCTCAACGAAGGGGCCCCACAAGGCACCCAGGGCCCCAAAACCCGTCTCTGGGGCGCTGGGCGCGGGGATCACCACACGCTCCACGTCGAGATCTTCGACGATCCGCCCGCCCCGGGCTTGGACCGCCGTGACGAGGGCCGGTCCGAGGCCCAACCTCGGCTGAATGTTCCACCGCTGCACCATCGAATGTGCCCTCCACGAGACGCTTGGCGGTACACTATCCCCCAAACCGGCGATCAAGGAGGAGCGCCATGCGTACCCTGTGGATTCTGGGCCTCAGCGCCCTGGTGATGACGGGCTGCAAAGGAGAGACGGACGGCACGGTCGAGGAGACCGGCGTTGAGGGCGGCGACAGCGCCGGGGCCGATAGCGGCGGCGGCGACAGCGACAGCGACCAGCCCCTCGACGAGGACGGCGACGGCGTCACCGCCGACACCGACTGCGACGACCTCGACGCCGCCATCTTCCCCGGCGCCGATGAGCTCTGCGACGAGCGCGACAACGACTGCGACGGCGAGATCGACGAGGACGCGATCAACCCCGCCACCTTCTACGCCGACAAAGACGGCGACGGCTACGGCGCCGACGACGAGCCCCTGAAGGCCTGCGTCCAGCCCGAGGGCTACGTCACCCCGGCGGGGGACTGCGACGACGAGGACGCGCGCTTTTACCCCAGCGCTGAGGAGTCCGACTGCGAGGACCCCAACGACTACAACTGCGACGGCTCCGTAGGCTATGACGACGCCGACGCCGACGGCTTCCCCGCCTGCAACGACTGCAACGACAAAGACGGCACGATCAGCCCCGACGGTCTGGAGGTCTGCGACGGCGCCGACAACGACTGCGACGGCCTCAAGGACGACGGCGACGACAGCCTCGACGTGAGCACGACGACGACGGCTTACCAAGACAACGACAGCGACGGCTACGGCGACGCCGACTTCGCCCTGCAGCGCTGCGCGACGCCCCCGGGCTACGCGCCGCTCTCCGGCGACTGCGACGAGGCCAACCCCGCGGTGAACCCCGGCGCGACCGAGATCTGCGACGGCCTCGACAACGACTGCGACACCTTGGCCGACGACGCCGACGACAGCCTCGACTCCTCCACGGCCTCCACCTTCTACGCCGACGACGACGGAGACAGCTTCGGCGACGCCGCCGACGCGCTCTTGGCCTGTGAGCAGCCCGCGAGCGCCGTCGCCGACAGCCAAGACTGCGATGACACCGACGCGGAGATCAACCCCGACGGCGTCGAGATCTGCGACGGCGCCGACAACAACTGCGACGGCGTCACCGACACCGACGCCGTCGATGTCTCCACCTGGTACGACGACGCCGATGGCGACGGCTACGGCGACGCCAGCGCCTCAAGCGACGCCTGCGAGGCCCCCTCGGGCGCCGTCGCCGACGCCACGGACTGCGACGACACGAACGGCGCGGTGAGCCCCGGCGCCGTAGAGCTGTGCAGCGACAAGCTCGACAACGACTGCGACGGCCTCACCGACGACTCCAGCGCCTCGGACGCCAAGACCTACTACGCCGACGCCGACGGCGACGGCGAGGGCGACGCCAGCGTGGTGATCAAGGCCTGCTCCCGCCCGTCCGGGGCCATCGGCAACAAGAAGGACTGCGACGACACCGACGCCGACGTGTACTCCAGCGCCACCGAGGTCTGCGACGACAAAGACAACGACTGCGACGGCGACATCGACGGCGACGCCGTAGACGCGACGAGCTGGTTCAACGACGACGACGGCGACACCTTCGGCGACCCGGGCGCCGAGACCATCGCCTGCGACCAGCCCTCGGGCACGGTCACCGACGACCTCGACTGCGACGACGTGGACGAGACGGTGAACCCCGACGCGGACGAGGTGTGTAACGGCGTCGATGACGACTGCGACGGCAGCGCCGACACCACCGCCGACCGCGCCTACGACGCCGACGGCGACGGGGTCTACAACTGCGCCGACAGCACGGTCTACAGCTACAACTACGACGACAGCGCCTTCACCGGCTGGACCACGACGGACCTCAGCGGCGGCGGCAACGCGGGCTCGTGGAAGATGTCCGGCGGCTACCTCTACGAGTCGTCCAACGCCGCGAACGCCGTCGCCGTGGGCCCCGACATGGGGGAGATGGAGTCGTTCACCGTCAGCGCCGAGGTCTACGCGAACGGCACGGCGACGACCGGCGCCATCAACGGCTGCGGCCTCGCCTTCGGCTACGTCGACGCCTCAAACTACTGGCTCGTGCGTTGGCTCGATCCCAACGCCTTCTACGGCTCCTACAGCAGCAAAGGCCAGATCGACCTCTACCGCTGCGTGAGCGGCGCCTGCGCCAGCCTCGCGACCGACGACAACAGCCGCGACCTCACCCGCGACAAGACCTGGACCGACATCTCGATCACCGTCGTCGGCCCCGACGTCACGGTCACCTTCGACGGCGTCGAGGTCTTGGACTACGAGGCGTCCACCTCGCCCATCGGCCTCAACAAGCCCGGCGTGTGGAGCTACGACGCCGACTCCGGCTGCTACTTCGACAACTTCGTCGTCACGAGCCCCTGAGCGAAGAGGCCGACGCCGAGCGGCTCAGCGGGGCGACCCCTCGCTGAGCTGCACGTCGATGGCGACGTCTACGGCGCCTGAGCCATAGAGCAGGTCATCCCGCCGGGCGAGGTATTGAAGCTCACCCAGGCGGCGCAGGGCCGTCGTCGCCGCGGTCACGCGGTCGGCGCGCACCCGCATCACGACCTGGGCCTGGGTGGCGCTGTCAAAGGCGCGGAGGTCCATGGCTTCGCCCGTCGAGGCGTCGATGAGCTGCCCGCCGTTTAGGCGCGCGAGCTCGTTGAGCTGGCTGAGCACCCGCTTGTCGCTGGCCCGCAGGCGGTAGCTCATCGCGGCGTCGAGGCCCCTCTGGCCCCCGGCGCCGAGGCTGCCGCGTGTGGGATCCGCGGGGGCGGCGGCGGAGAGCTCCGCCGAGGCGAGGCCGTCGAGACCAGCCTCGGAGGCCGCGTCGCTCGGGGCGGGATCGGGCAGGCGCAGGCTCGGGTTGGAGCGGGGCCGGGCCTGGGCCACGGCGTCCGGGGTGGCCACGGTGAGGCCCGCGTCTGGGCCTTGGGCGAGGGCGGCAGGCGGCGGGCTGGGCGCGGCGGCGGGGGCGAGGGCCGGGGCCCCCTCCACACCCACGGCGGGCCGCCCCTGGGCCACGGCGTCAACACCAGCGTCTTCAGCGCCCGTCGTCGCCGGGGTCTGCTGCGGCGCGCTCTGCACAAAAAACAGCACCAAGGCCCCGGCCGCCGCCAAGGCGAGGCCCTCCCAAGGGAGCTGGCGCAGGGCGTCCCGCAGGCGCTCAAAGAGGCTCGGCGGGGCGAGCTCGGCGTCGATGCGGGCGTTGAGGCGCTCGGCGAAGCCCGCCGGGGGCTCCACCGGGCCGTGCTCTCGGGTGAACTCCATCGCCCCTTGCAGAGCGTGCAGCTCAGCGCGCAGGGCGGGATCTTCCCGGAGCGCGCGCTCGACGGCCTCGACCTCATCCGGGTCAAGCTCACCGTCAAGGAGCGCGGAGAGGTTCTCAGGAGCGCGGGGGTCAGTCATGGTGCGTCCGTGAGGAAGAAGAGGAGGAGGTCAGACGACATCTTCGAGGCCGACCTTGCGGGAGAGGCGGCGGGCGAGCTCGGCGCGGGCGCGGTGCAGGCGCGACTTGACCGTGCCTTTGGGGAGCTGGAGCAGCTCGGCGATCTCTTCGTAGCTGAGATCATCCACGTCCCGCAGGAGCACGATCTCGCGCTGGTCGTCGTCCAAGGCGTCGAGCGCGGCCTGGAGGAGCCTGCTCGCCTCAGCGCGGTTGATCGAGGCGTCGGGGCCCGGCGCGTCGATGGCGTACTGCTTGACCGGGCCGTCGTCGTCGCCGCCGACCGGGGCGTCGATGGACTCGTGGCGATCTTCACGGCGGCGGTTGCCGTAGACGAGGCGGTTCTTGCAGTGGTTCGTGGCCACCCGGAAGATCCAGGTGGAGAGCTTGGACTCACCGCGAAAGTCGGCGAGGCTCTTGTAGAGGGCGATGAAGACGTCTTGGGCGACCTCTTCAGCCTTGGCGGGGTCGCGCAGCCAACGAAAACACAGGCTATAAACCCGGCTTTGGTAGCGGCGCACGAGCTCACTAAACGCGGATCGATCACCGGACCCGAACCTCCTCACTAGCTCTTCATCGGAGGTGACGCCCAGCGTCATGGCGAGCAGTGTCGCGAACATGCCGAGCGCCTCCGAAAGAGCAGACCGCGCGGGGGTGCGGAAGGTTCCGCGCGCGGCCGGTGAGGAAGGTTCAAGGAGCGTTTAGAGATCGTCGTCTTGGCTCTTCTTCTCAAGCTTGATCTTCGCGCCCGTGCGCAGGGAGTCCTGCACCTGGTGCAGCGAGAGCCTCGGCGTGGGGAAGATCGTCTTGCGGATGCGGGCGCCCTTGAACGAGCAGCCGTCGATGTTCGCGCAGTCGAGGTCGGCGTCCTCTAAGATCGCGTCGTCGAAGCAGGCGTCCTTGAGGTTCGCGTTCCACATCGACGCGCCGCTCAAGTCCGCGCCGCGGAAGGAGCAGCGGGCGAGGTTGGCCTCGGCGAGCTTGATCCAGCGGAGCTTGGCGCCGTCGAACGACACGCCGCTGAGGTCAGCGCCGCGCAGGTCGAGGTGCTCTAAGTTCCCGTTCTTGCGCAGCATGTCGACGATCTGCTTACGCGACGGGATGCGGGTGTTCTCTAAGGAGAGGATGTCCTTGCCCGTGGCGTTCAGGGGGAGGACACCTGGGGGGGTAACCGGAGGCTGATCTGAGTCGCGACGTGAGCTTCGAGCCATTGAATCACCGGGGCGGTGAGGTCGAGACCAGTGAACTCCTGAATCATGTGGAGCCCACCAGGGTTGAGGGTGTTGACCTCTACCACCTGCCCTCCAATAACATCGACGCCAGCGAACCAGACGCCGTCAGCGCGGAGGTGGGGTGTGAGAGCGTCAACCAGCGCGTGATCTTGAGGGGTGATCTCGCAAGGTTCCGGTTGACCGCCTTGTTTGAGGTTGTGCCGGAACTCACCTGGAGCTCGCCGCCGGAGGTAACCGCCGAGCAAGCGCCCGTCCAACCACACGAGGCGCTTCTCGCCCTCCTCGGCGGCGACGAGGTACTCTTGGGCGACGATGTAGCCGTCTCCGGCGTCTCTCGCGCCGTCCAAGGCCTGCTCTAGGGGCATCGGGCTCTGGGGCGGCACGAGCTGGATGCCGCGGCCTCCCGAGGCCCGGGCGGGCTTGATGATCGTGCCCGTGGGCTGGTCGGCGGCGAAGGCCGCGAGGGTCGAGAACGAGCGGCTCACCAGCGTGCGCGGCGTCGGCACGTCCGTCAGCGTCGCCAGATAGGCCTTGTTGGAGGTGCGCACCAGGGCGCTCGGGGCGCACAAGACCGGCACGCCGAGGCGCTCGACCAAAGACGCGAAGCTCAACACCGAGGCGTTGATCGGGTTGATGCGTAACAACAGGAGGTCGAGGCGGCCGAGCTCGACGTAACGCCGGGCCGCCGTGCGGCCGCGCAGCTTCTCGCAGAGGCTCTCGCGGCTGATCTCTTGGGGCGGGAAGACGTGCGCGCGCGCCACGAGGCGGCCCTCGGCGTCGATCTCGAAGTCCCAGGGCTCGATGAAGCGCAGCTCATGCCCGGCGCGGAGCGCGCCGCAGGCGATGTGAACGGTGGTCCAGGTCGGCTCGACCTGGGAGGCCCGGGTGATCGCGACGCCGATGCGCAGGGGAGGCTCCGTTGTGCTAGTCTTCGGGGGATGCGCGCGCTGATGGACCGAGTCGGCCTGCTCTTGAAGGCCCGATACCCGCTGCTCTACCTGCTCACCTATGAAGAGGAGCGTGTGGAGCGTAACTTGCTGAAGCTCTGTGAGCGCCAGAGCCTGTCCATCTGGCGCTGGAGGTTGACGGAGGGCCTCGGCCCGCTGGGTGGCGCCCCCCGCGACGGCACCAAGGATCCCCTCGACGCCCTGAACGAGGTGGCGCGAGTGACCGAGCCGGCGCTGTTTGTCATGGCGGATCTGCACGTCGCCTTCGACCGCCCCGACGTCATCCGCCGCCTGCGCGACCTCGAGCCCATGCTCGGCGCCCGGGGCCAGGCCATCGTCTTGCTCTCCCCCACCCTGCGCCTGCCCCGTGAGCTGGAGAAGGACCTCACCGTGCTCGACGTGCCGCTGCCCGACGCGGAGGAGGTCGGCCGGGTGCTCAAGGCGCTCTTGCGCAAACAGAACCAGGAGCTCACCCAAGAGCTCTTTGAGCAGATCGTGCGCATCTCGCTGGGCCTCACCGAGAAGGAGATCAAGCGCACCTTCGCCCGGGTGGTGCTCGATGGCGGCGGCTTCTCCACGGAGCGCCTCAAAGATCTCGCCGAGGCCAAACGCCAGGCGATCCGCCGCAGCCCGCACCTGGAGTTCTACGACCACGTCGAAGAGATGGGCGATGTGGGCGGCTTGGGCAACCTCAAGGAGTGGCTCGGCCGCCGCGCCGTGGCCTTCTCCGAGCGCGCCCGAGAGTACGGCCTGCCCGAGCCCAAGGGCGTGTTCTTGTTGGGTGTGCAGGGCTGCGGAAAGTCCCTCACCGCCAAGGCCGTCGCCGGGCTGTTCCGCATCCCGCTCCTGCGTATGGACGTCGGCGCCTTGTTCTCTGGCTCAGACCGGGTGGAGGACTCGCTGCGGGAGACGATCCGCATCGCCGAGTCGATCTCCCCGGCGGTGTTGTGGATCGATGAGCTGGAGAAGGGCTTTCTGAACCAAGGCCAGTCGGCCTCGGGCAGCGCCTTCGGCACCTTCTTGACCTGGATGCAGGAGAAGTCGAAGCCGGTGTTTGTCGTGGCCACGGCGAACGAGGTGCGCTCCTTGCCGCCAGAGCTCCTGCGTAAAGGCCGCTTCGACGAGATCTTCTTCGTGGACCTGCCCGACGTTCACGAGCGCCTGCAGATCCTCGACATCCACCTGCGCCGCCGCGGGCGGGATCCTTCGGGCCTCGATCTGTACCAATGCGCTGAAGAGAGCGACAAGTACTCCGGCGCCGAGCTAGAGCAGGTCGTCATCGAGGCCTTGTTCAACACCTTCGCCGACCAGCGCCCCCTCAACGAGCGTGAGCTGTTACGCGTCATTCGCGAGA
This sequence comes from Myxococcota bacterium, assembly GCA_023150775.1. Lineage (GTDB taxonomy): Bacteria > Myxococcota_A > UBA796 > UBA796 > CAJQPC01 > JADKFE01. The sequence continues at coordinate 28,172 of JAKLKE010000005.1, forward strand.
CGGTGCCTTTGGCCGTGACGATGGACGACCGCCTCAAGGAGCTTCGGGAGTGGGCCCGGCCCCGCACCCGCCCCGCGAGCGCCGACCGCCGACGCATCGACTACTTCGAGGAGTTTCAGGAGTCATGAGCCAACCTCACCTCACCCGCTGCGCCGTCTTGGGCGCGGGCTCTTGGGGCACGGCCCTCGCGATGCAGCTCGGGCGCTGCGGCCACGAGGTCTGGCTCTGGGACCACCGCGCCGACCGCGCCGCCGAGGCCCAGGCCGCCCGGCAGAACCGCCGTTACCTCCCCGGCCGCGCCTTCCCCGACACGCTCACCGTCACCGGGGACATGGACTCCGCCTTGGACGACGCCGAGCTCGTCGTCACCGTGGTGCCGTCCCACACCATGCGCTCGGTGATGGCCGCCGCCGCCCCGGCGCTCTCCCCCCGGGCCATCGTCTGCTGCGCCTCCAAAGGCATCGAGGAGCAGACGGTCTGCACCATGGACGAGGTGCTGCAGTCGGTCTTGCCCGAGGCGCTGCACGGCCGCATCTGCGCGCTCTCGGGGCCGAGCTTCGCCGCTGAAGTCGCCAACGACCTCCCCACCGCCGTCGTCGTCGCCGGTCGGGATGACCTCGCCACCCACCGCGTCGCCGCCGCCTTTCATGGCAGCAACTTCCGGGTCTACACCTCCGACGACCTCATCGGCGTGGAGATCGGCGGCGCGCTCAAGAACGTCATGGCCATCGCCTGCGGCGTGGCCGACGGCATGGGCCTGGGCCAGAACGCCCGGGCGGGCATCATCACCCGGGGCCTCGCCGAGATCACCCGCCTCGCCGTCTCTCGCGGCGCGAACCCGCTCACCTTGGCCGGCCTCGCGGGCATGGGGGACTTGGTGTTGACCTGCACCGGCGACCTCTCCCGAAACCGCCGCGTCGGCATCGCGCTTGGCCAAGGCCGCACGCTGGAGGCCGTGCTCACTGAGCTGGGTCAGGTCGCTGAGGGTGTGATCACCGCGCGGTCTGCCCGGCAGCTCGGCGAACGTTTAGGCGTAGAGCTGCCGATCACTGAAGAGATCTACAACATCCTCTACGCGGGCAAACCGTCCGCCCAGGCGATGATGGATCTGCTCGGGCGGCGCCGGAAGGCCGAGCGCGACTAATCCGTTCACACGACGCGCAGGACGCGCGGCAGGAGGGAAGGTGCAGATCATGGACGATCGGCTGGATGAGGTGGCGCGAAACCTACGCGCCAACCCGATCTTCAAGAGCATGGGCGCCGTGGAGGCCGTGAGCGTGCTCAAGGCGGGCACGACGATGGCCTGCGGCGAGGGCGAGGTGCTCTTCGCCGAGGGTGACCCCTGCGATGGCTTCTATGTCGTGTTGACCGGGCGTTTTGGGGTGATGGGCGTGCGCGACGGCGAGCCCTTGGCCTTGGCGATCATCGGCCCCGGCGAGTGCATCGGCGAGATGAGCCTCACCCGGGCCACGCCGCGCTCGGCCACGGTGCGGGCGCTCTCCAACTCCACGGTGTGGCACCTCGCGGGCAGCGTGTTCGAGACGCTCATCGCCCAGGGCGACACCCGGGCCACCCACATCCTCCAGGGCCTCCAGGTGGAGATCTGCCGTCGTTTTCGCGACGAGCTGATCGTCGGCGCCGAGCTCGCCGCCCGGGCCTCGGCGGTGGATGAAGGTCGCCTGCTCGTCGAGAGCCTTGGCTGGGAGGTCTGAGATGATTCACCCCCGTGAGCTCGACAACGTCTCCTGCCTCGCCCTGCTCTCCGTCGAGGAGCGCGCCGCCCTGGCCCTGCGCATGATCGAGATCCCCGTCTTGCCCGGCCAAGACATCCTTCGCGAGGGCAGCCCCAGCTCGGCGGCCTTCGTGCTGCTCGAAGGCCAGCTCTCCGTGCGTAAACGCCTCGTCGTGAACGAGCAGCCCTACGAGCTCCCCGGCATCTTGCCCGTGGGCGAGTGGTTCGGCCTCGTCTCCGTGCTCGACGGCTCCCCGGCGAGCGCCCGGGTGCGCGCGGTCACCGCCGCCCGCCTGGGCGCCATCGGCAAAGAAGACTTCGAGGCGCTCATCCGCTCCGGCGACCCCGTGGGCCCCAAGCTGCTGCGCGCCTGGCTCAGCTCCATCGCCGACCAGCTCCAGCGGGTGAACGAGTCCGTGCTCATGCTGCGCCTGTTCTTGGAGCAGAACAAGCTCTGAGCGACCCGCCCAAGAACCCGTTAGAGGCCCGGCATGGCGATCCCCAACGAGACGACCCTCCGCAAGCAGATGATCCAGTTCGGCCGACTGTGCTACGAGCGGCACCTGCTCGTGGCCATGGACGGCAACCTCAGCGCGCGCCTGCCCGACGGCAACATCCTCTGCACCCAAGCCGGCTGTCACAAGGGCTTCTTGGAGGACGAGCACCTCGTCGTCATCGACCGCCAAGGCAAGAAGCTGCGGGGCAAAGGCAAACCCACGAGCGAGATGGCCATGCACCTCGCCTGCTACGACGAGCGCCCCGACTGCCTCGCCGTGGTGCACGCCCACCCGCCCATCGCCATCGCCTTCACCATCGCCAACGTGAGCATGGCCCGCTGTGTTCTGCCCGAGGTCGTGTTGACCTTAGGCACCGTGCCCACCGTCGAGTACGAGACCACCGGCACCCAGACCCTCGCGAACCGCATCCGCCCCTACGTTCGCACCCACGACGCCATCCTCATGGACCGCCACGGCGCCGTGTGCCTGGGCACCGACCTGATGGAGGCGTTCTGCCGTCTGGAGACCTTGGAGCACACCGCGCTCATCACGAAGACCGCCCGTGACCTGGGCGGCGTGAAGGAGCTGCCCCCGGAGGAGGCCGTCAAGCTGCGGTCCTTGGGGCTCAAGCGGTATGGCGGGCCGCCCCTCTCCGTGTCCAAAGCGGACGCGCCGGGGGCGGACTTGCCTGAGGCGTGTTTGACGTGCTCGGGCTGTGGGAACCCGAGCCCTCAGGGGATCGCGCCCAAGTCGGAGATGAAGTTGGCGCGGCTGGTGGAGACGCAGGCCGGGCAGACGACGCGGCTGGAGCAGATCATCGCGGAGGAGATTGGGCGGGCCTTGGGGCGGTGACGGCGCAACGCCGCACAGATGAGCTTCACCCCCGCAGGCGTCTCAGGGCGACAGGGCGCGAGTCTTGGCGCCTGCGCGCTCACCGAGGACGACGGCGCGTTTGAGCGGGGCAGAGCTTAATCGTGGAGAGGCTGCCAACCTGAGATTGGAGCATCGGCCTATGGAGACCCTGATCCCTCCTGAGCGTCTTGAGACCCCGACCTTTGTGCTGAGGTCTTACCAGCTGGGCGACGGGCCGCTGCTCGCCGCGGCCACAAACGCCTCCTATGAGCACCTGCGCACGTTTATGCGCTGGTCGCGCCCCCACACCACAGAGGCCGAGGCCGAGGTACACGCCCGGCACTTTCGCGGCCGCTGGCTTCTATCCCAAGACTTCAGCGTGGCGATCGTGTCCCCCGATGGCCAGCGGCTCTTGGGGAGCACGGGCTTTCACCCCCGCTCAGGCGGCCTTGAGACGCGTCGTGTGGAGGTGGGCATGTGGATTCGCGCCGACGAGGCGGGGCGGGGTCTCGGCGCCGAGGTGCTGCGGGTGATGCTGCGGTGGGGCTTCAGCGACTGGCCTTGGGAGGAGCTGATCTGGCGGACGGCGCCGGAGAACGTGGCCAGCCAGCGCACCGCGCGGCGCGTCGGCCTGGTGGAGCACGAGACCCCAGACCCAGATGGGATGCGGCGGTTTCATCTGTCGCGGGGCGCCTTTGGGGGAGGCGCTGTCGGGTGAGGCGCCGAGCTGCGGTGGGCCGCCCCACGCGCTGCAATTGGAGCTGCGGGTGCAGGCGGCGCGGGCGGCCTTGGCCCGGGGGGCCGCCGGGGCCGAGCTCGCCACGGAGCTGGGCTTCTTTGACCAGAGCCACTTCAGCCGGCACTTCAAACGGATCGTCGGGGTGACGCCGAGCCAGTACGCCCAGGCCTGCTGAGCGCAAAGCGAAGGTTCAGGACGTACAAGACGCCGGGCGGGGCCCGGGGGCAGAGTGGGCGCGACGACACGCCCCGCTCCCACCCGATCCCCCGATGCCCGCCGTGAAGCCCGACCTGTACCTCTTCGGCTCGACCAGCGAGATCCTGCGCCAGCTCGTGCGTGAGCACCGCGACTGGATTCAGGCGAACACCCGCCGCGTCATCGTCTCCCAGCGCGGCGAGGTGCCCGCGGAGTACGACGGCCTGATCTACGCCTCCGTCCCCCTGGACTGCGCCGAGCCCCGGGCTCTCCGCCAAGGGCTCACAAAGCTCATCGCCGAGCATGTGGAGCCCGGGCACCCGAACCTCGTGATGTCCACCTACGGCAAGCTCTCCTGGGATTACGCGCCCAAGAGCCCCTGCTTCCGGTTCAGCGACGAGGGATACCAGGTGAACCTCGTCTCGCGGCTGCAGCTCCTCGACGCCTTCAGGCCCCACGCCGCGACGACGCGGTTTCACCTGTTCGGCTCGTTGTTCGCCAACTTCCCGTACTTGGGGGACTACGCCCTGAGCATGTGGGCGGTGAACCAGCTCCCCCTGAGCCCGGAGTACCGCGACTTAAACCTCATCGTCACGAACATTGGCGGGTGCAAGACGCGGTTCTGGGACCATACGTCGATGGGCACGAGCCACCCGTTTATGCACCAGGAGGTGCCGACGACGGCGCTGTTTGAGGCGGTGTTTCTGTCGGAGCAGCGTGGGGTGGTGACGTTTTATCCGTCGGTCGGCGCGCGGATTGGGTGCGCGCTGGGGCGGATGGGGGTGCGGGTGTTGTGAGGGGCGGTGGCGGGTGGTTTATGCTCTGCGCTGTGTGACCCCTCGCCCACCGCCCAGGATGGCCCCGATGTTTGCTTACCCCGCGAGCCCGAGCTCCGAGCAGCTCCATGACCTACAAGCCCGGCTCGGCGTGACCTTCCACGACGAGGCGCTGCTCCTCCAGGCGCTCACGCATCGGTCTTGGGTTGAGGAGGCCGCCCGGGGTGGCCTCGCGTTGGCCCACCAGTCTTACGGGCGCCTCGCGTTCTTGGGGGACGCGAAGCTGGGAGAGGTCGTCGCGCGGACCTTGTTCGCGGCGCACCCAACGGCGTTGGAGGGGGGCCTCACCCGCGCCGCTGAAGTGTTTAAGTGTGAGGGCTGGCTCATCGCGAAGGGTAAGGAGCTGGGCCTCGGTGACCTGATGCGGGTGGGGCGCGGCGCAGAGGTGAACCTCCAAGGCCACTACAAGGTGATCGAGCACTCCATGGAGGCGGTGCTGGGCGCCTTGGTCGCCGATGGACAGGGCGACGCCGTGGAGCGCATCGTGGCCGGCTGGATCAACAACCACACGTCGCTGCTTCATTACATGCAATCCACCGACAACTGCTCCAACCCCGTCGGCGCGTTCAACGAGCTCTACCAGCGGCTCAAGCGCATAAGCGCCCCGGCGCCAGAAGCGTGGTCCGAGGGGACTCCTCAGGACCTGAGCTGGCATGTGCGCATTGATCTGACGGACATCGGCCTCGGCGTGTATCTCGGCGCAGGCAGAAGCAAGAAGCGAGCAAAGTTCGAAGCGCTCAGCGCGGCCTACCCAGACGCTGTCGCACATGGCCTCCTCTAAGGGGTCGCCCCCCTCACCTCCCGCTTGTGTCCCCCTTCCCCCTGGGTTACGGCCCCGCCCCGAGAGGTGCTGTGTGACCCCAGACTGGAGCCTGCTCGCGCCCCACCGGCCCGTCGATTCCGGCGGGGATCAGTATGTGCCGCCCCCCTCCAACATCGGCGAGGCCATGGCGCGGTGGGCGCTCGCCTCGGGCGCGCCCGTGCTCGTCGGCGGGCCCACGGGCGTCGGCAAGAGCACCGAGCTGGCCCAGGCCGCCGCGCAGCTTCAGTCAGATCGCGCCGTCTGCCTGATTCAGCTTGACCGGCTGGAGAACATGCGGCGGCTGGAGCCTGAGCGGATGCTCAGCCGGGTGGCGCAGCTCGTCGGGCAGCCGCGTGGTGGCGCGGGTCAAGGCGTGAGCGTGTCCGACGTCGCAAAGGGGGTCGCCGCGCTTGGCAGCGCGCTCACCATTGCGTCGGCTGTAGGCGCGGCGGCGCACGTCCTCGCCAGCTTAGACACCCAGCTCCCTCCCGCCGACGCCGCCCTCTCCTCCGTCCGCGCCCTGGCCCGCCTCACCGGGCGCCGCGTCGCCCTGCTCATCGACGGCTTAGAGAAGGTGCCCGACGGCGCCCAGGCGCGGGCGCTGTTTGACGTGCTGCGGCCTCTGGCGGAGGAGGCTGATCTGATCGCCGTCGCCCCCTGGAGCCTCGCCTTTGGCGCCGAGGCGAACGAGCCCTTGGTGAGGCAAGGCGAACGATTCTTCTTTGTGCGGGCCCCCGAGGTGGAGCCCGTCGAGACCGCGCCGGGGCTGCCCTTCCTCCTCCATCTCTTGGAGCGACGCCTCCAGATCGGCGACATGCGGCGCCAGACCCCCGCGGGCTTTGGCCCGATCTTCCGAGACGCCGCCGTGGCCAGCGGCGGGCTGCCCCGCGTGTTCTTGCAGCTCATCGCCGACTGCGCCACCTACGCGCGCTTGCACCGAGACGCCGACTGGCCCGAGCTCTCCGATCTTGAAGACGCCATGGCCGACCAACGCGACGGGATGCGGCGCGGGCTCTTGCCCAAAGACCTCAAGCTCATCCAGTGGGTAGACGGCACCCCAGGGTTGGACCTGGCGATCGACGCCAAGGTGCGGCTCTTGGCGCATGGCCTCTTGCTGGAGCGCGTGACGCCAGCGGGTGTTGTGCTGCGGCCTCACCCCCTGCTGCGCCCCCTCTTGCGCGAGGCTTGAGTCATGCGGGACAGCGTGAACGCCATCTGGAGCGCGCTCCAGCAGCCCCCGCTCGTCGTCGTGCTCTACGACGATTATGGACTCCTGGAGAGCGCCCAGGAGGAGGTGGCCTCGATCGCGAACCCGAGCTGGCCTGTGCGCCGGGTCTCTACGGTTGAGGACGCCCTGAGCACCTCCGCCGACACCTTGGCGCTCTTGGCGCCGGTCGACGAGGTGGCCACCATCGAGGAGCTGGACGGCGGACGAGATCGTTTTGTGGAGCGCGCCGTGCCCGTGGTCGTGTTCTTACTGCGCGGGGGCGCTGGAGAGCGCGCCTTGACCCAAGCGCCGAGCCTGCTGAGCTGGGTGCGCGGCAACCTGATCGATCCCAGCGCGCAAGACCCCTTCGACCCCGACGCCGCTCGCGAAGAGTTCATCCGCCACGCGGGCCGCACGCCTGAGGAGTGGCTAATGATGCGGCGCCGCGGGGAGCTCGACGGATCGCCTGAGTCTCTCGGCCTCACCTACCGCGCCTTGTTGTTGGAAGGGCCTGATGATCTGGCGTGAGCTTGTCGATCAGCACGACGCGGCGCGGGAGCGCGGCTATCCCAAGGTCGAGATGGAGCTACGCAAACGGGTCGCTTGGCTCGCGGAGCGTGGTCACTGCTCGCGCGTGTACCAAGGGAGGCTCAGCGACAAGACCAAAGACAAACGCTCCAGACGAACCCAGGTCATGATCAAGGGCGAACAATCCCCCATCGGCGACCCGATCCCGCTCCTCAACCTGCCCAACGTCGAGCACCCGAAGCTCTGGATCTACGCGCTCCTTGACGACCACGACAAGCGCCTGCTCAAGTTCACCGTTCGTCTCGACGCCCGGTGGGCCGCTGACAAGGTCCCGTTCACGATCTCCGTGGAGCTTGACGATCGAACCATGGGCAGCGGGGCCTGCGGTCACCCGATCTTGCACTGCCATATGGGCGTCGATCACGACCGCCGACCGCAGTTTCGCCTGCCGCTGCCCGCGCTCACGCCTTGGGAGGCGCTTGACTGGCTGATCACGCAGCTCGATGAGGCCCACGAGCCCGCACCCTGGACCGCGCCGATGTTCTCCCGGGCTGCTCCTTAGACGTGCGGATTCGTGCAGGTCGTCGCCAAAGGTCGTCTTGTGCAGGCCTGGAGAGGCGAGGCACAACGCCCCCTCACCTCCCCGCCACCCACCACGCCGCCCCGCCCTGCGCCGCGAGGTCCGGCGGCCCCAACCGCGCCGTCACCTCCTCCACAAACGCCTCGCGCACCACCACCGCGCCCACCCCCGCCTCGGCGAGCCCAGCCCAAGACGGCGCCTCCGGTGGGCGGGCGCCGCGCGGCAAGGCCAAGGTGTTGAGCCAGCGCGCGGTGGGATCGTCCCGCAGCTCACCCAGGTCACCGGGGCGGTTTGGCGAGAGGCGTAGCGGGCGGCCATGGGCGCGCTGCTCGTAGAGCGGGCGCTGGGTGTGAACGCCGGGGCCCGCCAGCGGCAGCGGCAGCACGGCGCCGGGCACAGCCTTGAGGGCCGACCACAGCGGGTCAATGTGCGCCGAGGTCGTCGGCAAAGGCAGCGGCGTGGGCGACAAGAGGCTCAGCTCAAGGGCGATCAAGAGCGCCAGCGCCGTCTGAACCCGGCCCTCTTTGCCGGGCCAGCGCGCAGCCACGGTGACCGCGCCCCGGGCGGCCAAGGCGGCCAGGGCGAGCTGCCCGATCAACATCACCCGGGCGTGGTGGTTCAACAGCTCGGCGCCGGGCAAGAGGCGAAGGAGCCGCACCGCCGGGTTGTCGAGGCCCAGGGGCTCCCCCATCAAGCTCAGGCGCGGCCCTGCGGCGAGGGCCATCGCCGCGACGAGCGCGATCCAGAGCGGGTGACGCCCGCCGATCAGCGCCAACACCAAGGGCACGACGCCCAGGGCGGTCGGGTGAATCCGCATCAGCGCGCCCTCGGGGGGCTGGGCCTCACCGACGGCGACGAAGGAGGCCAGATCGGCGCCACGCCAAGGGTTGAGGCGCCACGCGGGCTCGGGCTGCTCCATCGGGGCGCCGCTGCGGTGACCCTCGCCGCCGAGGCGGGTGGCGTGGCTCCACGCGGCGGGGGCGGCCAAGGCCAAGGCGAGCAAGGCGGCGGACAGCCAGCGGCCCAGACGCGCGGGCCTGCGCCAGAGGTCAACGAGGCCCAAGACGACCGCGCCCAGAGCGCCCAAGGCCCCGAGCACCAAGCCGCTCGCGGCGGTGAGGCCCAAGAGCGCGCCACCGAGCAGGCTCATCCCAAAACCTTCGCCGAGGAGCGCGGCATAGGCCAAGGCGAGCAGGCCCAGCCCAGCGTCTTCGCTGAGGCCTGAAGACAAGGAGCCCAAGAGCGGCGGGGAGAGCGCGACGAGCACCCCGGCCACCGCAGGGGCGCCGCCGACCCGACGACCCAGGGCCGCGCCGCCGACATAGGCCAAGGCGACGGCGCCCAGCACCAAGGCGTTCCAGGCCGAGACGGCGCCGAGCACACGGCTCAAGACAGCGACGGTCAAGGTGGTCAGAGGGTCGATGACCGGCCAGGGCTCGGCGCCCAAGGCGAGGTCTGTGCCTGAGGGCCAGGCGGGCAGAGCCTCGGCGTGCCAATGGATCACCCAGAGGTGGCCGAAGAGCTCGCCGCCCTCGTGGCCTAAGAAGAGCCCGGGGCGCAGGCCCGAGCCCACCAGCGCGGCGCAGGCGAAGGCACCCAGCGCGAGGGCGGCTCGGGAGATCAGAGCACCTGGCTCAAGAAGAGGCGGCGATCCGTCGTCACCTGGCCGTCGATGCGGCGGGAGTGGACCTCCATGTACACGCCGATGTCCTGAAAACCCCGCTTGAGGTACATGTCGTAGCCCGCGTGGCGCGTGGCGGACGTGCGCAGCAGGACGTGGCTGTACTTGGCGCGGTTGATCATCTCTAGGCGCAGGCGGATCAGCTCCCCGCCGAGGCCGAGGCCCCGGACCTTGTTGAGCATCCCCAGCTCGGAGAGGTAGTAGGTCGGCTGAATCGGCAGCAGACCTTGGACCTCTCGGGCCACGTCTTTGCGGTGCGCCAGCGGCACCGCGAAGCCAAAGCCCACCACGGTGATGCCCCGCACGGCCAACAAGGCGATGTGGTCTGGCGTCTGGAGCGTGCGCGCCAGGACCCCTTCGGCCTCGTAGGGGTAAAAGAGCTCGTTGTACGGCGGCTCAGAGAAGATGGTCTGGTACGCCCCCACGAAGGACGGGCGGTAGACCGCGGCCTCTTGCTCGTCGTGAAGGCGAATGATGTCGATGTCGGCGATTTTGGTGAGGTGCTGCACAGCCGCCAAGTATGCCTCAGAGGGAAGGGGCGCGAGAGGAGGTGGTTGGATCTCTCGCACAAAATTGTGCGTTTGGGGAGGGCAAATGGGCAAGGATCGTGAGGCGGCGAGGCGGGCGGGGGTGGCGCGGGCTGGCCCCTCACCCCACCCCCTCGTCGTCGTCCTCCACGGCCCCGCCGACGCCCTCGTCTACGACCGGCGCGGACTCGGGCTCCTCCGGGCGCTGGCGGCGCTGGCCGCGCAGCTCCAGAAGGCGCGACTGCAGCAAGGCCCCGGGCTCACCCAAGGCGCGGCACTGGGACAAGGCGTCGAGCAGGGTGGCGGCCTCGGCCTCGGGATCCTCAAGGCCTCGGGCTTGGGCGAGGTCGATGGACGCCGAGGCGAAGGCGAGCCAGCTTCGGCGCTCTAAGGCGAGGGCCTGGCAGCTCGCGGCGAGGGGGCCCGCGCGGCGCCCGTCGCCCTCGGCCAAGGCGAGGCCGCTCAGCAAGAGCCCCGCCGTGAGGCGTAAGGCCGGCTCCCCCTCCACCCACACCGCGTTGAGCAGGGGCGCGGCGTGGCGGGGCAGGCCGTGGCGCAGGAGGCTCAGGGCGCGGATCAGCGCCACACGGGCGGCCAGCGACAGGTCTTGGAAACTCTGCGCGAGGGCCTGGGCTCGGGCGTAGGCGCCGTCGGCCTCGCGCCAGCGGGCGTCACGCTCCAAGGCCTCACCCAGCGCCAACCAGCCGTCGTGCTCTTCGCGGCGGCGGCTCACCGGGCCGGGCTCGGCCAAGGCGCGCTGGAGGCTGGAGGTGGCGCCCTCCAAGCGCAGGGCGGCGCGGGCGAGGCCCCGGGTGAGCTGGGTGGCGGGGAAATGTTCGGCGTCGCGGTCAGCGCGCTCCATCAAGGCCCGGGCGTCGGCCACGCTGCCGAGCTCGGCCAAGGCCCGCACACACCACAGCCGGGCGTGGGCGTCCCGCTCGGCGTCGCCCAAGGCCATCGCCCGGCGAGAGGCCTCGGCGAAGGTGGCCGCGGCCTCTTCGTGACCGAGCACGAGCTGGCGTTCGCCCCGGCGGATCAAGGCGCGCACGGCGAGCGGCGCGTCGGGGGCGCGGCCCAAGGCCTGCACCAGAGCGGCGTCGAGGGTCGTGGCCTCGGCGAGCGCTGGGCCGAAGGGCGGCAGGGCCTCCAGGGCGTCGGTGAGGGCCGTGGCCTGGGAGGGGGTCTGGCTCATGCGCCCCCCGTCGCGGTCAAGGCGACCCGGCCCACGGCGCCGAAGCAGCTCTCCCGCACCAACAGGAGGCGCTCGCTCCAGCGGCGTAAGGCGGCCTCAGCGTCGTGAAGGCTGGGCTCGGCGTCGTCCATGGGCTCGCCGACGAGGTTCTCCAGGCGGCGGCCGACCCGGATGGACTCTCGGGCGATCTCGCGGAGCTCCTCGTCCACGGCGCGGAGGATGGCGCGCAGGCGGGTCTGCACCGGGGCCCCGGCGGCGCGTAGGGCGGCGATGGCGGCGCAGGCGGCCTCGGCCTGGGCGCGGCCGGCGCTGCCCACGAGCGTCTCGATGCTGTCGATGAGCGGCTGGAGCTGATCGGGCTCCAGATGGGTGAGCACCTCTTCGCCTTGGCCGATCAGCTCGGCGAAGATGGCGTCGAAGGCCGCGGTCTGGGCGTCGATGGTGAGGTCGCCGCTGTGGTGGCGGGCCATCGACTGCGGCGGGCGCACGGGCCAAGGCTTCACGACGTGGTCGATGGCGGCGTCGAGGAGGCCCTGGGCGCGGCGGCCGGGGGCGGGGCCACGGGCGGCGCGGCCCGGCGTCGGGGGCAGCTCGCCGCGCACAGCCTCGTCAAAGATGAAGTGCGCCGCGAGGCGGCTGCGCTGGGCGCAGATGTGGGCGGCGGCGCGGCCTTGGCGGCGGGCGTCACGCTCTAAAGCGATCGTCGCCGCCTGGTTGACCGCGGCGAGCTCCACCCGCTCGGCCTCGATCACCAAAGCCAAGGTGCCCAAGGCCCCGCCCCGGGCGACCTGGGCGGCGAGGCCCGGCCCCCCGGCGGTGGGGCCCAAGAGGCGCCCCATGGCGCGGGCGAGGGGGTCTTGGGCGGCGCCGCTCAAGAACTGGCCGAGCTCCATCACCACGACGAGGCCCTCGGGGGCGAGGGTGAGGTCTTCGGGCTCCGGGTCCCAGTCCGCGTGCTCCACGGGCTCCTGCAGCCAGCCCCAGACGGCGTCGAGGCGCTCGTCGCCTTGGGGGGCCTCGGGGTGGTTCAGGGGCGGCAGCTCGTCTAAGTAGATCGTCTCTTCGTCGTCGTCGTCGGACTTGAGCTTGTCCTGGGCCATGCCGAAGCCGGTCTGGGCCTGGGCGCGGCGGAAGGCGCGGCGTTTGGGGTTGACCGGGGGCGGGTCCGCGTCGTCGTCGCCGCCGAACTGCTGGTCGTAGTCGGCGCCGGCGCCTCCGCCGGCCTCGGTGCCTTGGCCCGCGGACTGCGGCGCGCCCATGCTGGAGGAGAACGCGGCCTCTAGCCCCTCGTCCCAGCCCTCGTCCTCCTCTTGTTCTTGCTCCTCCTCTTGCTCTTGCTCCTCGACCTGCTCCACCTCGATCGCCGGGCCCTCTTGGCGGCCCACGTCGCGGAGCATCTTCGCCAAGGCCGCGTTGCCGACCTGGGCGGCCAGGGCGCGGGCGTTCTCTGGGGAGACCTGGGAGTCGGGGCCCTGGATCTCTTGTTGCAGCTCTTGGGCCGTCTTCTTGTCGGGGACGACCTCGGGCGCCTTCTTCTGCAGCTCGGCGACGAGCTCGCGGCGCGCCTGACGGGACGTGTTGGACAAGCGACCTCCGGGCGGCTCAGCGTAGCATGGACTGGCCACGAGCCCGCCTTGGGATGATAGGATCCCGGAGACTCCTTGAGGGCTGAATGGACACCATCGCTGGCTACCAGAAGACGGGTCGGGTGACGATCGGACCCGGCGCTGACCTCGTTGAGCTGAGCTCAGACAACGGCTTCCGCCACACCGCCGTGGCGTTTCACCCGCCGTACCGCGCGCACCCGGCGATCGGTCCCGGGCTAGAGGTCGTCAAGGGCTTCTTGGAGGCGCCCTACGTCACCGGGCTCTTGGAGCTCGTCGCCCATGATCCCAAGCAGGGCGCCTTCGTGTACCCCACGGGGCAGGCGTGGTCGGCCTATGAGGTCGTGCGCACCTTGTCCGACCTGGGCCAGAACGCCGGGATCCGCGCGGGCCTAGAGCTGATGTACACCGCCGGAGAGATCCTCCTGAACGCCGCCGAGGCCGGTGAGCCCGCGGGCGTCTACTCCCACGGCGGCCTCACGCCCTGGCGTGTCATGGTGAAGGCCGACGGTCAGGTCGAGATCATGGGCTACGCCTTGCCCCAGGTCGAGATCCTGCAGTTCCAGGCGAACAACAACGAGATCCCCGGCGAAGACAGCTTCCGTTATTGCCCGCCGGAGAGAATGGTCTCCACCAAAGAGGACGTCTCCGCCGACCTCTTCGCCTTGTCCCTCGTCGCCTTTGAGCTGATGACCGGCAAGCCCGTGTACGACGGCCTGGTGAACGACATCCGCACCCAGGCGAGCCGCGGCGAGGGCACCCGGCGCCTGTTCAGGTTCAAAGATCAGCTCCCGAACGGCGTGCGTGACCTGCTCAACCTCTGCCTGAAGCCTTCGCCCCGCGACCGTTTCCCCGACGGCGCGAGCTACCTGCGCGCGGTGCAGAAGGTGCTCTCCAGCGCTGAGGCCAGCGGCCCGTCGCTGATGGACACCATGTCCCGGGTCTCCAAGACCCAGCGGCGCACCGGAGAGTCTCTGGACGCCGGGAAGACGCAGTCCTTGTCCAAGGCCGATCTCGCGCGGATCTTGGCCGAGCAAGACAACGAGCCCGAGCCGCCGCGCCCCAGCCGCCCGGTCCCGGCCAAAGGCGCCGCCTGGACGCCCCCGGCCAAAGGCAAAGCCGCCGAGCCCGCGCCCTCCCCCAAGGCCACGCCGGTCGCCGAGGTGAAGGCCGCGCCCCGCGCCGAGCCCCCACGCGCCGCGCCGCCGCCCCAGCCCTCCGACAGCCGCTGGGGTCGCCCCGCCGAAGGCCGCCGCGCCCGGGCCCCACGCACGACCCGGCCTGGGGAGGTCGGCGACGAGGAGGAGGAGCTCGATGGACCGGCGCCGATGGGCAGCGCGCCGCAGCCGGCCGCAGCCGCCGCCGCCCCCGCCGACGCGCCGCGCTCCCGCATCAGCGCCGACGAGCTGATCCGCTCGATCAGCTCCTCCACCGACGGCGGGCTGCGCCGGGCGCTCAACCGCTCGCAGTCCTCGGCTAGCTCGGTGATCGACGCCATCCTGAGCGACGCCACCCCCAAACGGGCCGAGGCCGCCGGGCCCGAGGCCCTGCCGAGCACCCCCGAGGGTGGCCTGGGGGTGCGCCGCGCCCCGCCCCGGGCCCGGGCGCCGCTGCCGAGCTTTGACGATCCGCCCCCCGAGGTCCGCCGCCCCGAGCCCTCTCGCCCCGAGCCCGCGCCGCCGCCGCCCCGTGTGGTCGAGCCCGCGCCGCCGCCCCGCGCCCCAGATCCGGTGACCTTGCCGCCGGTGATGACCACGCCGAAGCCGCCGCCCTTCGCGCCGGAGCCGCCCAAGCCCGTCGAGCCGCCAAAGGCCGTTGAGCCGCCCAAGCCCGTTGAGGCCCCCAAGCCCGTCGAGGCCCCGCGCCCCGTGGCCTACGACGCCGCCGAGGTCACCGCGCCCCGCATCGAGTCGGGCCCAGCGCCCCTGAGCCTCACCGGGGGCAGCGCGTCCATCGACCTGCAGAACATCCGCCCCCCCGACGCGCTGAAGGCCACCGCCGGCGGCCCCAGCCTCTCTTACCGCGTGCTCCGGGGCCCGAACGGCTCGGCGATCAAGTCGCGGCTGCCCGGGGGCTTCACGCTCTCTGAAGCCGTGTCTTACCTCACCGCGACCTTCGTGCCCCTGCGCGCCGACCTCCAGGGCCGCATCACCCTGCACTATCGCCTCGGCCCCGAGACCGGCCCCGCCGCCGGGGAGACCTTACTCTCCACCTACCCCGAGGGCTCCACCCTGGTGCTCCACCCCGTCGTGGCCCGAGAGCGCTGGGTTCATTTTGAGGTGGCCGACCCAGAGCACGCCGCCCGGTTCCGCGCGCCGATCTCGACAGCGCTGCCGGCCTGCGCCGTGGTCGATCATCTCTGCGCTTGGCTGCGACTTCCGGCGGGCGCCTGGAACTTGTGCCAGGGTGAGCGTATCTTCTCCCCACACCTCCTCATGGATGAGGTGGACTTCAACCAACCGCTGGTGTTGAAGCGATGAGCAGCCAGGAACGCTGGGACGTCGTGCTGAGGGTCTTAAGCGGCCCTCTGGAGCTTGAGGGCGACATCGTCTGTCGCGGGCCCGTGGTGCGTATGGGCGCCCGGCCTGGCCCTGGCGGGCTCAACCTCAAGGACTACCGCGGCTTGGATGACCGCCAGGCCGTGATCTCCGCCTATGACGGCGCCACGGTGTCTCTGGCGCCCGTCGGCACCAACCAGGTGCGTATGGCGCCGCACCCCAACGTCGATTGGGGCGAGCTCCAGCCCCTGCGAAACCCGGCCTACCTCACCGACGGCTGCGCCTTCCACCTCGGCCCCCCGGGGCGTGGGGTGACGATTCAGTTCGTCGAGGCCCGGCGCCTGGGTGTGTGGGAGCAGAACCGCATCCTCTCCGACGCCGCCGCGGGCAGCCCTGAAGTGCAGCCCAGCGACGTGAAGGAGCTGCGCACGAACAAAGGCATCCCGGCCTGGTTCTTGGGCGGCCTCATGTTCATCGCCATGGGCATCGCCGTGGCCGTGGTGATCCCGCTGGTGCAAGAGTACCAGAAGGGCATCACCAAGCTCGGCGCCACCGACGACGGCGAAGAGTACTACGAGGTCGTCACCGACGAGATCGTCACCGACGCGAACCTCCTCGAAGGTTTCGACCAGGCCTGGTTCGACTTTGTGCAGAAGCCCAACGCCGAGCTCGCCCGGCGCAAAGACCTCCGCGACAAAGAGAACTGGGACACCCTGCTGCTCGACTACGTCACGCGCTCGGCCCAGCAGCACATCAAGGCCCGGGTGTTCTGGGCGCGGCTGGAGGCCGTCAAGAGCGAGTACGCCTTCGTCGTCGGTGAGCTGCGCGCCGAGAAGCTGCCCGAGGTGTTCGCCGCCGTGCCGTACCAAGAGTCCCGCTACCGCGCCGGGGCCGTGTCTCCGGTCTGCGCCACGGGCTACTGGCAGTTTATGCCAGAGGTCGGCCGCCGCGCCGGGATGCAGGTCGCCAACTGCAAGATCAAGGGCCTGACCGACCCCTGGACGCCCGACCGGGTGACGCCGCCGCCGAACGTGCTCAAGAACGCGCCTTACGTCAAAGACAACAAGTGCATCATCGACCGCTGCTCCCCCGACGAGCGCACCGACCTCGCGGCCTCGACCCGGGGCGCGATGCAGCTCTTGCGTGAGCCCCTGGAGGACCCGCTCATCGCCGACTCCGGCGCCGCGGTGCAGATCGCCATCGCCTCGCACAACGCGGGCTACGACGACACCCGCTACGACGGCAACAAGGGCCGCCCCCGCAACCTCAAGCACGCCTACGCGAGCTGGCTCAAGACGCAGAAGCTGGAGTTTGACCCGGGCTACCTGGGCAAACAGGTGAAGTGTAAAGACGCCTCGTTCTTGGAGCAGGACGGCTGCGGCTCAACCCTCCACCGCGAGACCCAACACTACGCCTACGCGATCATCGCCCAGCACCTCCTCGCGGTCTGCTACTACGGCCAGAACTACGCCGACATGCCCGAGTTCCGGGTCTGGAAAGACTACGCCCGGGGCGACGGCTACTGCACCCGCATCCAGATCCCGACGAGCGAGGAGGCCAAAAAATGGATGTGAACTGGCGCCTCTTCATGGCCGGGGCGAGCCTGTTCTTGGGCATCGGCGTCAACGGCTACCTCTTGAGCGTCGAGGACATCTCCGGCGTCGAGCAGGGCTCGAAGCAGC
The DNA here is from genome assembly GCA_023150775.1 of Myxococcota bacterium. Lineage (GTDB taxonomy): Bacteria > Myxococcota_A > UBA796 > UBA796 > CAJQPC01 > JADKFE01. The sequence continues at coordinate 45,324 of JAKLKE010000005.1, forward strand.
TCATCCGCGCCGAGGATCCTCTGCGCATCAGCTACGTCGCCGCCGAGCGTGAGAACAACATGAAGACCTTCGGCCTCGACGACGCCAAGGCGAAGCAGGCCTCCAAGAAGGTTCAGGACCTCCAGGACGACTACGGCGAGCGCCTCACCGTGCTCCTGCGTGAGGCGGGCGACCCCAACCAGCTCGCCGACGCGCTCTGCGGCGAGACCCAAGACGTGCGCCCCCGCTACGGCGCCTTACGCTACATCATCAACGAAGAGAAGGGCCGCCGCCAGGTGGTCAACCTGCGCCGGGTCTCGGGCATCGAGGCCCAAGACTGGTACCTGCTCTCGTCGGTCGGCGAGGTCTACCGCGAGGCGGAGCTCCTCGACGATCGCCAGCCAGACGCCACGGTGATGGCCATCGCCGCGATCCTGCTCGCCAAAGAGTCTGAGCTGCTCGACCACAACGCGCCGTGGGGCCGGGGGATCGCGCTGCAGTGGTCGTGGGACAAGGTGAAAAAGGAGAACGCCGGCGTTGAGGAGCGGGTGATCGAGTACCTCGCGACGATGCACCTGCTGGTCGAGCTCGCCCAGGCTGAAGGGGGCCTGTGTGATGGATGAGCAGCGCGTGCAGAGGTGCCGCCCCCTGGACCGGATATACTCGCCAAGCGCTCCCGCAGGCGCGGAAGTAAATCACCCTGGAGCCCCCGCATGAACCCGAGGCGTCGATTTCGCTTCCTCAAGGAGCTGGCCCAGGGCGGGTTCGGGAAGGTCTACCTCGCTGAGATGGTCACCTCGGACAACTTCTCGTCCGTCGTGGCGATCAAGGTGCTGCATGGCCAGTGGACAACCCACGAAGAGATCGCCCAGCGCGCCCGCGATGAGGCCCGCCTGCTCGGCCGCCTCCGCCACCGAAACATCGTGCGTGTGGAAGATCTCACCTCGGTCCGTGGCCAGGCCGCGGTCATCATGGAGTACCTCGAGGGCGTAGACCTCAAGTCTCTGAGCGGCTACCTCGCCTCGGTCAGCCAGCCGTTCTCGCTCCCGGCGGCCTTTGAGTGTATCCGCGCCGTCGCCTCCGCCTTAGACGCCGCCTACAACACCGTGCCGCTCCAGGGCGGCGAGCCCCTGCGCCTCATCCACCGCGACATCAAGCCGTCCAACGTCATGTTGACCATCGACGGCGACGTAAAACTCCTGGACTTCGGCACGGCCCGGGCCAACTTTGAGGACCGCGAGGCCAAGACCCAGGCCCTCGCCTTCGGCTCTCAAGCGTACATGGCGCCAGAGCGCCTCCTGGGCGACCCCGACACGCCCGCGGGCGACATCTTCTCTCTGGGCGTCACCTTCTACGAGGTGCTCACCTGCCAAGCCTACGGGAAGATTCACATCCGCCCCGAACGCTATGAGCGGTCGATGCTCCAGCGCGTCGCCGAGATCGAGCTGGGCAACTTAGAGGGCGGCCTCGCCGAGCGCCTGCGCGGCATACTGCGCTCGATGTTGAGCTACGAGCCCACCGACCGCCCCAGCGCCGATCAGCTCACCGACCTGATGGAGGAGCTGCTGGAGGACACGCCGGGGATGCGGCTGAGCCGCTTCGCGAAGCAGGCCGTGCGCGCCTGCATCGACGCGAACCCCCACACGCCCTCGGACGACGACGATCTCGCGGGCTCGACGGTGTTTGAGGACCGCAGCGCCTCCTTCGACACCGAGGGTGTGGGCCCCGGCAGCGGCGACCGCACCATCCCGCCGCCCTCGGAGATGACGATCCCGCCCGACGACGGCCCCTCGTCTTCGCCCCGCAGCCGCCCGCCCAAACGGGACGCGATCCCCTTCGTGCCGCCGACCTCCTCGGGCGCGACGGTGAGCCCGCCCCCGGCCGAGCCGCGCCCCGCCTTCGAGGCGATGCCGCTCCCCCCGCCCCCGCTGGTGCCCGCCGACTCCACGTTCATCGTGCAAGAGCCGCTCAGCCATGACGCCGCCTCGGATGAGCTGCCCCCGGCGGCGCCCAGCGCCGAGGCGCCGTCGAGCGGCCCCGCTGAGGACGCCCCGGCCCAAGACGCCCCGGCCCAAGACGCCTCGGCGCTGGAGGACGCCGCCCAAGAGGAGCCCGCGCCCGCCGAGGCCCCGTCGAGCGCCGCTGACGCGCCTCCGCCCGTCGAGGCCTCCCCTGACGCCGTCCCGACCGCCCAAGACGAGCCGCTCTTCACGCCCCCGGCCGCGCCGCCGGTCGTAGACAACGAGCCGAGCCTCGGGATCGGCGCCTCCTTGGGCTTGAACGAGCCCGCCGCGCCCAAGGTCGATCCGCCCACCGTCGTCCCGCCCAAGGTTGAGGCGCCGAAGGTTGAGGCGCCGAAGGTCACGCCGCCCAAGGTCGAGCGCCCCGCCCCGCCGGATGTGGTCGATCCGCCCGCGAACCGCGGCGGCGTCGGCAAGTGGGTGGGCCTCGCCGTCGCCTTCTTGTTGGCCATCGGCGTCGGCGTCGCGGTGACCGGCGGCGGAGACGACCCGCCCCCGGCGCCCCCCACCGTCGCGCCCCAGACCCCCGCCGAGGTGACGACCCCGACGCCGCCCCCGGCCGAGGTCACGCCGCCACCGGCCGAGGTCACGCCGCCCCCGGCCAACCCGCCGCCCACGAACCCGACGCCGGAGACCCCGCCGACGGGCCCCAAGCCCGGCACCCCTCCGACGATCGCCCAGACGCCGAAGAACCCTGGCGTGGTCGGGCCGACCCCCACCCCGACGGTGGCGACGACGCCCTCGGCGAGCGGCGGCAACCTCGTGATGATGATCGTGCCCATCGGCGCCGGAGAGCTCAGCGTCAACAGCAGCTTCGGCTTCTCCAAAGAGTGGGACGGCAGCGGCGGGCGCCTCAAGCTCGACAACGTGCCCGCGGGCAGCTATCGCACCAAGGTCACGCCCAAAGACGGCGGCGTGCCTCGGCGGAGCACGGTCAAGGCGGTCGCGGGCAAGACCTGCACCTTCCGCCTCGATCTGGCGAACGACAACTCGGACTGGGAGCTGCGCGGATGCGAATGACCCTCTCCAACCCTCTGCGGGTCCTCGGCCTCGGCTTGGGTCTCGGCCTGCTCTCCGCGCCCTCCGCTTGGGCGGGCAAGGTCGAAGATGACGTCCAGGCCGCGCTCACCGCGATCAACGACGGCGACTTTGAGCAGGCGCGTGTGCGCCTCGACGAGGCCGAAGCCGACGCCTTGATCTCCTCCTCCGTCGTGCTCAGCCAGTCCTTGGCGTCGATCTGGTTCTACCGGGGCGTGCTGGAGTACTACGACGGCGACCGCGACCAGAAGACGCTGGAGCTCTGGCGCCTCGCCTTGCTCGCCGATCTTGAGTACGCCTTCGACACCACCCTCGTCGCCGACCAAGAGCCCCAAGACCTGTTCGAGGCCCTGCGCCTTGAGGTCGGCGCGCGCACCCACGTTGAGCCCGGCGTGCGTGAAGATCGCCCCAACGTGAAGGTCTTCGTCGATGGCCGCCTGCTCAACCAGTTTGAGCTCGTGGTCGAGGGTCGGCACCTGGTGCAGGTCCACTGCCCCGACGCCAAGCTGTACAACGAGTGGTACACCTTCGGACAGGCGCCGAACTACTACGCGCTCTGCGAAGGCGGCACCTTGGGCGGCGGCGCCGTGGCAGACGCGGGCGGCGGAAAAGGCGGGAAAGGCGGCAAGAAGCCCGATGAGGACAAGCCGCCGAGAGAGCCCAAGGAGCCCAAAGATCCGCGCCCCGAGCGCGACATCAACATGACCCGGGTGGCGGTCATGGGCGCGGGCGGCGCGCTGTTCTTGGGCGGCGCTGTGCTCAACTTCGCCGCGGTGAACCCCACCTACGCCGAGATCGAGGCCGTGCGGGCCGCGCCCGCCACCATGAACCGCGCCGAGGCCGACGCGCTCAGCGCCCAGTTCAACATGCTGCGCTTCTCGACGATCGGGCTGCTGGGCGTCGGCGCCGCGGGGCTCGGCGTCGGGTACTTCGTGACCGACGACACCGCGCTCTTGGTGAGCCCCGCCGGCGTCGGGCTCACGGGGCGCTTCTGACGTCTACGCCCGAGGCGGCCCGTCGTGCAGCTTGACCTCGACACCCTCCCGCTGGCCCTCGCCCGCGCCATTCGTCGCGCCTTGACGGCCGCTCAAGCGGCGCGTTGGGAGGACGCGGGTGAGGCCTGGGTTGAGGCCTGTGAGCTGGCCCTCGCCGAGCGTCGCCTGGACATCGCCCGCCTCGCGGCGCTCCAGTCCGTAGACGCCTTCCGCCGCGACGACCGCCCCGCGGCGACCCTCATCGGCGTCGAGCGCGCGCTCCAGCTCAGCGAAGATCCCGTCCAGCGCGCGGGCTTGTCGGCCTATCTCATCGCCTGCCTGCTTGACGCGGGGCAGCTTCAGCTCGCCGAGCAGACCGCCCGGGAGCGCCTCGCCGCCGGGGTGCCGCCGAACATTCACGCGATCTTGCTCGACAGCCTCGCCGGGGCGCTCCTCGCCCGGGGGGATCTCATCGGGCTCCAGGCCGTCGTTCATCAGCTTCGATCCGGCGCCGAGGGCCTGCTCGCCGAGGCGGCGCGTTTTCGTGAGGCCCAGCTCGCCCGGCTGCTTGGCCATCTGGACGAGGCCGAGCGCGGCTTTCACGACGTCGCCGAGGCCCTGGGCGACCAGCCCGCGGCGCGTGGGGCCTGCGCCGCCGCCGTCGGAGAGCTGGCGGAGCTGGCCTGGGTCTCCGGTGAGGCCGCCGAGGCGCTCACCTTGTACGACGAGGCCGCCCGGCTGTGGACCGAGGCGGGGCGGCGCGGCGGCCTGTTCTCGGTGAGCGCGGGCCGGGCCTTGGCGGCCTTGGCGGCGGGGGCGCGGCCCTTGCCCAGCGCGCTCGACGAGCCCATCGCCTACGCCGAGAGCCGGGGGATGCCCCTCTTGGAGTCCCGCGCGCGCCTCGCCCGGGCCTTGGCCCGCCACGCCGCGGGCCTCGCCGGCGCCTTGGACGACCTCAACCTGGCCCTGCGCCTCGCCGATGAGGCCCAGGCGCCGTGGCTCGCGGGCATGTCCCGGGTGCTCGCCGCCGAGGCCGGGCTGCTCTCCGGCGTCGAGGCCCTGCAGCGCGCGGTCGAGGACTGCTCGGGCAACACGCCCTGGTACGCCCGCGCCGCCTTGCTCCTCGCCGAGCGGCTCCTGGAGCAAGATCCCGTCGAGGCCGGTAAACTCGCCGCCATCGCGCTCTCTCGGTTCACGGTCATGGAGATCGAGGCCGGGGCAGAACGAGCCAGGGCGCTGCTCAGCCGGGTCTAAGACCGGGCGACGGGCCTGGGGGGCGCTCAACTTGACCGGGATCAGTGTAGGATCCCCGGCATGTCTGAGCTCGTCCCCGCCCCCTCCGCCCCGCCGTCCCTCTTCTCCCAGCTCGCCGGGGTCACCGCGCCCGTCGGCCGTCAGCTCTACGCCTCCGCCGGCTTCGGCCTCATGGGCGTGAAGTATGTCGTCGAGGCGGCCTTCGTCTACGCTTATACGCAGACGCTCTATCCGCTCTACGCCTTCCTCTCGCCCCTCGCGTCGGTGCGTGTCGCCCCGGCGGGGGACGCGCCGGAGTGGCTCTTCGCGCTGTGGGCGCTGTGGACCTTGCCCTTCGCTTGGATCGGCGTGAGCATGTCCGTGCGCCGGGCCCGAGACGCGGGGCTCCCGGCCTTCTTTGGCCTGTTCTTCTTCGTGCCCTTCCTGAACTTCTTGTTCTTGCTGCTGCTCGCGGCCATGCCCAGCCGGGTGGCGCGGCCGATCACGACGCCGCTTCGGGGCGAAGATCGGGTCTTGTGGGCGGCGCTGACCGGGGTGGGCGGCGGGGCCCTGCTCGGCGTGGGCATGACGATGTTCTCGGTGTTTGTGCTCGGCGAGTATGGCAACGCGCTCTTCGTCGGCACCCCGGCGATGATGGGCATGGTGGCGGGCTTCTTGCTCAACGCCAGATCGCCCCAAGGGCTCCTGCCAAACCTCATCGTCGGCGCGCTCACCGTGGCGATCAGCGGCTCCTTGCTGCTGCTCACGGCGCTGGAGGGCATCATCTGCCTGATGATGGCCGCGCCGCTCGTGATGCCGCTGGCGCTGCTCGGCGTGTTTTTGGGCGCCGGGCTCGCCCGGGTTGAGGCCCAGCGCGCCTTGGCCGCGCCGCTCGGGGCCTTGCCGTTTCTGGGCATCGCCGAACCGCCCCCGGCCCAAGAGCGCATCGTCGAGACGACGGTGGACATCGCCGCCCCGCCCGAGGCCGTGTGGGACGCGGTCATCGGCTTCGGCGGCGTCGAGCTGCCCGAGCCCCCGGAGTGGTACTTCCACACCGGCATCGCCTACCCCATCCGCGCCCGAATCGAAGGCGACGGCGTGGGCGCGGTGCGCTACTGCGAGTTCTCCACGGGCCCCTTCGTCGAGCCGATCACCACCTGGGATCCCCCTCACCACCTCGCCTTCGACGTGCTGGAGAGCCCGCCGACGATGCACGAGTGGAGCCCCTACAACACCGTCTACGCGCCACACCTCGACGGCGTGCTCAAGAGCCGCCGGGGCGAGTTTGTGCTCACGGCCTTAGACGACGGCGGCACCCGGCTCACCGGCCGCACGGTCTACACCTTCGACATGGCCCCGGAGCCCTTCTGGGGCCTGTGGAGCGACGCCTCGATTCACGCGATCCACCTGCGGGTGCTGCACCACATCGCCGGGGTGGTCGAGGGCGAAGCGCGCTGAGGTCGTAACCCAAGCCCGCCCCTGTCAGCCGCCGCCGGCCCAAAGCGCCGCCCTTGACCCCGCCAGGGCCCTCCGCGCCTTGGCATAGACCTTGCGAAGCGCGGGGCCATGCCCACCGCCGCGCCGCTGTTGATCCCTGGCCTGCTCACCGCCTTGGGCGTGGTGTTGTGGCCTTGGCTCCAGCCCAACCCGGCGCACACGCTCTTGGCCTTGGGCGCCTTGGCCTTGATCGCCCTCGCGGTCGGTGAGCGGGGCCTCGGCTGGCTCGCCACCTGGGCCGCGGCCTTGTGTCTGGGCCTCAGCGCCCCGGGCCTGCGCGCGCCGGGGCCGCTCCTCGACGGGCCGGTGCAGCTTCGGGGCGAGGTGGTGGAGCTGCGCGGCAGCCGGGCCATCCTTGAGGTGAGCCAGCTCGGCGCGTCCCCGCTCACCGGGCCCGTGGAGCTGAGCGGCGGGGGAGATCTCCGCGTCGGCGACCGCGTCTCCGTTCGGGGAGAGGCCCGGCCCCTGCGCCGTGAGGCTCTGCCCGGCGAGCCCGACCCGGTGAGGGACGACCTCCTGCGTGGCCTCCGAAGCGGCGTGCGCGCCCAGTCCACCCTCACCTTGGGCCCTCACCCCGGCCCGGCGCCGCCAGACCCCTTCGAGCACGCCACCCACCGGGGCCTGCTCCGCGCCTTGGCTTTGGGGGATCGCGCCGGCCTCGACGACGACACCAAGGCGCTCCTGCGGCGCACGGGCACCACCCACCTCGTCTCGGTCTCGGGCCTACACTTCGTGATGATCGCGGCGATGGCCTCGGGGATCGTCACGGCCCTGATCCGCCCGCTGAGCCTCCTGCGCCCACAAGGAGGGCTCAACCGCCTCGCGCCTCTGGCCGGGCTCGCCGCGCTCTTGGCCTTCGGGGGCCTCGTGGGCTGGCCGATCCCGGCGGTGCGCGCGGGCTGGATGACCGCCGGGGTGGTCGCCGGTCAGGCCACAGCCCGAGGGGCGAACCCCTGGAACCTCCTGGGCCTCGCCGCCGGGGTGATGGTGCTCTGTGAGCCCAGCGCCGCCCGCAGCGTCTCGGCCTGGCTCTCTTTTGGCGCCGTCATCGGCATGTTGACCGTGGGCGCCAAGCTGGGGCGGATGATCCCGCCCGACCTGCCCTGGCTGGTGAAGGGCCTCGCCGGGGCGGTCACCACCACCTTAGGGGCCACGGCGGGCACCTTGCCGGTCTCGGTGTGGATCTTCCAAGAGCTCTCCCTCACCGCGCCCCTCGCCAACCTCGTCGCCATCCCCCTCACCTCGATCTTCGCCACCCCCGGCGCGCTCTTGGCCCTGGGCGGAGGTGGGATTGTGCCCTTGGCCATCGCCGATGGCGCCTGTGAGGCGACGATCCTCTGGTTGGGCCTCATCGACGCCCCGGTCGCCCACCCCGCCGCGGGCCCCCTCGGCGCGGCGCTGCTCGTCCTCGCCTGCCTCTCGGCCCGCCACCACGGCCTCGCCGGGGTCTTCGCGCTCCTCTCGCTCCTGCGAATCCTCCCCGCCGAGGGCCTACACGTCACCTTCTACGCCATCGGCCAAGGTGACGCCGCGCTCATCCAGCTCCCCGGCTACACCGCCCTGATCGACGCCGGGCCCCCCGGAGACGAGGTGCTCCGGGCCCTACGCCGCGCCGGGATTCGCGAGGTGGATGAGCTGTGGGTGAGCCACCCGCACCCCGACCACATGGGCGGCGCCAAAGACGTGGTCGAGGGCCTCAAGGTGGGCGCCTTACGCATCACCCGTCCCCCCTTGGCCGATGAGGCCGCCTACCAAGACCTCTGGCGCGCGGCGGCCTTCGCCGGAACCCCCGCCCGAGCGCTCGATGTGCCCCCCGGTCACCCCGCGCTCACGATCCTCCATCCCAAGCCTGGAGAACACTACAAGGAGGTCAACGACCAGTCGATCACCCTGCTCCTCCGCCACGGCGATCACAGCCTGCTCTTCCCCGGGGACGTCGAGGCCGAGGCCGAGGCCGCGCTCATCACCACCTGGGACAAGCTCGGTTTGGGCCCGATCACCGCCCTCAAGGTGGCCCACCACGGCAGCCGCACCAGCTCCGATCCGGCGTTGTTGGCCCGGCTTCGGCCCCTGCTGGCGATCTTCTCCTGCGGGGTGGACAACCGCTTCGGCCACCCCCACCCCGACGTGCTGCGCCGCTACGCCGCCTCCATCCAGCACCGCACCGACCGCCAGGGCACGCTGCAGCTCCGCTCCAACGGCCAGACGATGTGGCGCCGAAGCCACCTCCCAGGCCGAGGCTTCAGCGTTTGGTCTGCCCTGCCGCCTTCCACTTCGAGATGAACACCAAGCTGGCGATGGTGGCGATGATGAGCGAGATCGCCTGGGCGTTGGAGATCGTCGGGCCCAGGGTGTCCTCCAAGAAGAAGCCCCGCTCGGCGTCGTTGCGCAAGATCTCATTGAGCGAGCGCAGCACCGGGTAGATCATCAGGTAGAGCAGGATGAGCTGGCCATCAAACCGTTTGCGGCTGCGAAGGGCGTAGAGCGTGGCGAACAACATCGCCGAGTACGCCACCTCATAGAGCTGGGTGGGGTGCAGCGGCACCCCCTTGGGCGCGATGCTCAGCGGGTCGGTGAAGGTGACGGCCCAAGGCAGGTCCGTCTCGTGGCCGTAGCAGCAGCCCGCGCCGAAACAGCCGATTCGACCAAACATCTGACCGAATGGAATCAAGGGCGCGAGGATGTCCAAGACCTTGCCCGCGGGCAGGCGGCGCACCTGCACGATCACCAAGAACGCCACGAGCACGCCGATGAGCCCGCCGTAGTAGACGAGGCCGCCGTCGCGCACGTTGAGCATGTCGGTGAACGAGCGGTTGGCGAAGAGGTGCCAGTTCACCCGCAGGTACTCCAGCCGCGCGCCCACCACGCCGCCGACGATGGCCCAGAAGCCCAGATCGGGGAAAACATCCTTGTGGATGCCCTCCTTCGCGCCCCAGCGCGTCGCGATGAACACCGCGCAGAGGGTGCCGACGGCGATGGCGACCCCGTAGGTGTGAACCGAGAAGCCGTTGGGCAGGGTGAACAGGACGGGGTGCATGGTCGCCTGGGGTCAGGAGGGAGAGGGCGCGGCGGGCTCAGCCGCAGGGGAGGGCTCTTCAGCGAGCACGACCTGGTGGAACAACCACACCGAGAGCCCGAAGAGGATGCAGACATCCGCGAGGTTAAACGCCGGGAGCTCCGCGAAGCCCAGCGCCCGACGCAAGAGCGGCGCGAGGCGCGGGTGCTCGGTGTACACACGCACAAAGTCGAAGACTACCCCGTCGTGCAAACGATCCAGGGCGTTGCCCAAGGCGCCTCCGGCCGCGCCGCCCAAGGCCAGCAGCACGGGCCAGGCGCGGGTGGGGAGCTGCCGGGCGCTCAGGGCCATGAGCCCGACGGCGAACACGGCGAAGGCCGCGAGGATCGGCCCTCGGCCGGGGAGCTCGGCGAAGAGGCCCACCATCGCCCCGGGGTTCAGGGCGTGAACAAGCTGCACAAGGCCCGGGACGAGCGCCTCGGCGTCGTAGAGCTCGGGCACGCGGCGAAGCGCCCAGGCCTTCGTGAGCCAATCACCGCCCAGGGCGAGGGCCGCGGCGACGCAGAAGATCGGGAGGTTGACCTGCACGTTCGCCCGGGGTCCTGTCTAGAAAAGGGGGCTCGCGGCCACGCCGCGCCGACGCCTCTAACGCGCCGTCGCCCCAACCGCTGAATGAGGAGTCATTCAGTCAACCCTGCGCCGCGGCTGCGGTTCGTGTTAAGCCTGTTCTTCCAGAAGACCTCTGCCCCCAGGGAGCCGCCATGTCAGAGATCGAGCGCGAGAGTATGCCCGTAGACGTCCTCTTCGTGGGCGGCGGCCCTGCCTGTCTGGCGGGCGCCATTCACCTGATGGACCTGATCGCCAAACACAACGAAGGGGTCGCCAGCGGGGCCATCCAAGGGGCGACGATCAACGAGCCCACGATCGCGCTCATCGAGAAAGGCAGCGAGATCGGCTCCCACGCCGTCTCCGGCGCCGTGCTCGACCCCCGCGCCCTCGCCGAGATCATCCCCGACTGGGCCGCTCGCGAAGACTTCCCCCTGGAGCGCACCGTCGAGCGGGAGTCGATGCTCCTGCTCACCGAGACGAAAGGTTTCCCCGCCCCGCTCATGCCGCCCGAGTTTAAGGATCACGGCAAGCCCATCATCTCCATCGCCAAGTTCCAGAAGTGGATGGCGGGCATCGCTGAAGAGAAGGGCGTGATGATCTTCCCGGGCTTCGCCGGGGTTGAGCTCCTGTACGACGCCGACGGCAAGGTCAGCGGCGTGCGCACCGGCGACAAAGGCATCGACGCGCATGGCGAGCCCAAGGACAACTTCGAGCCCGGGATGCTCCTGGAGTCCAAGGTCACCATCATCGGCGAGGGCCCCCGCGGCCACCTCGCCCGCCAGCTCATGAAGAAGTACGGCCTACAAGAGGGCCGCAACGAGATGGCGTATGAGATGGGCTGCAAGGAGGTGCTGGAGTTCCCCCCCGGCACCATCAAGGACGGCTTCGTAACCCTCACCGCCGGTTACCCGCTGGGCGAGACCTTCGGCGGCGCCTTCATCTACTCCATGGGCGGCGACCGCGCGTGCATCGGCCTGCTCGCCGTGCTCGACGCCAAAGACCCCGCCCAGGACGTGCACTACCTGCTCCAGAAGCTCAAGATGCACCCCAGCATCCGGGCGATCCTGGGCAAGGGCAAGGTCATCAAGTACGGCGCCAAGGCCGTCACCGTGGGCGGCTGGGGCTGTATGCCCAAGCTCTACGCCCCGGGCGCGATGTTGGTCGGCGACACGGCCTCGTTCCTCAACGCCGCGCGCATCAAGGGCATCCACCTCGCGATGAAGTCGGGCATGTTGGCCGCGGAGACGGCCTTTGAGTCGCTCAAGTCCGGCGACAACAGCGAGCAGGCCCTCGCGCTGTTCAAGCAGAAGGTCGACGCCTCCTGGATCCGCGAAGAGATGGAGACCTCCCAGAACTTCCACGCGTTTATGTCGAAGTACGGCCTCGTCGGCGGCGCGGTGAAGTACGGCATGGCCAAGGTCTTCGGCCCGGGCAAGATCGAGCCCACCCACCCCGACCACAAGGGCATGGAGCGCCTCTCGTTGGTGCACGCCAGCAATGAGATGCCCGCCCGGGACGACGTGCCCTTCGACGGCAGCTACCTCGTCGATAAGCTCACCGACGTCTACCTCTCGGGCACCAAACACGACGAGCACCAGCCCTGCCACCTCCAGGTCTCCGACACCGAGATCTGCGCCACGAAGTGCGCCACGGAGTACGGCAACCCCTGCGAGCGCTTCTGCCCGGCCCAGGTCTACAACATGGTGTTCAACGAGGAGCGCAAACGGAAAGAGCTGCGGGTGGACTTCTCAAACTGCGTGCACTGCAAGACCTGCGACATCCGCGATCCTTACCAGATCATCAAGTGGGTGCCCCCGAACGGCGGCGACGGCCCCGAGTACGGCATCCTCTGAGCCCGAACAGGCCCCTCCCAGCGCGTGGTATCGTGCTGGGGTGGCCACTCGGAGTTCCCTATGAAGGGCGTCTATTTGCCGCTGCTGCTCCTGGTCGCCGCCTGTGTGCGTGACGGCGACTGGCGTGACGGTGGAGACTACATCCCCGGCGGCGGCTGGCCTACGCCTGAGGACGACACCGGCGGCGGAGACGACTCCGGCGCCGATGACAGCGGCGGCGGCGGAGACAGCGACGCGCCCTTCACCGCGGACGACTGCGGGCTGAGCGTCGGTGAGATCGCCTGCGACCTTCAGAGCGTGGACCAGCTCGGCGAAGACTTCTCGCTGTGGGCGCTCTACCCCTCGCCGACGGTGATCGTCTTCGGCGACGCTTATGACGGCTACCTCCAGAAGGCGTCCGCGTGGCTCGCGGGCCTCAGCGACGACGGCGTGGTGCCCATCGTCGTGCTCCTCGACAACCAGAACGTCATGCCCGCCACGACCGCCGACGCCGCGGCCTGGGCGGAGACCTACGGCCTGCCCATCGTGCTCACCGACCCCACCGGGGACCTGGACGCCACCTGGGCGCCGACGACCCCCATGACCAGCCTGCTCGTCGGGCCGGACATGAGGATCGTTGCGGTCAACTACGGCTATCTCGACGAAGACCAGACCCGCGCGGCCCTGGGCCTCTGAGCCCTCACTCCTCGGCGGCGGCGGCCTTCTTCTTGCCCTTCTTGTTTTTTTTGTGCTTCTTGGCCACCTTGACCTCCTCGTCGGCGGCCACGGGCAGGCCGTCGAGGCTGTCGTCGGCGAGCACGGCGTCGATGGCGGCGAGCACGTCGGGGGTGAGCTGAGGGACCACGTCCAGGGCCAGCAGGTTGTGGATGACCTGCTCCACGCGGCTCGCCCCGGTGATGACCGTGCTCACGAAGTCGGGGCGCGCGGCCCAGGCCAGGCTGAGCTGGGCCAAGGAGCAGTCGAGCTCATCGGCCACACGCTGGAGGCGCTTCACCTGGGCGATGCGCACGGGGGTGATCACCATGTCGCGCAGCCAGTCCATGGACTCGGCGCTCAGGCGAGAGCCTTTGGGCATCCCCTCGTTGTATTTGCCGGTGAGCAGGCCCGAGGCCAGGGGGCTCCAGACGGTCGTGCCCAAGCCGCGCTCGGCGTAGAGCGGGGCCAGCTCAACCTCCACCCGCTCGCGGTGGAAGAGGTTGTACTGCGGCTGCTCACAGGTGGGGGCGATGAGGTGGTGGGCGTCGCAGATGGCGAAGGCCTCGCGGAGCTGCTCAGCGCTCCACTCCGAGGTGCCCCAGTACATCACCTTGCCTTGGCGGATGAGGTTGTCCATCGCCAGGGCCGTCTCTAAGACGGGGGTGTTGGGGTCGGGGCGGTGGCAGAGGTAGAGGTCGAGGTAGTCGAGGCGCAGGCGCTTGAGCGCGGCGTTGCAGGCCTCGACGACGTGTTTGCGGGACAGGCCGACGTCGTTCGGGCCCTCGCCACCCCAGAACACCTTGGACGAGATGACGAGCTGCTCCCGGGGGAGGTGGCTCAGGATCTTGCCCACGACGCGCTCGGCCTCACCTTCAGCGTAGGCCTCGGCGTTGTCGAAGAAGTTGATCCCCGCGTCAAACGCCGCGTGAATGCAGCGTTTTGCCTCTTTCTTGTCGACCTGGCCCCCGTAGGTGACCCAAGAGCCTAAAGAGAGGCGAGAGACCTTGAGGCCGGAGCGGCCGAGCTGGCTGTAGATCATGGTGTTGAACCTTGAGGATCGTGGAGGCGCGGGGCGTGTGCGCGCCTGCTCCCCTATCTCCGGGCCCACCACACGCAAGGCGGGGCGCATCAGGCTAAGAGAGGCGGCATGGACGACGCGCTCACCCGCCTCACGCGGCATTTCATCGCGGGCCGCTACGCCGCCGTGCTCGACGAGGCCCGCGCCCACCCCAGCGCTGAGGCCCGCGCCTGGGCCGCCCGCGCCACCCAGCGCCTCGGCCACGCCGATGAGGCCCTGGGCATGGCCCGGGCCGCGCTCTTGGAGAAGAACACCCCGCTCTCGCGCCTGGTGCTCGCCGAGGCGCTGCTCGGCGCGGCGAAGTACAGCGAGGCCCGGGGGCTCACCCGCGGGGCGTCGGAGCACCCGGCGCGTCGGCTCTACGCCGAGCTCTGCGGCCTGCTCGGCGAGGCTGAAGAGGGCATGGTGCACGCCCGCCTGCTCCTCGACGAACAAGAGGACCCCTTCGAGCGCGCCCAGACTGAAGCCACCCTCGCCGTCTGCCTGCATCGCGCCGGGCGCTACGAAGACGCCCGCGCCCGCTGGGACGCCGCCCTGCGCGGGCACATCGCCGTCTTGGGCGAAGATCACCCCGAGGTCGCCGCGCTCTTGGACGGCCTCGGCGCCACCTTACGCCGCGTCGGCCTCGCTGAAGAGGCCTTGGACCTTCACCAGCGCGCCTTGCCGATGCACGAGCGGGCCTTCGGGGCGCTGCACCCCGCCGTCGCCGGGAACCTCCACGCCCAGGCCCAGTGCCAGCGGCGACTGGGCGACTTTGAGGGCGCGCGGCAGGCCCTCGACGACGCCTTGATCGTCTCCACCCAGGCCCAAGGCGCGGATCACCCCGACACCCTGGTCACCGCCTTTGAGCTCGGGCGCTTGGAGGTGGACTGCGGGCTCGTCGCCGAGGGTTTTGAGCGTATGTCCCGGGCGATGAGCGCGGCCCTTGACCAGCTCGGCCCCAACCACCCCACCGCCCGGGCGATGAAGGCCTGGATGTAGCCCCATGGACGAGCCCTCGTGAGCATTGAGCAGGACGACCACGACACGATCCGCAGCGTAGACGAGGCCCTGCCCGACGTCGTGCGCCTCGCCTTGGCCGTGCGAAAGGCCGGGGGCCGCGCCTTGCTCGTCGGCGGCTGGGTGCGTGACCGCGCCTTGGGCGTTCAGAGCAAAGACCTCGACGTCGAGGTCCACAGCCTTGATGAAGATCGCCTCGCCGAGATCCTGCGGAGACTGGGCCGGGTGAACGTCGTCGGGCGCAGCTTCGGCGTGTACAAGCTCACCGTCGGGGCCCACACCCTCGACGTGAGCCTGCCCCGCCGCGACTCCAAGGTCGGGCCGGGCCACCGGGGCATCATGATTCACGGCGATCCCCACATGGGCATCGTCGAGGCCGCCCGCCGCCGGGATCTCACCGTGAACGCGATGCTCTACGATCCCCTCACCGGCGAGACCCTCGACCCCCACGGCGGCCTAGAGGACCTCGCCGCGCGCCGCCTGCGCGAGGTCGATCCCACGACCTTCTTGGAGGATCCGCTGCGCGCCCTTCGCGCCGTGCAGTTCGCCGCACGTTTTGAGTTCACCATGACCGAGAGCCTACGTGCCCTGTGCCGGGTGGCCCCGCTCATGGAGCTGCCCGCCGAGCGGGTCGTCTGGGAGATCGAGAAGCTCTTGCTCAAGGCCCCGCGGCCTAGCGACGGCCTCAAGCTCCTCGTCGAGCTTGAGCTGCTGCCCCAGGTCTTCCCCGGGCTCGTCGGCCTCGTGACCCCGAGGCTCCTGGAGACCCTCGACCGCGCCGCCCTGGAGCGTGAGGGCCTACACACCGAGGCCGAGCGGCTCACGGTGATGTGGGCGGCCTTGCTCTCGCCATTTACGGGCGATCCGCTGCTCATCGCCCTGGATCGCCTCGGCCTGCACACCCACAACAAGTACCCCCTGCGCGCCCGGGTCATCGACGCGCTGCGGGAGGCCAAGCCGACGCCGCTCTCTGACGCCGACCTCCGCCGCCTCGCCGACGTCTTGCCCCTGCCGATCCTCCTCCGCGTGCGCGCCGCCCGTTTTGCCGAGGCGCCCTCCGCCCCCGACCTGCTCCGCGCCGACACCCTCGGCGTGCTCGACGGTCCCCTTCCCCGCCTGCTCAACGGCGGCGACCTCGCCCGCCTCGGCGTGCCTCCCGGGCCCCAGATGGGCGCGCTCCTCGACGCCGCCCGCGACGCCCAGACCCGGGGCGAGCTTCACAGCCGCGAAGACGCGCGGGCCTGGCTCACACACACGCTCAACACCGCGGGTTGAGCGGCTATAGTGCTCCGTCTCCCCGAATCCATTGACCGAGGCCCCATGACGCGCCTGCGCTTCGTGCTGACCCTGCTCCTCCTGGCCCCCGCTCCCCTGGCCTTCGCCCAAGAGACGCCCCCGGTGGTCTCCCCGGCGGCGGCGGTCTCGGTGAGCGCCGATCTGCGCGGCGAGTACATTCAGGGGGAGCCGATCCTCATCCGCTTCACCGTCAACAACACCGGGGCCGACGCCGCACGTTTCTCCGACCTGAGCCGCCGCCCTTGGCTCGTGCGGTTTGACCTCACCTACCCCAACGGCAAACAGCAGAGCTGGTTCACGACGCCCCCCGCCGTCGATCCCGGCGAGGTGTGGAGCATCCCGCCGCGCGGGCAAAAACGTGTGCTGCTGGAGATCCCCTCCAGCCAGCGCCTCGCCGCCGGGGACTACACCCTCACCGTGCGGCTGCTGAACGAGGGCGCGGAGATCGTGCTCCCCGCCCACAAGCTCAAGATCGCCCCCGCCGCTCCCGTCGCGGGCAACATCTACGACGAGCCCCTGGGCCTCGACCGCAGCGGCCACCAGGTCGTCTGGGTTCATAAGGCCAGCCAAGGATTTGATCTTTACCTGCACCACGCCGACCCCAACACCCCCACCCGGGCCCTGGGCGACTACCACCTCCTGCACATCGACAGCCTGGTGCGCCCGGTGCTCACCGCCGCCCGGCCTGAAGAGCGCTCCGACCGCTTCATCTACTGGCAGCCCGACGAGCGCACGGTTCAATACGTGCAGCTCCAGTCAAACGCCTTACGCAGCGCCACCCCGCAGAGCTTCCGCACGCCCTACCCCAAGGTGGAGATCATCGGCCGGGGCTCCACGGACACCCAAGGTGGGCTGCACGTCCCCTTGTGGATCCCCGCGCCCTCGGGCTCTGGCGGTGAGCTCCGCGTCGCGTCCGTGCGCGATCGTGGCGGTCCCGTGTTCCGCGCCGTCGTGCGCCTGCCCGCCAAGCCGAGCTGGGTGCAGACCGCCGTAGACGGCAACGGCGACCTCCGCCTCATCTTGGCCCGGGACGGTCTGCTCGACCTCTACACCCTGCGCGCTGAAGGGGATCTCCCGGCCTCCGGCGTGGCGCTCTACCGCCCGGCGAAGCCCGCCGAAGGGGAGGCCCCGCCGCCGACGCTCACGCCGACACTCGCGCGGTTTGGGTATCGCGCCGGGACAAACGAGGAGGCCGGCGGCATGGCCGTGCTCGTGCTGCTGCGCTCTGAGGTCGGCTTGGAGGCGCGCTGGCTGAGCCTCGGCGGTCGTGAGCTCGCGGCCTTGGAGGGTGTGCCTCTGGCCGCCGACGCCAAGGTGATCGACGGCCTCAACATCGGCGACACCGGCTGGGGCGCCTTGGTGCAGACCGGCGGCAAGACCCTCTACGTCTCGCCGGGGGCCGAGGCCCAGCCGCTCTCTGGCGCCGCGGGCACCCTCACCCGTACCCCCAAAGGCGGCGTGTTGTCGCGGACGCTGCGCAGCGGCGGCCCCATCAACAACGAGACCCTACGCGCCGCCCAATGAGCGGCTCGTAGGGCCTCGGTGAACCTGGCGCTCGGCGACGGGGCGCTCCCGCTCAGCTCAGCTCACTCAACCTCAGTGCAGAGGTCGTCGAGCTCACCGGCGCAGTAGAGCTCCTCTAAGGTGGAGAAGCCCTCGCCCGTGCCCTCGTTCTCTAAGGCACACTCGGGATCCGCCGCCACGGCGGAGACGAGGTCCGCGCAGGTGTCCCCGGCGCCGATCTCGACGACCGTGGCCGCGTAGTGCACGACGTAGTCATCGATCGGCACCGACCACAGGCGCAAGAGCACGGTGTAGTCGCGGCCGGGGTGCAGGGAGGTGTCGATCTCGCAGAACTCAGGGGTGGCCCGACCCGCGTGGGCGCCGGCCTGGCCACGCTGGCCGGTCATCAAACACTCGTTCGCCTCGAAGACGACCTCGTTGCCGAGGCTGTCTTCGTAGACCTGCTCAAAGTTGCCGACGGTGACGCCGGGCGTGCCGTTGTAGTACGCCGAGAGGCCCACCTCAAGGTCGAGGTCGCCGTCGTCGTAGTTGTTGTCCTCGCAGATGTAGCCGTCGGCGGGTGAGCGCACATCGACAGACTGGAGCCAGAACACCGCCTCGGGGTCAACCAACACGCAGACGGTGCCGCCGGTGCCCTGAAAGGTGAAGGTGGCGCCGCCCCACTGGCCGATGGCCGCGTTCTCGCCGAGGCCGTCGTAGATCGACTTCTCGGCGCGGGTGCTCGGGTCAAGCCAGTCCGCGAGGGTGAGGGGCGTGAACTCCCCGAGATCTACGACGCCAGGGTACTCGGCGACGGGCTGGGGGAAGTACTTCTCGTTGTCACGATCACATGCGACGAAGGCCGAGACGAAGCCCACGGCGAGCAGAAGTCGAGGCATCACTTCTCCACCTGAAAGTCGTAGACGAGGGTGAACGTCGGCGCGGCTTCGCGGAAGGCGTCCGCGTCTTCATACGTCAGCTCAACGGGCTCGTTGACGACGAAGTCACCGATGTCGATGTAGTTGCTCGGGAAGTTGAGCAGATCGATGTACGAGGAGCCCGTGGTGAAGCTCGCCGAGTACTGGTTGAACTGCTGGCCGTTCGCCGGATCGCAGGTCGTGAAGTCGAAGTTGCTGTCGGGGGCGTCCATCCAGCCCCAGACCTTCATGCCCGCGTGGTAGTTGACGCGCCACATCGTGAACTCGGCCTCAAAGTCGCCATCGGCGTTCTCTTTGAAGTCGAGGCCGTCTTCGCCCGCCAAGAACAAAAGCTCAGCGTCTTCGGTGTACTCGAAGAGGTCGTAGCACGAGGTGCGGAAGTAGTCGGGGGACTGCACCTCGGCGCCTTGCTCGTCTACGACGGGCTGGTCGAGGGTGTTGGACCAGAAGTCCAAGAGCGAGCTGTAGTCCGCGTACCGCCCGGTCACGACCTTACACAAGGTCGAGGTGTAGCAGGCGAAGTCAAAGACGCCGACCGTGCCACCGCCGTAGGGGTAGGTGTTGCCCAGCTCACCGCCGATGATCGGGCCCGTGGCGGGGTGGGGGTAGGCCTCGATGTCGTACCGGATGTCGGAGTAAGCCCCGAGGTAGACCGGGCCGATGAAGCGGGCGTCCACCACCTCGGACTCAACGCCGGTGCGGTCATCCAGGATCATCCGTGTGGCCGCGGCGCGGGGCACGATGACCGTGCCCTTGATGTCGACCTGGGGAAGATGTTCGTCGAAGGTGCAGGCTTGAGCCACCACAGCGAGGAGCAGGGCGGCGCGGGTCGCGCTGGTCATGTCGGAGAGCACTCCTCGTGGGGACATCAGAAGTCGTAGCTGACGCCGATACGACCGGACATCAGGTTCTGGCGGTAAACGATCGACCAGCGGTTCTGGGCGTAGAGGTATGTTCCGCTGACCGTCTCCGACTGGCGGGCGTTGATCGCGTTCAGCAGCGCGGCCTCTACACGGAACTGGCCCTTGGGCACCTTGATCGCCTGGCTGATGGACAGGTTGGCGTAGTAGGTCGGCTCGAAGCGCGCGTAGGTGCCGTAGGGCTCACGCAGCAAGGCGTTGCCGCCGTAGCCCGCGGAGAAGTAGTACCGGGAGGCCGGGCCGCCCGAGTAGTACTCCAAGCTGGCGCCGAGGCGGGTGGTCCAGGGGTCGTTCGGGAGGTCCCAAGCGAGCTGGGCCTTCACCTGATGGCGCACGTCGGTGCCGAGGTTGCCATAGGCCAGCTCGGCCTGGGGGGCGACGGCCAAGGCCGTGCTGTTGCCCTCAAGCACCGTTCCGCGCGAGACAACGTAGGAATAGGTCGCCTGGCCGAGCCACCGATCGGCGAAGTTCTTGCGGAGGTAGGTGTCGGTCTGGTAGTAGTCGCGGCGGCTCAGCGAGGGGGTGCGCAGGCGGTTGCGGTTCTCGACCTGGCCGTCGCCGGTGCCGATGAAGCCGTAGCCCTTCTCGTCCCAGATGACGTTCGTCTCGTCAAAGACGTAGACGTTGCGGGTGAACTTGCTGGTGAAGCTCAGACCAAAGACGACATCCTGGATCACCTGACGCTCACCGACGAAGCTGAACTCATCGGAGTGCGGCGCGGTGAGGGTGTCGTGCACGGAGTTCGTGTTGTCGGGCGGGTTCAGGCTGTAGTTGAACGAGGTCCCGTTCGTGTAGTTGTTGAACGCCTCACCCAAGAAGAGCTTCGAGCCGAGGCCGTTGGACTGGTTGAGGTCGGCGGCGATGCCGAGGTTACCGATGCCGTTGAAACGACCGTAACCGCCGGAGACCTTCGTCTTGCCGTCGCCGAATGGGTCCCAGATGACATAAAAACGAGGCCCGAACACGCCGAAGTTGATGACGGGCTCGTTGAAGTTGTTCCGCATGATCGAGCGGTCCCAGCGGAGGCCGTAGCGGAAGGTCAGGTTGTCGATAGGCTGGTAGACGTCCTGGATGAAGGCGCCGTAGTGCTCGCCGCCAGCGACGATATCGGCCTCACCGCTCGCCTCGACCCAGTAGTAGTTCTGGAAGGACGATGGGTCGTAAGGCTGGCGGTTCCAGTCGTAGTACACGATGTTGTTCGTGTACCCAACGGTGCGGTTCCAGCTCAAGAAGTCGGCCTCGAAGCCGGCCTTGAAGTCGTGATCCCCGATGAGGAAGGGGATCTGCTGGTCGAGGGCCGAGACCTTGGACTCCGCGCGCCAGCGGGTGCGGTCATCGAAGTCAAAGTAGTAGAAGTTGCCCGAGTTGTAGGCGTTGTTGATGCCCAGACGACCGGGGGTGGTGTAGTCGTAGGTGTTCTCAAGCTCGTCGGGCTCGCAGGGGTTGTACCCGAGGCGCTTGTTGTGCGTGCAGGGCACGCCACCTTGCTCGATGTAGTTTTGCTGAACCGTGAGCTTGCTCTCGACGGTGACGTCAGTGGCAGGGAACCAG
This sequence comes from Myxococcota bacterium, assembly GCA_023150775.1. GTDB lineage: Bacteria > Myxococcota_A > UBA796 > UBA796 > CAJQPC01 > JADKFE01. The sequence goes on from JAKLKE010000005.1 coordinate 66,525, forward strand.
TCCCACTGGGCCGAGGCCAAGATGCCACCCTGGGCCTGCCGCGACTGGGCGTCGGGGTTCACGAAGCGGTTGTTCTGAGTGGTGTTGTCTATCGTCGTCGGCTGAATGTGCGAGAGCACCGTGAAGCGGTTGGCCGCCGTGGGCTGCATCGTCAGCTTGGCGTAGAGGTTGTGGTTTTCGTAGTCGCGGGGCAGGTCGATGCCGACCCGGGCGATGAGGCTGCGGGTCATGGAGTACGACACGACGAGGAAGGCCTTGTCGCGCACGACGGGGCCCGAGATGAGGCCGTTGAAGGACATCGACGAGAACTGCGAGTCGAAGTCGGTGGGGGCCAGGTCGGCGCCGTCCGCGGCGAAGCGGGCGTCCATCTTGGGGGCCCAAGCGGCCGTCTCGTAATAGACCGAGGTGTCGAACTCAAGCTGGTTCGAGCCCGTGCGGGTCACGAGGTTGATGATGCCGCCGAGGTTTGAGGCGTACTCAGCGTCAAAGGCGCCGGTGATGACCTCAAGCTGCTCCATGGCGTCGTAGTTGAAGTTCAGGGAGAACGTGCCGGTGACGGGGTCGGTGACGTTCACACCGTCCATCATGTAGGTGTTCTCGTTGTAGGAGGCGCCGCCCATGTTGGGGTTGCCTCCGGCGAGCACGCCCGCCGTGGCGCCGACGGCGTCTTGGTAGGAGCGGCTGTTCGGCACACGCTCCAAGAACTCTTTGGTGAGCACCGTGGTGCGGCTGGCGGACTCGGTGTCGATCGCGGGGCGCTCGGCGATGACGTCCATGTCGGCGCCGGCCTCTTGAACCGACATCTCGATGGTCAAGATGGTGTTCTTGCCGATGAGGACCTGCTGGTTCGCGTAGCGCTTCTTGCCGAAGCCCGCCTTCTCGGCGGTGACGGTGTACAAGCCCGGCGGGAGGTTCGTGAACAGGAAGCGACCGGTGTCGTCGGTGTACTCCTGCTGGGCGCCGCCGATGAGGTTCGGGCCATCGACGGTCATCAAGACGCCCGGCACCTCCATGCCCGCGTCGTCAATGACCTCACCTTTGATCGTCCCGGTGGTCTGCGCGTAGGCGGAGCCGGACCCAAGGATCACGGAGCCGGCGCTCACGGTGAGCAGCGGGACGCCCATCAGGGCCAGGGTACGAACCATCGTAAACAGCTTCATCTTCTTCTCCCGGCGGAGGCCCCGCAGCATAACGCTGTTGGGGCCGCGCGGACGAGGGGGCTATCGGGAAAATGAGTACGCGAAGAATTGGCCGACGTCAACTCGCTTGACGTCGGAGGCTTTCATCGAGTATTTCAATCATTCGTGGTGCCGCCTTCAAGACGGCCGTTCCCTTCTCGACCCGAGGCCATCCATGCTCACTCGGCTGCTGACCAACCTCACGCTCGGCGGCGCGCTCGCGCTCGGCGGCGTGTTCGCGCTCGGCGCGCTCTCCCCGCGTGTTGAGGCCACGACGCTCTCAACGCTCAGCGTCGAGCAGATGACCGACGCCTCCGACCTCGTCGTGCGCGCCACGGTCACCGAGGTTTGGGTAGAGCAGCTCGGCGATGAGCTCTGGACCCGCGCCCAGATCACCGTCCAGAGCTCGCTCAAGGGCGAGGCCACCGGGCGCACCCTCGTGATCGATCAGATGGGCGGCGTCTTGCGCAACGAGGCGCTCCTCGTCGTCGGCGCGCCGCGCTTCTCCGTCGGCGAAGAGATGATCGTCTTCTTGGAGAAGAACAGCGCGGGGCAGCTCCTGGTCGTCGGGATGAACCAGGGCAAGTACACCGTGCGCATCGACCCCCAGAACGGCCAAGAGATGCTCGTGCGCTTCTCCGTTCGCCAGGATCGTTGGTACGACCACAACTTCATCCCCAACCCGCCCGCCGCTGAGCGCCTCTACGCCCCCGACCTGGAGTCCCAGGTTCGCGCCCGCGTCGCCATCGGCTGGGACGGCCAGCCCATCCCCGGCGCAAACGAAGCGCGCCTCCGCGAGATCAACCGCCTTCAGCCTGGGGTCAAGTGATGGTCGCCGCCGCTCTCCTCCTCTTCGCGCCTTCGGCCTTCGCTTTTGAGCTCACGGGCTTCATGTACGCCCCCGAGCAGCTCCCGATCAACT
>JAKLKE010000600.1 GCA_023150775.1 Myxococcota bacterium
GGTGGAGGATCAGGTCGGCCGGCGAGAAGACGTCGATCTTGGCCAGCCGCTCGGCGAGCTGCGGCCCCACCCCGGGCCAGCCGCGGTGGGCGGGCTTCTTCGAGGCGGAGGGCGCAGGTTCGGCCGGCGGGGCGCCGGCCGGCTCGACGAGTTCGGGCAAGGCTCAGCCGATCACCAGGACCGCATCGGCCTCGACCACCGCGCCGCGGGGCAGTTCCTTGACGCCGACTGCGGCGCGGGCCGGGTAGGGCTCGGCAAAGTAGCGCGCCATCACCTCGTTCACCTTGGCGAAGTTGGCCAGGTCGGTGAGGTAGATGTTGAGCTTGACCGCGTCGGCCAGCGAGCCACCGGCCGCCTCGGCCACCGCCTTGAGGTTCTCGAAGACACGCACGGTCTGCGCCTCGAAGCCCTCGACCAGCTGCATCGTGACCGGGTCGAGGCCGATCTGGCCCGACATGTAAACCGTGTTGCCGGCCTTGACGGCCTGGGAGTAGGTGCCGATGGCGGCGGGGGCGCTGGTGGTGGCGATGATCTGCTTGGACATGGGTGACTCCGTTGGGTTGGACTGGGTAATTTTACAGGGGGAATGGAAAGTGGGGGGCAGGCGTCGGCTTAGCCCACCGGGCGTAACCCGACACCGGGCGTGCCACGCCGCGCCGCACGGATTGGAATACCCCGCGCGGGGACAGCGACGGAGTGGGGACGTCGGCTTGCGCTGCGCTAACCCGACCTGCGCCTTACCCAAAAAGATTATATTCAAGTAACATTCTCTTGCGTGCCAGAACCGCCGCGTTTCAAGCCCATTCATTCAAAACCCAGGAGCACCGCCATGGCCCAGAACCTCATCTCCCTCGACCTCACCGATGAATTGCCCAAGTTCGATGCCGCGCTCGACGCCATCGAGCAGCTGATGGACATTTTCGTCTCCCTCACCCCGGAGCAGATGCGGCGGCTCACCAAGATCGGGGAGCGGAGCGAAACCTTCTGCCGGCAGACCACGGCGATCCTCGAGCAGAACCAGCAGGCGCTGCCGCCGGGCTTCGACCTCAAAGAACTGAAGCGCGACCTGGCCGCCTACGACGCGCTGCGCCCGCGGCTGCTGCGCCTGCAGGCCCTGACCGCCAAGTGCGCCGACACCCGGGTGGCCCTGGGCAGCGACATCCAGACCGCGTGCTACGACGGCTACGACCTGCTCAAGAAGTACGGCAAGGCCGACAACGTGGCGCCGCTGCAGGAGAGCATGCGCTCCAACGTCCGCCGCAGCACCCCGGCCAAGGTCGACGACGCGGCCTGAGCCCGGCCCGGGCGTCTCCCCGGCGGGGGGGTGATTGTCGATCGACGGAGGGTCCGGCCGACCCTCCGTCGCCTCATTTTGAGGCGGCGCTGCCTCATTATTAGGCGACGCCGCCTAAACTTTAGGCAGCGTCGCCTAAACTTTAGGCAAGCGAGGGTCCCCGTCACCCTCGGCCGCCTCATTTTTAGGCGACGTCGCCTCATTTTTAGGCACCCGAGGGTCCGCGGGAGGGTCCGCCGCCTCATTTTCAGGCGACAGAGGGTCCACGGGACCCTCGACTGCCTCATTTTTAGGCAGCATCGCCTTGAAATAAGGCGACCGAGGGTCGCGCCAAGCCGCCAGTGCCACGCCCAGATGCCGGGTTACGCCCTCCGGGCTAACTCGACCTACGGGGCTAAAGGATGGCGCGTGAGCGTCGGCTTAGGCTGCGCCAACCCCCGACCTACGGAGCCCCCCGGATGGAAATCGGCAGTGAAGCGCGCTAACCTGACGCCCACTCCCCACTCCCCACGCCCCACGCCGCCATGCCCCTGCCCACGCCCTTCTCCGCCGCCCTCGCCGAGCGCTTCGGCAAGCGTTTCTCCACCGCCGAAGCCGTGCGCACCCACCATGGCCACGACGAGTCCCACTTTTCCGACGCGCTGCCCGACGCGGTGGTGTGGGCCCACTCCACCGCCGAGGTGGTCGAGATCGTGAATCTGTGCCGCGAACACAAGGTGCCGCTCATCCCCTACGGCGCGGGCAGCTCGCTGGAGGGCCACATCCTGGCGGTCAATGGCGGGCTGTGCCTGGATCTCTCCGAGATGAACCAGATCGTCGCGATCCACGGCGAGGACATGGACGCCGTGGTGCAGCCCGGCGTGACGCGCAAGGCGCTCAATGCGGCGCTGCACGGCACCGGCCTGTTCTTCCCGATCGACCCGGGCGCCGACGCCTCGCTGGGCGGCATGGTGTCCACCCGCGCCTCGGGCACCAACGCGGTGCGCTACGGCACGATGCGCGAGAACACCCTCGGCCTCGAGGTGGTGCTGGCCGACGGGCGGGTGATCCGCACCGGCGGGCGGGCCCGCAAGTCGTCGGCCGGCTACGACCTGACCCGCCTGTTCGTCGGCTCGGAGGGCACGCTGGGCATCGTCACCGAGGTCACGGTGCGCCTGCACCCCCTGCCCGAGGCCATGTCGAGCGCCACCTGCGCCTTCCCCGACGTGGCGAGCGCCGTGCAGACGGTGATCCAGACCATCCAGCTCGGCGTGCCGGTGGCGCGCATCGAGCTGCTCGACACCCTCACCGTGCAGGCCGTCAACCGCTACAGCAAGACCAGCCTGCGCGAGGCGCCGATGCTGTTCTTCGAGTTCCACGGCTCGCCCACCGGCGTCGAGGAGCAGGCCCAGACGGTGCAGGAGATCGCCCGCGACAACGGCGGCGAGGGCTTCGAGTGGGCCACCCGCCAGGAAGACCGCAACCGCCTGTGGCACGCCCGCCACCAGGTGCTGCACGCC
>JAKLKE010000601.1 GCA_023150775.1 Myxococcota bacterium
CCTCCAGCCCTCCGAGTCGCGGCAGCCGCCTTCAATTCCCACAAAGCCCTCTGTGCCCCCCATCTCTGTGCCTGGTCTCTGTGGTTCGTTACCATACGCCTCGATCCTGGAAGACAGCTCCCCAAGACGGCGCCCTGGTGAAACGACATCAAGGCCCCTAAAATCTCGTGAGTCAGAGGATGTGCGGAACGGAGGGCAGGCGACCGGCGCTAATCAGGCGCATCCTGCGCGCCGAGGCGCCACCAGGTCACGGTCTCCCCCTCGCGGGTCAAGGCGGAGAGCGTGCCCTCCTCCTCCAAGAGCGCCTCTCCTTGGGCCTCCGCGCCGAACGGCCGCTGTGCCAAGCCGCTGTGCAGGTTCATCAGGGCGCCGTCGTGGGTGAGCCGCAGGCCGCCGCCTGTGGTGGCGCCAGGGGGCGGCGCATGCACACACTGTCCTGAGCGTAGGCTCAGCGTGAACTCCCCGCCGCGCCCCAACCAGACGAGCAGCTCCGGCGCGATGAGGTCCAAGGCCCAGATCCTCGGCAGCCCGCGCGTTTGGGGAGGCTCAAACGTCCCGAGGGTGCGGGTGACCTCTGACCGATGCTCTCGTACAGTGGTGCTCTGTCGCCCGCCCCGGATGGTCGAGATCGCCGAGATCAGCCCGCCGGGACAAGGAATCACCACCACGTCAAGCAGTGTCTCGCGGTGGGTGAGGCCGACATGGTGCACTCGGAGCGTCTCACCCGTCAGCGCGTCCACCCTCGTGAGCCGCACCCGACGCCCGACGAGCGCGCCACGCGCCACGATCAATGGATCTTGGGGGCCTCCGAAGCCACAGAGCGCACGAACCTCGGCGTGACGGTGCCGCGCCAACACCTCCCCCGTCGCCAGATCCCACACAGTCACACGGTCCTTCGTGCTCCATGTGACCAGACGCCGCCCCGGGAGCGCGTCCGCGCGAAAGATGAGGCCATCGTGCTGAGACAGCCGACGAAGCGGGGTGAGCGTGGCGTGGTCAAACACCTGCAGCGCGGCGCCGTCCCAAAGGACCACGAGCCCGTCCACGACGGTGAGGCCCGCGTCTTCGCTGAGCGTCGCCCACGGCAGCGGCTCGACGACGCCGTCTGAGCGCCACAGGAGGGCCCGAGCGCCGAGCCAGACGGCGCGGTCAACGTCGAGGAGCCGCAGCGCGCCGTCTCGGGGGAGCTGGGTGTGGAGGAGGGGCTGAGCGCGGAGTGTGGAGGTCAATTGCAGTACCTCTCGTAACACCACCCCTTCTTGTTGTTCTCCGATTGATGGTTGTTGGCACGACAGGCCGCGCGCTCTTGCCGCGCGGCGTCGGTGTGCCCTGGCGCGACCTTGCTGCAGAAGGCGTCCCAGGCCTCCTGATCTCCTTCAGCCGCCGCTTTACAGTCGGCGCATTTTTTGGAGTCGGCCACGGAGAGCGGCGCCCCCGCCCCGCTCGTGGCGCTGGCGAACTCGCCGAGCCCAAAGTCCGTGATCTTTCTGGCGCTTGTTGGGTCGTCCACCCACGCCCAGGTCTCGGCCACATCACAGCGCCCCGCGGGGTCACAGACCTCAAGCCGCAGCGTAAACACGCCCGGCGCCTCGGCGGTGAGGCTGGCGAAGGGGCTGTCGGCCTCTTGCAGGACGACGCCCTCTGCAGGCTCGACGGACCAGGCGAAGCTGAGGTCGTCGCCCTCGGAGAAGCTGCCGTCAAGCGCAACCACTGCGCCCATCTGCAGCGCGCGGGGGCCGCCAACGTCAGCGCGCGGGGGAACCTCGGCGGCGCAAGAGACGAGGAGCAGGGCGGAGAGCAGGCGAAGCATGAGCAGACCGGCGTGGGGGCGCGTCAAGGCCCAAGGGAGAGGAAGAGTCTACGACGAGGCCCGCGCAGGAACAAGTCGCGAACAAAAAATGCCGACCCTTCCTGACCCCCCAGCGCCGCTTTGGATAGCCTGCTGCGCGTGCTCGTCGTGCTGCTCGTTCAACCAGCCCCAATGGGGTCACTGATGACCCGCACCCTCCTCCCCTATGGCCGTGTACAGACCAGCTCCGCCGCCGAGGGCCTTCAGCTCGCGATCCTGGCCCCTGGCGCGAACCCCGTGCTCGTGGCCCGCGAGTCCACCATCATCGGCGACAAACGCGCCCGCTATCTCGATCTGCTCAGCCGTTTTCGGGCGAGCATGAGCAAGGTCGCCGAGGCCGTTGACGCGCTCGGCGCCTCCAACGAGCGCTCCGACGCCGCGATCTCGGCCTTCGTCACGGCGTGTAAGCTCAAAGGCGGCGCCGCGCTCGTCACCGAGATTCGTTCGATGTGGGGCGGCATGACCGTGACCAAGCTCACCCAAGGCGCCCATAGCACCCAGCTCTACCTCATGGACGGCTTCATGGAGCGCCTCGACGCCCGCACGACGCTAAAGCTGCCTGAAGATCGACTGGAGGAGATGCGCGTCGAGCACCAGTCGATGAAGGCCTGTCACCTCACCGTGGAGCAGCTTCGCGGCGCCCACACCGCCCTGGTGGCCGAGCTAGAGGAGACCGAGCGCGAGTTCTTGGAGGCCTACCGCCTCTTGATCCGCGACCTCATCGTCAACTGGGACGAGCCCGAGCTGCGCGCCACCCTGCGCACGTTTGAGCGGGGCGCCTGAGGCGCGGACTGGCCTCCTTACGCGTGGGGAAGCCGGTCTGAAGGTGCGGACTCGCTTCCTTGCGCGGGGGGAAGCCGGTCTGAAGGCGCGGACTGCCTTCCTTGCGCGGGGGGAAGCCGGTCTGAAGGGGCGGACTGCC
>JAKLKE010000602.1 GCA_023150775.1 Myxococcota bacterium
GGGCGATGACGACGACGCGGGCGATGACGACGACGCCGGCGATGACGACGACGCGGGCGATGACGACGACGCGGGCGATGACGACGAAGGCGACGATCGCCCCGACCTCGGCGGCGATGACGACGACGCCGGTGACGACGACGAAGACGACGACCGCCCCGACCTCGGCGGCGACGACGACGCGGGCGACGACGACGAAGGTGACGACCGCCCCGACCTCGGCGACGGCGATGACTCCGAAGACGACGGCGACGACGGCGACGAAGACGACGATCGCCCCGACGTCGGCGACGGCGACGGCGGCTCCGAGGGTGAGTCCGACAACCCCAACGACGTCACCATCAACACGCCCACTGAAGACGTGGGCAGCGACCGCCCGCTCACCCCGGAGGAGACCGACGCCCCGGCGGACGTCGGCGTGCGTGAGGGCGGCGATGAGGGCGCGGACAGCGTCTCCGACGCCGACGAAGGCGACGACCGCCCCGACATGAACACCGCGACCCCTGACCGCGACTCCCCCACCCTGGACAACCCCGGCGACGTCGGCGTTCGGGACGGCGTGCTCGGCGACCGGGATGATCGGCCGGACGTCTCGGTGAGCGGCCCTGGCGGGCGCGATCCCACCATGGTCAACCCCGGCGACATGCCGACGCCCGGCCTCGCCGAGGGCGGAGGCGATCAAGGAGACAGCCCGCAGGACATCGGCGTGCGCTTCGGCGGTCGCGACGGCCAGAGCGTCACGACGGACCTCCCCCGGGATCTCAACCCTGACGACGCGGCGCCGGAGTTTGGCGCGGTCGGCGAGGGTGAGTCCAGCTCCGACGACCCCGGCGTCCGCCCCAACCTCAGCGGGGTCGGCTCGGGCATTCGGATTGATCCCCGCCTCGTGAAAGACGCCATCAAAGGCGCGAAGGACGGCGACAAATCCTGAGCTGAGGGCCCTCGCCTCGGCCCAGGGTCTCCTCGTGAGGTCTCTTCTTGAGACCTCATGTTGAGGCCACCGCCGCACCACCGCCCCCATCGAGTGACACGGCGCCGCCCCCCGAGCGCCGTGGTCGATCTCCGACACCCCCCAAAAGGCGTCCTCCTGGGCCGCGTCCCTGGCGGAGCGCCACGAATCCAGGACGGACTCATGCGCCTCACCCGCCCCTCAGCTCCCCTCTCTACGCTGCTGCTGCTGGGGCTCATGGCGCCGTCGCTCAGCCACGCCGAGGGCAGCGGCGATCTCCAGACCACCCAAGACTTAGAGTCCCGCACCACGCTCTACGTCGACATCCTCGACGCCAGCGTCGAGACGATCACCTGGACCGGGGCGAGCACGATCACCGTGACGGATCCCGCGGGCAAGTCCTTGGGGACGTTCACGAGCGGCCGCACCATCACCCCCACCACCGCCGGGGCGTACAAGGTCACGCTCAGCACAGACGAGTCGGCCTGGGATCTCACGGTGAACGACGCCATCGACGGCGGCGGCCGGGTGTGGAGCTACGTCTGGTATGTCGACACCGGCTCCTACGGCTCGTCGGTGGCGCTCAACACGAGCGTCTACATCATGGTCGATGGCGGCTCGTCGTCCGACACCGCGGTCATTGAGCTGCTCCTCGACGGCTTCTCCGGCTATGTCTACCAGGTCTTCGCCAACAGCTACGGCGTCGACGACGCCGATGGCCGCAGCGTCATCAACGACGGCACCCGCACCTTGGCCGTCGAGTACCCGATCTACCTCAACCCGCCCTCCAAAGCGACCTACACGAGCCTCACGCCCTCGGTGAGCGCCGCGGGCTTCGCCTCGGGGGCCTTAGAATGTGACACGGTCGTCTCGGGCTCAAGCTCGGGTGAGTTCAGCTTCACCTCCACCGTAGACGGCGTGGCCCACGTCATCTGCGACCTGAACAACGACGGCGTGTTTGACTTCACCACCGACGACGATCTGCACCTGTTGGACAACATCTCCAAGGGGGCCAGCACGATCACCTGGGACGGTCTGGACAACACCGGGGCCAACATCCCCGAGGGCAGCTACGACTGTGAGGTGCTCGTCACCGTCGGCGAGTTCCACCAGGTCGCGAACGACATCGAGACCTCGTACAAAGGTCTGCGTATGTTTGAGGTGGACGCCGCAGGCGCCCGAACCGGCCTCGACATGTACTGGAACGACAGCGAGGTGCAGTACAAAGCCGCCGCCATGCCCAACGGCGACATCGGCTTAGAGACCTCTGGACCAAACGGCGTCAACTCCGGCAGCTACACCGCCGCGGCCTCCCCGAACAGCAACGCCCGCGCCTGGGGCCAGTTCGCCGACTCGGGCAAAGGCAACAACTCCCTGCTCGACACCTACACCTTCGTCGAGAGCGACACCAGCGCGACGCTCACGGTCACCGTCGTGCGCTCCACGACCAACAGCGACGGCGACTGTCTCACCGACGCTGAGGAGTCCTGCGAGGTCGGCAGCGACCCCACGGTCGATGACACCGACGGCGACGGCCTCGACGACTGCGAAGAGGTGAACACCACCGGCTCAGACGCCTTAGATCCCGACACAGACGGCGACGGCCTGGGCGACGGCGACGAGGTGGGCCTCGGCACCGACCCTCTGGACGGTGACACAGACGGCGACGGCTTAGGCGACGGCGACGAGGTAGACGGCGGCACGGATCCGCTCGACGTGGGACACCGACGACGACGGCCTAGGCGACGGCGAAGAGACGGATCTCGGCACGGATCCCCTCGACACCGACAGCGACGACGACGGCTTGGGCGACGGTGA
>JAKLKE010000603.1 GCA_023150775.1 Myxococcota bacterium
AGCCCGCCTCCCCTCAGCATGAGCCCCCATGCGTCGGCTCGGCGGGCCCAAGCGGGCGCCGTCATTCGGCGCGATCTGGGGTGCATCTCGACGGTCACCGCCGTAGGCGACGTCGCGCCCAAGCGGGATACGTTCTGCGGCCTCCCCCACCTGGAGCGCCTGATGAGCACCCCCTTTGATCTCGTCGTCTTTGGCGGCACCTGTCTCACCCCGGCCGGCGAGGCGCGGGTAGACGTCGGCGTGCGGGGTGGGCGCGTCGTGGCCTTCGGGGAGCTCGCGGGGCACGACGCCGCCGAGCGACTCGACGCCCGCGGCCTGCATGTGCTGCCCGGCGTCATCGACACCCAGGTTCATTTTCGGGAGCCGGGCTTAGAGCACAAAGAGGATCTCCAGACCGGCACCGCCGCCGCCGCCTTGGGCGGGGTCACCACGGTGTTTGAGATGCCGAACACCAAACCCTCGACCACCACGCCCGAGGCCCTGGCCGACAAGGTGGCGCGGGCCAGGGGCCGGGCCTGGACAAACTTCGCGTTTTTTCTCGGCGCGAGCCCCGAGAACGCGGACCAGCTCGGCCTGTGGGAGCGCGCCCCGGGCTGCTGCGGCGTGAAGGTGTTTATGGGCAGCTCCACCGGGGATCTGCTCGTGGACGATCTCGCCGTGCTCAAGCGCGCGCTGCGCTCCGGTCGGCGGCGCGTGGCGGTGCACAGCGAGGACGAGCCCCGGCTGCGTGAGCGCCGCGCGCTCTTGGACGCCCCTGACGTGAACGTGGCGATGCACCCCGTCTGGCGGGACGCCGAGACGGCCATCCGCTCGACCAAAAACCTCCTGCGCCTCGCCCGGGAGACGGGCCGCGCGGTGCATGTGCTGCACGTCACCACCGGCGAGGAGCTGGCCCTGCTCGCCGAGCACAAAGACATCGCGACGGTGGAGGTCACCCCGCAGCACCTCTTCTTCGCCGCGCCGGAGTGTTACGAGCGCCTCGGCAGCTTGGCCCAGATGAACCCGCCCATCCGCGAGGCCCGGCACCGCGACGCGCTGTGGGCCGCCCTTCGAGACGGCGTTGTAGACGTCATCGGCACCGACCACGCCCCGCACACCTTGGCCGAGAAAGCCCAGCCCTACCCCAAGAGCCCCTCGGGCATGACCGGGGCGCAGACCTTGGTGCCGCTGCTCCTCGACTGGGTTCACCAGGGGCGCCTGAGCCTGCAGCACGTCGTCGAGCTGGTGTGTCACGGCCCGGCGCGGGTGTACAACCTCGCCGGAAAAGGCCGCCTCACCCTAGGGTATGACGCCGACCTCACCCTCGTAGACCTCAAGGCCAGACGCACGATCACGAACGCGCAGCAGGCGAGCCGCGTGGGCTGGACCCCTTACGACGGCCACACCGTCACCGGCTGGCCGATGAGCACCGTCGTCGGCGGGCGTGTGGTGATGCAGGACGGCGAGCTGCGCGGCGCGCCGTCAGGGACTCCGGCGAGGTTTTGGGACACGCTCGCGGGCTAACCCTCGCTCAGGGCGAGGCGCGGCGTCCAAGGGCGGCGCCCACGGCGTCGTGGGTGCGGAAGAGGCGCGTCTCTTGTTGGCGGCTCGGGCACAGCGCGCCCGCAGGGGCCCCCGGCTGACGCGCCGCGCCCCCAGATCCTCGGCTCGATCCCCTCCTGTCCGAGCTGGCGGATCACCACGAAGACGCTGGCCCGCCCCGAGCAGCGGGGGCGCACAAAGCGCATGAACGCGCCCGCTCGTCGCCGCTCCAGACCGCCTTGATCGTTTGGGCCGCTCATCCTGAACATGGCCGAGAGGCGAGCACAACCGTATAGCGCCCGCCTTGTGCACGATCTCAAGGCCGCGGCCACGCCGCGACGCCCGGAGCCGCTATCCTGCCGTGGATGAGTCCCCTCCTCCTCCTCGCGCCCTTGCTCTTCGTCATCGTCGGCGCCTTCGCCCTGCGCCAGCTTGAGCCCCGCCTCATCTACAAGCCGCCGAAGCTCAGCGTCGCTGAGCTCGACGCGCTCATCCACGAGGCCGGGGCGACGCCGCTCACCTTGACCACCGCCGACGGCCTGCGCCTGCGGGCGCTCGGCGCCGGGCTCGACCGGGAGAAGCTGGTGCTCGTGCTCTCGGGGAACGGCTCTTGCCCGGGGCAGCGCCCGACGCGCTACACACGGTTCTTGTCTTGGGGGCTCGGCGTGCTGCACCCCAGCTACCGCGGGTATCCCGGCAGCGAGGGCCACCCGAGCGAGGCGGGGCTCGTAGAAGACGCCCAGGCCGCCTGGGCGGAGGCCCGGCGCCACCACGCGGCGAAAGACCTCGTCGTGTTCGGCAAATCTCTGGGCGGCGGCGTCGCCATCAGCCTCGTGAGCCGCCTGCCCCCAGACGAGCAGCCCGCCGCGCTCATCATCGAGTCCAGCTTCTCCGAGATCTGGCGCGTCGCCGAGCGCCAGTGGCCGGGGCTGCCTGCACGGCACTTTATGGCGACACGGTTTGAGTCCGCCGCCAAGGCGCCGCTGCTCCTCTGCCCCACCCTCATCGTGCATGGGGATCAAGACGAGCTCATCCCCTTGGCCCACGGCGAGACCTTGGCGGCGGCCGCGCCCAACGCCCGACTGCACGTCGTGCGCGGCGGCGATCACAACAGCGACCTCTTGCTGCACGCCGAGGCCGAGCGCGCCGTCGAGGCCTTCGTGCGCGACGCCCTCCGCTTGAGCGAGGCGGCGCCCTCACGCCCTGGTCCCATCGCGGGGACGACGGTGTAAGATGCGCGAATG
>JAKLKE010000604.1:0-242 GCA_023150775.1 Myxococcota bacterium
CCGGTCTCCTCATCGACGGTGAGGATGTCGACGGTGAGGGTCGGGAAGCCCGTGGGCACCTCAAAGATCGCGAACTGGCCGGAGTCGCCGTTCCAGCGGGCGTCTGGGTCATACGCGAGGCCCTGGGCGTCGAGGTAACAGGCGCTCAAGGTCTCGCCGCCTTCGCCCACCAAGCTCGCGGCGGCGGTGATGGCGATGGGCCACTCTTCGCCGGGGTTGGGCTCGTAGCCCGGCGCGTAGAA
>JAKLKE010000604.1:252-2765 GCA_023150775.1 Myxococcota bacterium
GCGCCGGGGCAGCCGGCGTACTTGGCGCGCACGGCGTCGGCGTCGGCCTGGCTGAGCACAAAGAGCGAGTCCTCGGGCAAGGTGGAGTCCACCTGGCCGGCGATGCCCCACCAGGTCGTGCGCGCCCAGTCTTCGCCGTCGAGCTCTAGGTAGAAGTAGGCGCCTTTGGGCAGGAGCACCTCAAACTGGCCTTGGTCGTCGGCGGTGACGGTCTCGATGACGCCGAGGTCGTAGCCGAGGCTCGTCACCTCGACCCCCGGCGCGGCCGGGGCGTCGACGCCGGGGCCGTCGTTCACCACCGCGGTGAGCTGGATGAACTCGGCCTCACAGCCGAAAAGCGCGCCGAGCAGGATGAGCGGGAGGGTCAAGGGCCTGCTCCAGAGAAACGCCAGGGGGTGAGCAGCTCGCCGCCCCGGCAGGTGAATCGTGTCTGGGCCTGCCCCAAGGCCACGTCTACGGCGCCTTGGGGGAGGTCGAAGGCGAAGAAGTAATGAACCGGCGGGGCCGTGGCCAGCGACATCACGCCCGTGGCCGGGTCAACGGCGACGGCGACGACGGGCGAGGCCGCCCCGGCCGCGTCGGTGACGGTGAGCGCCGATGGATCCGTCGCCTGAGGATCCGCCGTCGCCCCCCAGAGCCCGCAGCGTGAAGGGTCTGAGAGGTCGGCGGGCGGGAGGCCGGCCAAGGTGGCCACCGCGTCGAGGCGGTCTTGGGCCAGACCCAGGGGCCAGGCAAAGAGCGCGTAGCCCGGCAGATCTGCGGGGCCTGTGGCGCCGTCCCAGACCGCGTCACCGCCGGGGCTGCGCAGCCGCCACACCGTCGTGAGCCCCTCACCCTCCGCCGGCGTGAGGCGCAAGAGCAGCTCCGTCTCGGCGGGCACCTCGACGAGCCAATAGCCGGGATACCCCACCGGATCATAAGCCGCGCCCTCGGTGATGGCCTCACCGTCGGGATCCTCAACGACGAGCGCCCCGGCGACCACCACGTCGGCCTCAGACTGGGGGTCGGGCGTGCTGTAGACGTAGCCCGAGAGCAGCACCGTGGTGACCGGCGCGCGCACCTCGGTGAGCAGGCCCTCAAGCTGGGCGCAGGCGGTCAAGGGGACGAGGACGAGGAGCGGTAGGATCATGGTCATCTCGCCACACGGTAGCAGAGCCCGTCAGCCGCCGCTCGTGCGCTCAGGGCTCAGGCGTGTGGCCCCCGCCAACAACGAGCGGGCGATCTGGTCGAGGCCGTCGCGGTGGGGGCTCGGCGGCACGGCGCGTAAGGCGCGACGGGCGGCCAAGGTCTCCTCCAGGGCCATCTTTCTCGCGGCGTAGAGCCCCCCGGCGGCGCTGACACGATCCTTCACGGCGCTCAAGCGGCTGGCGTCCCCACGGCGTAAGGCGAGGTCGAGGAGCGCGCTGAGCTCGGGATCCCCGGCCTGGGCGGCGATGAGCGGCAGCACCGGGCGCCCCGCCGCCGTGGCCCGGGCCAGCTCACGCAGGAGCTCTTCAGGGCCGAGCCAGAACGCGCTGAGATCCTCGATGGCGTGCCAGGCCACGCCCATGTGGCGGCCATAGCGCCCGAGGGCGCTCACCACGGGCCTCGGCGCCCCGGCGATGCGGCCCCCGGCACGGGTGCAGAAGGCGAAGACCGCGCCGGAGTGGCCCTCAGCGTACTCCTTCACGTCCAAGAGCGTCGGCTCGCGGCGGCGCAGCTCATCGGCGAGGATCTGGCCCTCGGAGATCTCCCGCAGGGTCTCCAAGACCTCACCCACGAGCTCCGGCGCCGGGGCGTGCTGGGCGACCTCTAGGGCGCGTAAGGTGAGGTGGTTGCCGCCGAGCCAGTGCGCCGCGCCGCCAAGCAGGCGCCGGGCCACCCGCCGACGTAAGCCCCCCTGGCGCCCCAAGGCCGCGTCGTGAACGCCCAAGGCGAGGTTCAACAGCTCCGCGGAGTAGGCCGCCTCGTCCAGATCCCCAGCGTCTCCCCCGGCGGCCCGGGCGGCGAGCTGCACCAGGAGCGTGCGCACACGCGGCACGCCCGGGGCGATGTGGGAGCTGGGGCTGATGCCGTCGGACATCGTGTCGCCGAGGACCAGCTCAACGAGCAGATCCTCAGCGCGGGAGCGGGGCTGCTCACCCAGGCCGGGCGTGCCCTCAAGCTCGATCGAGAGCCGTGGGCCGCGCCGTCGCGGCGGTCGGGCGCCATCTTCGGCGTCGTCAGACCCATCACTCATGACACCCCCGCCGAGGAAGGGCGTGAGGACGAGGGCGCCGGGGGTCAGTAACCGCCGGTCTCTTTCCACGCCGTCGCGTTGCCAAACACCATGAGCGCGAGGCCCACGAAGATGAGGCCGAAGGCGAGCTGGCCGTACTGGGTGATGTGGATGTCAAACACGCCGGAGTAGCCGATGGTGGAGATCTGCTCGGCCATGTCGCGCTGGCCGTCGCCGGACGACCAGCCGAAGAGCATCGACATGACGCCAGATCCCGCGAACACGCCGCCGAGGGGGATGATGAACTTCTGCATAG
>JAKLKE010000605.1 GCA_023150775.1 Myxococcota bacterium
GGCGCGCGGCGGAGGCGTTCGGCGTCGATGGCCTCTTGCACATGGCCCCCCAGGCGCTCTCTCGGGGGCAACGCCAGCGTGTGGCCGTGGCCGCCGCCGTGGCCACCGCCCCCGCCGTGCTCGCCTTAGACGAGCCCACCGCCGGCCAAGACTCCGCGAGCTTAGAGCGCCTGATGTTGGGTCTACGCGCCTTCCCCGGCGCGCTGCTCTTCGCCACCCACGACCTTCGCCTCACCCTGCGCCACGCCACCCGGGCGATCGTGATGGTAGACGGCCAGATCGTGCGGGATGGCCCGCCCCAAGAGGCGCTGCGCGCGCTGCCGGAGCCCTCTCCCCTGCCCTTGCCGCCTCTGGCCCAGCTCTGCGTCACCCTCGGCCTGCCGCCGATGGAGCCCGAGGCCCTCGCCGCGCTCGTGGAGCCGAGGCCATGATCGACCCCCGCGCCCGGCTCCTGCTCATCATGAACGTCGGCTTGCTCGCCGTCACCTTCGAGCGCCCGTTGAGCCTCGGGCTCTTGGCCTTGGCCGCCGCCGCGCCGCTCCTCATCTCGCCGCCCCCCGCCCGATGGTTTGTGCGGGGTGTGCTGATGGTGATCGGCATCGTGTGGAGCACGGTGCTCTCTCAAGGCCTGTTCTACGCCGAGCAGCCGCGGGTGGCCTTGGCCTGTTTAGGCCCGGTCTGTCTGTGGCGAGAGGGTGTGCTCTGGGGCCTCGCGCAGTCCACACGTTTTCTGGCGGTGAGCCTCGCGGGCCTCGCCTTGACCCTGACCACCCCGCCCGACCGGCTCTTGGCCGCGCTGACCGCGCTGCGGGTGCCTTTTGGGCTCGCGCTCATGGGGGCGACGGCCCTACGTTTTGTGCCGGAGCTCGGCCAAGAGCTGCTCATCGTGCGTGACGCCCGCGCCCAGCGCGGCCGCCCGGTGTACAGACGCGGCCCCGTCGCGTGGCTCAGGGTGGAGCTCTCGATGGTGCGCCCGGTCATCGCTCGGGCCTGGCGCCGGGCCCAGTCCCTCGCCGAGTCCCTCGACACCCGAGGTTTTGACCCCTTACAACCCAGGGTCTCCCGACGCCCGCTGCGCTTCACCTGGCTCGACACCTTGATCGTCGCCCCGGTGACGGCGCTGACCTTGGCCGCCGTGCTCGCCCGGCTCATCACCCTGCTCTACACCTCCGACACCTGGTATCACCCGAGCTTACGCGGACTGTACGCCTTCACCCGTCTGTGGCTATAAACGCGCTCAGCCGAGCCCAGCGCCGACCATCGCCGCGAGGGCCAAGGCCCCGAGCCCGACGGTGAGCGCCGCGCCAAAGCCCACGGCCAAGGGGCGGAGGCCGAGCCCATAGAGCGTGCTGAGCCGCGTCGAGAGCCCGACCCCGGCCAGAGCCGTGGATAAGGCGAGGGTCGCCGCCTGCTCACCGAGGCCTTTGGTGAGCGACCGCCAGCCCTCGGCGCCCCACAGCCCAAAGGCGAGGCCACCCTCGCTGAGCCCCCAATCGCCGACTGTACGCGCCGCCGAGAGCAGCAGAAACCCCAGGATGAAGGTGGGGAACAGCGCGCCAAGCCCCGGCGAGCGCACCCCGGGCGCCTGGGCACGACCGCGCTGGTAGAGCCAGGTCAACCCGGGCACCACGAGCACGAGCAGGGCGTTTCGGGTGAGCTTGATGACCGTCGCGATCTGCAGCACCCGCTCGTCACCGTAGACCTCTCTGTAGGCGATGGCCGCGCCCATCACCTGGCTGGTGTCGTGAATCGCCGCGCCCAAGAACAGCCCCGCTGCGCCGGGGTTCCCGTCAAACAGCGCGTGGGCCAGGGCGGGGTAAAACACCATGCCCAGAAGGCCAAACAAGGTCACGTTGGCGACGGTGTACGCCACCTCCCGCTCGTCGGCCTCAATGGCCGGGGCGACGGCGAGGGTGGCCGTGACGCCGCAGATCGCCGTTGACGCGGCGGCGAGGAGCCCCAGACGTTCGCTCACGCCGAACCAGCGGGCGAAGCGCCGCGCGCTCACGAGGCCCAGAACGACCAAAGTGATCACCACGGGCACCCCGAGGGCCCCCACCCGCAGCACGTCTAAGGCGTTGAGCTTCACGCCGATGAGGATCACCCCAAGGCGCAGAGCGTACTTTGTGGCCCAGTCGAGGCCCGGCGCCAAGGCGAGGCTGAGCTTGGGGAGCGCGCCGCCGAGGCTGTTGGTGACGAGGAGCCCCAAGAGCACGGCGACGGGGATGGCCGAGAGCGGGCTCGCCCCGGCGGGCAGGCCCCCCAGCCGCAACAACGACGCGCTCAGCCAGGCGGCCAGGGGCGCGGCGATGAGCGCGAGGCCGAGGGCGGCGCCGAGGCCGGGGGCGATGCGGGGGAGGTCGGCAGGGCGGGACATTCTTCGCTGGTAACCCCTCCGGGGCCCGGTCGGGGTCTGTTTCAAGAAAAACTGTTTCAGTGTTGCATGTTTCACAGTCCATCGTTTCGATGTTTCTGTGTTTCAGCGCCGTATGTTTCACAGTCAAACCCGCCAAACATAGGGAGGATCCTTGATCCTCCAGGCGGCCCCCAAAGACAATAAAGGCCCAAAACGCCCCAAGAACGCGGATCTGTGCGGGCGCTTGTTCTTCGTGGCGTCGCCTGCGCTCGGCGTTTGTTGACTTCTGTTCACCTAGCCGCTACGGTCCTTACAGCGACGATCATAAACATTGATGCCCTCCTCAGACGGCATAGCCACAGCCGCGCGCCCAGGCGCGGCAGAGCGT
>JAKLKE010000606.1 GCA_023150775.1 Myxococcota bacterium
TCGGTGAAGCAGAACAAGAACATGCCGGCGCTGGCCATGACCGCCCAACGCGCGCGACTCTGCAGGGCGCTCGTGATGGACAAGGACCACGCCAGGGCGATGGGGATCAGATACAGGCCCACCAGCGCACGAAAGAGGTCCTCCATCGTCGGGAACAGAAAGACCAAATACAGCCAGACCCCGAGCGAGCCCACCAAGAGACCCGGGAGCACGACGCTAGGCCAGCGCTCCCGCTTGAGCTCGACCTGCTGATAAAAATTGTGCGCGTTGAGCACGTGCACGAACAAGAACACGATCATCCCGGCGGGAAAGTAGAGCGGCAGCAGGACGTCCGCCACCATCACCCACCACAGCGTCCGACGAAGCGCGCGTGCATACCTGGACACCCCGCCGACGATGGAGAAGAGCAGCGGGAGCAGGACGGCGATCCGCAGGGCGATGTTCGTGACGGTGTAGGCCGGCGCGTCTCTGTAGACGCTGTCCACCGTGGCGATGAGCGCGGTGAAGACCGCATAGAGCAGAGCCGACATGCCTTCTCCTGGGTGAAGCGGCCCGCCCTGCCCCTCTTCCCCACGTCGGGAAGAAGAAGGGCGAGGCGAGCCGCCGCGTCTCACCCCTCATAATCCGGGTTCACCAAGGCGATGCTCATCGGCCCCGGCGCCGTGCCCGGCACACAGTTGTAGACCGTGAAGTCCGTCACGCCCTCCTCAGCCAGCACCTCCTCATCGAGCCACGCGCGGAAGGTAGACGTCTTGGGGTCCCGGGCGAGGAGCGCGACGGTGGCATCCGCCAAGATCTCGGGGTTTCGCATCTCCTCGTCGGGGGCCATGCCGAAGTTCACCGTCGCCGCGGTCTTGATCGCCGTCACCGGCCAGAGGGCGTGGGCGGCGACGTTGTCCTCTTCGCCGTCGATCGCCATGGCGAGCATGGTCATGCCCAGCTTGCTCACGAGGTAGGGGCCTTTGCCCACGGCCGCTTTGGGGTGGATGGGCGGGGACATCATGATGACGTGGCCGCCGTTCACGCGCAGGTGGGGGATGGCGGCGCGGCTGGCCAAGAAGGCCGCGCGCACGTTCACGCCGAAGACGAGGTCAAACTTCTTCACCGGCCAGTCCGCCACGGGGGCCCAGAAGATGGCCCCGGCGTTGTTCACCAGGGCGTCGAGGCGGCCGAAGTGGGCGACTGTGGCGGCCACCATCGCCTCGACGGCGTCGGGGTCACGCACATCCGTCTGCACGACGAGGGCGTCGCGGCCCAAGGCGCGGATCTCCTCAGCCACTTGGCCCAGGGTGCCGGGCAGGCGGGGATCGGGATCGACGGTCTTCGCGGCGAGGGCGATGTGCGCGCCCTCACGGGCGCAGGCCAAGGCGACGCAGGCGCCGACGCCGCGGCTCGCGCCGGTGATGAGGACGACCTTGTCTTTGAGGCGCATCGGGGGCTCCAGGTTGGTTGGGCGCTTCCCCTTATCGTGGGACCGCTCGGGCCGGGAGCGCCTTGACGAGCGGCCCACCGCGGCTAACAAAGGAGGACCGGAGCCCGCATGTCCACACACTACGAGACCCTCGGCGTCGAGCCCTCCGCCCCCGCGGAGGACATCAAGCGCGCCTATCGGGCCCTCGTGAAACGTTGGCACCCCGACAAGAACCCCGACGACCCCCAGGCCGAGGCCAAGATCCGCGACATCAACGCCGCCTGGGACGAGCTCTCCACCCCCGAGCGCCGCGCCTCTTACGACCTCAGCCTCACGAACCCCGCGCCCAGCCGCGTCGGCCCGCAGTGGAATCAGGGGCAGTGGAGCCAGGCGCAATGGAGCCAAGCCCAGCGGCAGGCGCAGTGGCAGGCCCAATGGCAGGCCCAGCGCGGGCAGATGAGGCCGGTGAAGCTCTCGTCCACACAGGCCCTCGTCGGCGGCGTGGTGCTGATCGCCGTGGTGCTGCCGCTCTTGGTCGTGCTCGCCGCGGTCTACCTGTCGTGGATGATCCTGCGCGCCATCGTCAACGCGTTGATCGGGCCGCCCCAGACGCGGCAGGCCTGAGCGGCGGATCCCTGGTGCGCTGAGGCGCGCTCGGATATGCTCCCGGCCCCAAAACCCTGGAGCACCCTATGTCTACGCCTCCCCCGCCCCCCATCGGCACCATCGGCTGGCTCGATCTCACCATCCCCGACGCCGAGGCCGGGCGCGAGTTCTACGAGGCGGTCTGCGGCTGGACCTCGGCCCCCATCGACATGGGCGGATACAACGACTACGCGATGGTCGCCCCCGGCGGGCAGACCGTCGGCGGGGTGTGCCACGCCCGGGGGCCCAACGCCGACATCCCGCCCACCTGGATGCCTTATGTGACCGTGTCGGATCTCGCCGCGCGCCTCGTCGCGGCGGTGGAGAAGGGCGGGCGGGTGCTGCGCCCAGCCAAGAGCATCGGCGCCTGGGGGCACATGGCCATGGTGCAAGACCCCGCCGGGGCCACCATCGCCCTCTTGGAGCCGCCCCAGGCCCCCTGATCAGCGGCGAAACTCACCCACGGGGCGTCTACCTCCTGCGACTTCGGGGATCGCCCCGCGAGGTCGTCGGGCTCGGGGGCGCCGAGCAGGGTATGAATCGCCCCCGATGCCCGCCGCGACTCGTCTGTGGCGCGCAAAGACGAAAAGACCCAAAGACACAAGCACTTGCGCCTTTGCGCCTTTGCGCCTTGTATATACCAACCCGTCTCCACCCCCAACAGCAAGGTTTGCGCCTGAGGTCAAG
>JAKLKE010000607.1:0-447 GCA_023150775.1 Myxococcota bacterium
AAACGAGACCGCCCCTGGCCTCGTCTTCCACCCCGGCGCGCCGATCACCCACAGCATCGGCCTCATCCGAGGCGGGGGCTACATCGCCGTCGGCGACGACGACGGCACCGTCGGCGTCTACCGCACTGACAACGGCCAGGCCGTCTTCTTGGAGCGCCGCGAGGGCGCCCGAGGCCGCGTTCGCGCCATGCGCGGCGTGGCGATCTCCCCCGAAGGCACCCGCCTCGCGTCCATCGCCGTCGATGGCCTCGTGCGCCTCTGGGACATCCAGCGCGGCGACCGCGAGATCGCCTGGCAAGGTTTCGGTGGCGTCACCGTCGAGTTCGACGCCCGGGGCGATCGGCTCTTGTGCATCGACGGCAACGGCCAGCCGCGCCTGGTAGACCTCCGCACCCGCGAAGGCCTGCCCATGGACAAGATCCAGATGCCCGCGGACGAGGCCTACTT
>JAKLKE010000607.1:457-2724 GCA_023150775.1 Myxococcota bacterium
GCAACGACGTGCTCTCCCCCGACGGCACCCAGGCCGCGGCGATCACCCGCCGCTCGGTGCACGTCTTCTCTCTGCCCGACCTGCAGCCCGTCGAGAGCCTCAAGCACGGCGCGCCAGACTCCTCGGGTGTAGGCCTCTGGAGCCACGCGGGGATTCAGGTGGGCGGCTCCGATGGCCTCTTGCACGGCCAGAACGATGAGGGTGTGCCGCCGGTGATCACCGCGAGCGGCTTCGGGGCCTTCCGCGCCGCCACCCACACCGACCGCATCACGGTCTGGAAGGACGACAACCGCGTCAACATCATCGAGCCCGGCGTCGGCGAGCTCGCCTGGTCCCGCATCGACCGCGACGGCCAGCTCGTGCTCGTGCAGCCCATGAAGGGCCCCCTGCTCGTCTACTCCACCCGCACCGGCAAGAAGCTCTTCGACGGTGGCCAAGAGACGGTGAACGCCATCGAGATCGCCGTGGGCGGCAGCGTCGTCGCCGCGCAGCTCACCTCCGGCGGCGTGCGCTGGTGGGATCTGGCGCGTAACCAAGCCTTGGAGCTGCGCTGGCCCCGGGCCATGGCGCTCTCGGGCAGCGGCACCTGGCTCGGCGTGGTCACCCCCAAAGGTGCGGTGAAGATCTTGGACCCGGAGACCGGCCGCGACGCCGTTCACCCGCCGGTGCCGCTGGCCGAGACGCCCATCTCTCGCCTCGCCTTCGTGAACCGCCGCCCCGACCTGCTCGTGCTCGACACGGACGGGGTCTTGGGCCACTACGATCTCAGCGAGGCCATCCGTGAGGGCCGCCCCGGCGAGGGCCGCGACGTGCTGGACTTTAAGGTGGAGATCGACCGCCTCTGGGGCATCACCGGGGGCCGCTACGCCGCGCTGCGCCTGCCGTCGGATGACCGCTGCACCGTCTTGTTCGTAGACCTGCAGAACAACGACGTCATCCACGAGGTGAACGACCTGCACCCCTTCGCTTGGGTAGACGCCGAGACCGGCTACCTCTTGGAGCCCGGCCGCTCCGGCGCCATCATCGAGCGCAACATGGACGGCAGCGAGCGCCGCGTGCTGCGCAGCCTGCCCGGCGGCCAGTGGCTCGCGTTTAACCAGCGCGGCATCTTGGGCGCGTCCGACGGCGCGGGCGGGGCGATCCGCTGACCGGCCTCACGCTCAGCCTCCAAGGCGGCACGCTGACCGTGGAGGGCGAGCTGTCTGCCGCCGAGGCCGAGCGGGGCTGGGCCGAGATCCTCACCTGCGCCGCCGGGGTTGAGGGCGAAGGCCCCCTGCGCCTCGACCTGCACCACCTGGAGCTGCCCGACGGCGTGAGCGTCGCCGCAGGGATCACCGCCCTGCGCGCGCTGCTCCACGAGCACGGCGCGGTGACGCTGATCGGCGCCCCGCAGATGTTGGCCCACACCCTGTACAAGATCGGCTCCCTCAACACGGCGGGCCTGCGCCTGGAGGACGTGCGTGAGGACGAGCCCACCACCGCCAACTGAGGCGCCGAGGCGCCCGTTCACCGGTCGGCGGCCCTTGACCGCGCGAGAGCGGGCCCTGGTCACCGAGCTCTTCGGCCCGAGCTTCGATCCCGATCGTGTGGTCATCTGGGTGAACGGCCCGCTCACCCTGGGCATCCCCAAGGTCATCCTCAACACCCTCTACGTCCCCCGCGTCTGGGGCGGCAAGCCGATGTTGGACGCCGACGGCGCCTTCGTGCCCGAGCGAGAGCACGTCTTTGTGCACGAGTGTGTGCACCTCTGGCAGCACCAGCGCGGCGGCCGGGCCTACCTCGGCGAGAGCGTCGGCGCCCAGCTCGCCGCCCTGCTGCGCGGCGAGGGCCGCCAGGGCGCGTACCGCTGGGATCGGCCCTACCACGCGGGCCTGGACTGGTCACGCTGGAACCCCGAACAACAAGCCGCCGCCGTGGAGTGGTGGTTTCTGTGCCGCGAGCGCCAGACCAAGCTCGTGAGCGCTGAAGACGCCGCGGTGTGGGCCGAGCGGCTCACGCCCTTGTTGGAGCGCCTGCGCGCGGGAGAGGGCGCGCCGAGGCGGAGCCCCTGGGGCGCCGCCCTCTTTGGTGGGCTGGGCGTGGCGGTCGGGGTGTTCGTGGGCCTGCTCATCGGCGAGACGATCACCGCGCCGGGGATCACTCTGGCGATGACGGCGGCCTTGGCTGGGGTTGCGGCGGGACGGTGGGGCTGGGGTTGAGCGGCTGCGTGGGGGTGGCGCCGCTGCGGCGCCCCGGGGCGGCGACCTCGACCAAGCTCCGCCGACCCT
>JAKLKE010000608.1 GCA_023150775.1 Myxococcota bacterium
GATGATCACCCAGGAGGCGAGGCCCAGCACGAGGCCCACCGCCCGCGCGCCAAGCAGCTTAATTAAAGGCGGCAAGAGCCCCGCGTCCCGGGCCAAGCTGAGGGGGCTTGACCACGCCGCGGCCCGCAGGAGGTGCACCCCACCGAGACGCGACGCGCCGAGACGCTCGGCCATGAGCCGCGCCCGGGCCTTCGCCCGCCGTCTGGGCGCGAGGCCGGCCTCGTCCAGAAGCGCGTCGATCGCCGGGGCCTCTCTCTCCTCAAGCGGCCCGCAGAGCAGCGCCGTGATCTCATCGACGGGCACCCTGCCCCGGCGTCCGTCTGGACCCAACACGATGAGCGCGCCGAAGAGCCCGCGGCGGATGACGGCCAAGATCGGGGCCGAGGGACCGTAGCCCAGGGGCAACACAAACGGCGGCGCGCTGCGCAGCATCTGCCCGAGCCCCGCGACGTCACAATGAACCGAGCACAGCTCCACGCCCAGACGCGCCGTGGCCGCGAGGGGGGGCTCATCCGGGGGCGCCGTCCCCGCGTCGGAGCGCGCCAGCCCACACACCCTGGACAAGGCCTCGACGGCCTCCCCCATCCGCTCCGCCCCCCAGGCGAGAGACCGCCAAGCGGGGAGCTCTGTGTTTGATTGTGCCTCGGGGGCGGGCGGGCTCATCGCCCCTCCTCAACGAGGCGACCCGCCTCGATGCGCCACCGCCGCCAGTCTACCCCGCCCTCTAAGGCCGCGAGCACGGCCTGCTCCTCGGCGACGAGGCGCGCGTAGAGCCCCTCTGTGTCGGCCAACAGCGCCTCAGGAGGGCCATCCTGCACCACTCGACCGCCGTCGATCACGATCACCCGGGGGAAACGTCCGGCGTCGCCGACGTCGTGGGTGACACAGATGAGCGTCGCCTCCGCCCAGCGCGTCCGCGCCGCCTCGGTGAGCGCCCGGCGACGCCCTCGATCGAGGCCACGAAACGCCTCATCCAAGAGCGCGAGGCCGACGTCGGGACGCCCAAGCGCGCGCCCCAGCCGCACACGCTGGCCCTGCCCCCCGGAGAGCAGGCCGCCGCCCTCACCGAGGGGGCTCCCGAGGCCCTCGGGCAGCTCCGCGAGCACACCCTCTAGCTCAGCCTCTTGCAACAGCGCGCCGAGGTCCAGCTCGCTGTCTTCGTGGCCATACCGCAGGTTGTCGACCAAGGAGCCCCGCCAGAGCTGCACCGCGGGATCTACCCAGGCCACACGCCGCCGCAGCGCCGGCAGCCGCGCGGCGTCCAAAGGCACCCCATTCACCACGATCGACCCCGCGCTGGGGCTGTGCCAACCGAGCAGCAGGCCCACGAGGGAGGATTTCCCCGCGCCAGACGGCCCGATCACCGCGACGTGCTCCCCCGGCCGCAGATCGAGGCTCACGTGAGCGAGCACAATGGCGCCGCCCGCCCGCACCTCGACGCCCTGCATCTGTACGCCGAGGGCGCCTGAAGCCCACTCTGGCGGCGGCGGGCCGTCCTCCCCGCCCTCCTCGGGGGCGTCCAGAGGCTCCATCACCCGCGCGGCGACGGACTGCAGCGCCGGCAGGGTGCGTGTGGACGCGGCGAGGCCCCGCCCGAGCGCCGGGAGCTGCGTCGCCCAGAACACCAGCAACAAAGCCGCGCCCGCTTGCTCCGCGCGCTGCAGGTGCCCCAAGACCAGCCACGCGGCGAGCGCCAGGCCCAGCGCCCCCTGGGCGAGGCCCGCGAGCACAGAGGCCCGCAAGGCGTCTTCGCCCGCATGAAGCCACTGTGTCAGGAGCGACTCGTGCTCACGGCGCAAAGACTCCTCGGCGCGGTGCGCCCGCAGCGGGATCGCCCCCAACATCGCGTCGAGGTAGCTGCGGGCGAGGGTGCCGTCATAGGTCTGTCGCCGCAGCTCACGGCTCGCGAGCCAAGGATGAATGAGCAAGGGCGCGACGACGGCCACCAGGGCGGCGAGGATGGCCGGGCCCAAGGCCGATGGGTCCAAGGTGCCAACCCCAGCGGTCACCGCGGCGAGGGCCATCAGCGTGCCCATGGCGCCACCCAGCACAGTCGGGACGCCGCGCAGGGCGGCGATGGTGTGGGCGCGCTCAGCGAGATCGGAGGGCAGGCGGCTAGAGAAATACCGGTCGGCGAGGCGGGGCAACTTCTGGTGAAAGAGCAGGCGCAAACGGAGCTCCAGACGACGCCCCGCGCGCTGCATCAGGGCCGCCAAGCCCAGGCTCAAGGCCAAGTTCAGCGCCATCAGCGAGACGAGGGCCGCCACGCCGAGCCCACGCTGGGCGGGTGTGCGTAGGGTGAGGCCAAGATCGATGAGCGCCCGCAGCAAGAGGGCCTCGACCACGCCACCCAAGGCCCCGGCCATCGTCGCGAGGAGGAGCTGCCACGGCAGGCCCGGCGCGACCTCACGCACCAAAGAGAGCAGCGCCCACAGCGGGCGCTCGGGGGGCGCCTCCAGAGCGCGGTTGAGGGCCTCGGAGCGGGGCGGCGCGTTTGTCTCACCCAAGGCGGTGAGCGTCGTCGGCGCGCTCAAACACAAGACCACCGCGCCGGAGATCTGCCAGGCGCTCGGCGCGTCCCACGCGCGCCAGGCGCTCCAGCCCTCACGACGGTACACCTCGGGGCAGTCCACCTCGGCCCGCGCTGCGACGCTCCGCACGAGGCGCAGGGCCTCTTCGCCCGGCGCCACGGCCCCCGCCCGCAGCAGCGCCTCCACACGGC
>JAKLKE010000609.1 GCA_023150775.1 Myxococcota bacterium
CGTCATGCTCGCCTTGCTGAGCCGCGGCCCCTTCGCCCGGGGTGAGCCCTGGGCTTGGTGGTGTGTGGCGCTGACGATGGTGCCCGTGCTCGGCGTGCTCACCGTGCTCAGCTTCAGCGTCGGCCCCCAGTCGCCCCAGAAGCTCGCCGTGGCCGTGCTGCTGTTGATGTTGGCGACCCTCACCTTGGGCCGCCCGGCGCGCTACTGGCCCCTGGACGCGCCGCCGCCGCTGTCGCCCTGACCGCCTCCTCGGCCGCCGCGCGCGCGCCGACAGGCCTCGGAGCAGTAACGCACCTCGTCCCAGACCTTCGCCCAGCGTCTTCGCCAGGCGAACGGGCGACCACAGACCGCGCAGACCTTGGTGGGGCGCTCTGACGGTTTTTGGTGGCCTCCGCTCATCGGCGCCCCAAGACGCGGCCCGCCATCCCGACGCCGCTCAAGTACGCGGCCTCGACCCGGGGGCCCACACACCAGTCGCCGCAGGCGCCGAGGCCGAGGCGGTTGTCCCACAGCGCGGTCTCCCCGAAGGGCCCGGTCGCCAAGGCGTAACGCCAGCGGTGGGCGCTGGCCTGGGCCGGGCGAACCTCGGCGCCAACGATCTCGGAGAAGGCCCCCAGAAGGGCCTCGACGACGAGCTCCGGCGGGTCCTCCAAGCGCTCCGCGCTCCAGGCCCGCGAGCCGTGGAGCACCCAGCGCTCTCCGGCAGCGCGCCCCGGCTTGCTGGAGTCTCGCGCGACGTAGCCCAAGGCCGAGCCCTCCACCCGGGCGGCGTCAAAGCCCAGCTCTAAGGGGGCGTCGAGGCGCAGCATCACGGCCTGGCAGGGGTCGAGGCGCGCGGCCGCCGCCCGGGCGGCGAGGTCGGGACTCAGGGCCAAGAGCGGCGCGGCCTGGGGCGCGGGCACGGCGAGCAGCACCACGTCAAAGCCCTCATGTGCGGCGCCGGCGGCGTCGATCAAGGTGAAGCGCCGCCCGTCGTGGTGAAGCGTCTGGATCTGGGCGCTCGTGTGAAGCTCAAGCTCCGCCGCGAGCTGCGCGGCGACGGCGCTCATGCGGTCTACGCCCACAAACCGCTCGGTCTGGAGCAGGTCGGGGCTCGGCGCAGCCCCCGGCTTGAGGCGCACGAAGCGGCCCTCCCACGGCGCGACGACCCCGTCGAGGATCCAGCTCTCCACTACCCGCCGAAAGCGTGGATCTCGGGCGGTGAAGTAGAGCGCGCCGTGGTCAAAGCCGCCGCCTTCGGCCCGCCGCGTCGAGATGCGCCCGCCGGGGCCCCGGGCCTTGTCAAAGACGACGACGGGCAGGCCATGATCGTGGAGCGTGCGCGCGCAGGCGAGCCCCGCGACGCCCGCGCCGATGACCGCCACCCTGGGCAAAAACACCGTCCGGGGGCGACCGATCCGCTGGCGCAGCCGCGTGAGATCGAGCCGCGCGCTGTGCTCCGCCAGCGGGCGAGGCCTCACCTCTCCGAGCACCGGGACCGGCGGCTGAAACGGCCGGTCAAACAGGCCGAGGCACCACAAGAGCCCCCCGGTTGAGCTGGGGTCGCGGCCGTCCAAGGCGTAGCGGTGGTTCAGCTCGATGAGCTGGCGCAGCGCGGCCTCGGGGCTCGGCGTCCACTGGAGGAGCGCCTTTCCCCAGGTCATGCGCAGGTTGTTGTGCAGCTCACCATGCACCACGAGGCTCCGCTGGGCGAGGTCCCACAGGGCGTCGCCGCTGCGCCCACGGGCGAGGCGCTCCGGGGAGACGAGCTGCGGGCGTGGGTCTTGGGCGTGTCGGCGGAGCGTGGCCTGGGCCCAGGCGGGCAGCGCGTCGAGGTCCTCTACACCTTGGGCGTTTGAGCAGAAGCTCGCCGCGAGCTCACGCCAGATGAGCAGCTCGTCCAGAAACTTCGCCGCGCCGTCGCCACCTTGGGCGGCGGCCTCTCGGGCGATGCGCAGGGGCGAGACCGCGCCGTAGTGCAGGTAGGCCGAGAGGCGGCTCACGCCGTCCAGGGTGGGGTCGTTGCGGTCCAGCGCGTACCGCGCCAGCCCCCGGCGTTTGAAGCTCTCCCAGCGCGCGTAGCCCGCGCGGGCGCCGCCGGGGGTGTCCATCACCGGGCCGACGCTGTGGTCGATCTCACACGCGGCCACGAGCGCCGGGATGTCCATCTCCGCGGGGTTCACCGGGCCAAACGGCAGCGCGGGGGTGAAGCCCGGTCGCAGCACAGGACGCTCCACCCAGGGTGCATGAAGGCGGGCCGCGCGCAACGACGCGGTCTGGTCTCGAAAGCTGAACGCGCGGTGAAGGCCCTTGGGCACCAGCGGCGAGGGCACGACGTTGGCGGCATCTACGGTCCAGACGGGGGCGCTGACCTGCCGGGCCAAGGCGTCGGTCCACTGGCGCAGCGGCGGCACGGGCACCTCATCGACGACGATCAGCGCCGCGGCCTGGCCCAAGGTGACGAGGTGGGGGCCCCGGTGACCCGGGCGCTCGACGTGCAGCGCGCTGCCGATGCCCCGCGCCGCCAGCTCCGCGTGCAGGTCGCGCGCACACTCCAGCATGAAGGTGGCGTGGCGGTCGTTCATGAACGGGTGGCGCTCGGAGAGGCCCTGATAAACGAACACCGGCAGGCCGAGCGTGTCCGCCGCGGCCAAGGCCACGTCAATCGCCGGGTTCTCGTGCCCCCGCAGCGCGCAGCGACACCACACGAGCACAAACGCCCCGACGGGCG
>JAKLKE010000060.1:0-19435 GCA_023150775.1 Myxococcota bacterium
CTCTCGCTGAAGATCGCCCTCGCCGCGCCCCCCGCCGACGCCCCGCCCCCCGAGGAGGCCCGGGTGGTCGTCGTCAGCGGCGCGATCTCCCGGGGCTCGTACCAGGCCGGGCAGCTCTTTATGCTCATGGACCACCTCAAGCGGGAGCACGTCACGCGGGTGGCCGCCGGGGAGACGCCCACCCGCCTCGTGGCCGTGGGCGCCAGCGCGGGCAGCATCAACGGCTTCATCTCGACGGTGGACGTGCTCACCGAGCCGCTGTGGGATCCGGCCCGGGCGCCTGAGGCCTCGCTCTACTTTCGCGCCTGGGTGCCCGAGGGCTTTCACCGCAGCCCCGAGTCCCTCGATCGCTGGCCCGAGGAGGCCGAGCGGTACGCGCTGATCCGCACCGGGTTCTTGGACGAGTCCGTGGACGGCGTCGGGGCCTTGATCGCCGATCCAAACGCCCAGCCCGCCTGGACGAGCCCCGTGCGCCTCGCCATGACGACGGCCCGCCTGCTGCCCGACCAGGGCCCCACGGGCCTGCAGCGCGACGTGAACGAGTCCTTCGCCTTTGAGCTCGCGCGCGGCGCCGACGGCAGCCTACGTGCCGCGCCCCTCCGGATGCGCTGCCCAGACGGCCCCGCGCCCAAGGCCGGCGCCCAGCCGAACCTCCCCTGTGAGGCCGACGTCGCCACAGCCTTGCCCCTGGCCGACGCCACAGGCGAAGAGCTCCAGGCCGACTGGGCGGAGATCGGGCGGCTCATCGGCGTCTCCGCGGCGGTGCCCGTGGCCTTTGAGCCCCGAGAGATGCCCTGCGAGCGTTACCTGAGCTGGTCGTTGTGGCCCAAGCAGAGCTGTCACTCCTACGGCGACGACGCCCCGGTGTGGATGCTCGACGGCGGCGTGTTCGACGGCCACCCCTTCCGCGTCGCCGACCGCGTCTCCGGCGAGGGCCACTACGACGGCAAAGGCCGCGTCTTTTACCTCGACCCCGACCTGGGCGACGAGGGCCCCCGCGCCGTGGACGTGCCCGACCCTGAAGACCGCGCCTTACGTTTTTTCGGCGAGGTCGTGCCCACGGCCCGGGCCCAGTCCGTCACCCAGTTTTTCCAGGATCACCCGCACCTCTTGGGCCGGGTGGACTTCTTGCGGGCCTCGACCACGCCCATCGGGAGCTACCTCGGCGGCTTTCTGGCGTTCTACGACCAGAGCTTCCGGGTGTGGGACTTTTACGCCGGGATGCACGACGGGTATCGCAACCTCCAGGCGCTCTTGCTGAGCCGGGAGGGCATTGACTGCTCGGGCTACGACCTGGGCCGCTGGGAGGCGGAGGCCAAGAAGGACGCCCGCTGTGAGGCGCTCTTGCCGAGCCTCCACCGCGACGCCGCCCCGGCGTTTTTTGTGGTGCATGAGCTGCTCACCACCTTTGAGCGCGCCGCTGAAGGCGCCATGGACTGGATCGAGGTCGCCCGGCGTGTGGACCTCAGCTTCGGGCGCCTCGGCCCCGAGGCCGTGCGCGCGGCCTCGACGGTGACCGAGCTCGGCGGCGCCATCAAGGAGTACGACCGCCTCGTGATGCTGCGAAACCTTCGCACGCTCACGCTCTTACACGCCACCCGCACCCTCGACCTAGAGGCCCAGGCCGACGCCTACAACTTCGCCTGGTTCGCCAGCCGCCTCTCTTCAGTGATGCCTTGCCCCAGCCGAGGCGACTGCCCGCCGTTCTGGTTCGTCGCCTACGACCTGGGCGGATCGTTGCCGTTTGAGGGCGACAAGCCGGCCTCGGGGCGCCTCGTGCGCCGCCTCGCCCGCCTCGCCCAGAAGAGCCCGGCGAAGCTCGCCGACACCTTCACGCTTCGCCAAGACGGGGCGTTCTCCGTGCTCTTTCGGCGTCGGGTGAACTGGCAGCTCGCCGCTCTACACCGGCACCCGATGTTGGGCTCCTCGCCGATTCGCCGGGAGGTGCTGCGGGTGGGCCGCATGATGGTGACCGGCTCCAACCGCCTGTGGTCCGTCGGCACGGGCACGCCGACGGTGACGAACATGCCCGGCGCCTGGGGTGTGGGCTGGGACGCGACGCGGGTGAAGCCCTGGAGCGCCTTCGGTCGCCACGCCCGATTGCCTTGGGTGTACGCCGGGGTTCGGGCCTATGGCAACCCCGCGCCGTGGTGGCCGAGCGGTCACCCCAACGTCGTGCTCTCGGCCCGGGCGGGGGTGGTGCTGCTCCAGGTGCGCCCCGGAACCCAGCGCCTGTGGCTGTTCGACGCCCCCATCGCCCCGGTCGTCGGCCCAATGTTCCCCTTCACCTTAGAGACCGGCGCGATCCTCCAGGGCGCCTGGGTGCGCGGCGGCGTCGCCGACAACCTCGTGATTCAGCCGCGCTGGATCTTGCCCAACCAGCCCGCCTTGGCCGGCACCGTGGCCTTTGAGGCCCGGCTGCACCTGATGAACGTGATCAGCCTGAGCGGCGAGTGGCACCCCCTCACCCGCGGCCTCGACGGCAGCCTGAGCCAGCCCGGCCACCAGCAGAACCCCGAGGTGCGCGTGATGATGTGGTTCACCCGCCCGGGCTTCGTGCGCCAGAACCCGTACCGCAGCGAGTGGTGAGCGCGGCGGCGCCGTCGTGCGCCGTGATTGACACCCCCTGCGCGTCACGCTACGCGGGGCGGCGGATCTCCCCCGCGATCCCCGCCTCGCCGGGGCCTACCCGTCGTCGCCGCTCTGCGCCTGACGCCATCGAGGAAACCATGACCGCTCCCGCGACCCTCCACCTCGCGCTCCCCAAGGGTCGTATGCAGGAGGGGGTGCTCAAGCTCCTCGGCGACGCTGGGGTCTCGGTGCGCCTGGGCGCGCGGGGGTATCGGCCCACGGTCGGCCTGCCCAACGTCGAGGCCAAGCTCTTAAAACCGCAGAACATCATCGAGATGTTGGCCGCGGGCACCCGAGACCTGGGCTTCGCCGGGGCCGACTGGGTGGCGGAGCTCGGCGTGGAGCTGGTCGAGGTGATGGACACGGGCTTAGACGTCGTGCGGCTGGTCGCCGCCGCCCCCGAGGCGCTCGTGCCTGACGGGATCTTGCCTGATCGCCCCGTCGTCGTCGCCAGCGAGTACGAGCGGCTCACGACGCGCTGGATTCAGGCAAACTGCCCGCCGGGCTCGCGGTTTGTGCGCTCCTATGGCGCCACCGAGGCCTTCCCGCCCGAGGACGCCGACTGCATCGTCGACAACACCGCCACCGGGGACACCCTGCGGGCGAACCAGCTCCGGATCTTGGGCGAGCTGATGCGCTCCTCCACCCGCCTCTACGCGAGCCAGCGCGCCTGGGCCGATCCCGACCGCCGCGCCCGCATCGAAGACCTCGCCCTGCTCCTGCGCTCGGTCTTGGAGGCCCGGGGCCGGGTGCTCGTAGAGATCAACATCGACGTGGCCGGGCTCGCCGGGCTGGTCGAGGTCTTGCCGTGTATGCGGGAGCCGACGATCTCGCTCTTGCACGGAAACTCGGGCTACGCGGTGAAGGTCGCCGTGCGCCGCGATCAGCTCCCGGCGCTCATCCCCAAGATCCGCGCCCGGGGCGGCACCGACATCGTCGTCTCTTCCCCGGCGCAGATCGTCCCCTGAGGCCAAGATGCCCTTCGTCCCCGCCCCCGTCGTCCAGTCGATCTCGGCTTACCTCGTGCCCAAGGCCCCGGCGCCGACGGATCTCGCCTTAGACGGCAACGAGGGCGCCCGGCCCGAGGCCTCGCTTTATGAGGCCCTCACCGACATCGAGGCCCTGCGTCGTTACCCCAACGCCAAGCCCCTAGAGGCCAAGCTCGCCGCCCGGCACGGCCTGAGCCCGGAGCAGGTCGTCGTGTGCTGCGGGGCCGACGAGGCCTTGGACCGCTGCTGCCGCGCGGCGCTCTGCCCGGGGCGTGAGGCGATCTTGCCCCGGCCCATCTTCGTGATGACCCGGCACTTCTCGGCGCTCGCCGGGGCCACGCTCATCGAGCCGCCTTGGGCGGGGGAGGCCTTCCCCACAGACGCCGTGCTCGCGGCGATCACGCCCAACACCGCGCTCATCGCCATCACCAGCCCCAACAACCCCACGGGCGGGGTGATCTCCGCCGATGACCTGCGCGCCATCGCCGCCGCCGCCCCCGACGCGATGCTCGTCGTAGACCTCGCCTACGTCGAGTTCGCCGATGAAGATCTCACCGAGGTCGCGCTCAGCCTGCCCAACGCCGTCGTGCTGCGCACGCTCTCCAAGGCCTGGGGCCTCGCCGGGGCGCGGGTGGGCTACGCCGCCGGGCCCGTGGCGCTCATCCGCCTCTTACGCGCGACGGGCCTCGTCTACCCCGTGAGCGGGCCGAGCCTCGCCTTGGCCGAGCGTTGGCTCGACGCGGGGGAGCCCCACCTTCGCCGCTTCGTCGCCCAGGTGCGTGAGGACCGCGCCCGGATGACCGAGGCCCTGCGCGCCGCTGGGGTGCAGGCGCCGAGCTCTCAGGCGAACTTTGTCTGCGCGGAGCTGGCGGATCCGATCTGGGCCCGCGACGCCTTGGCCGGCCTGGGCATCGCCGCCCGCGCCTTGCCCAAGCCCGGCGGCGGGGGCTACCTGCGGGTGACCACCCCCGGCGACTCCGCGACAACAGACCGCGTGGTCTGCTCATTCAACGCCGTGTTTCGGCCCAAGGCCCTGCTCTTTGACCTCGACGGGGTGCTCGCCGACGTCTCCGGCTCGTACCGGGCGGCCATCTTCGCCACGGCGGCGTCTTATGGCGTCACCCTGAGCCCCGAGGCCCTCGTCGCCGCCAAAGAGGCCGGGGACGCCAACAACGACTGGGTGCTCACCCAGCGGCTCCTCGCGGCGAGGGGCGTCGAGGCGCCCTTGGAGGAGGTCACCGCGCGGTTTGAGGCGCTCTACCAAGGTGACGAGACGACGCCCGGCCTGCGCTCGACGGAGACGCTGCGCTGTGAGGTCGCGGCGCTGGAGGCGCTGGCCAACCGCCTGCCGCTGGCCATCGTCACCGGGCGCCCCCGCCGGGACGCGGAGCGCTTCTTGGCCGAGAGAGGTGTGCTGCAACTGTTCCAGACGCTGGTGTGTATGGAGGACGCGCCGCTCAAGCCCGACCCGGCGCCGGTGCGCCTCGCCTTGGCCCGCCTCGGCGTGCAGGCCGCGTGGATGTTCGGCGACACCCCCGACGACGTGCGCGCCGCTCGGGCCGCGGGCGTCTTGCCCATCGGCATCTGCGCCCCGCAAGATCCGTTTGACCGCGCCGAGCGCGCGCTGACCGCCGCCGGGGCCGCCCGGGTGTTCGCCACCCCCCTCGCCTTCGTGGAGCTGCTGCCATGACCACCGCCGCCACGCCCCCTCGCGGCGCCAGCCGCCAGCGCGCCACCAAAGAGACCCGCGTGGAGTGTCACCTGACCCTCGACGGCGCGGGGCAGGCCGAGGTCAACACGGGCCTGGGCTTCTACGACCACATGCTGAGCACCCTCGCCCGATTCAGCGGGTTCAACCTCACCCTTCGCTGTGAGGGGGATCTCCACGTCGATGATCACCACACCGCTGAAGACTGCGCCTTGGCCCTCGGCGAGTGCCTGAACGAGGCCTTGGGCGCTCGGCGGGGCCTGCGGCGGTTTGGCTCAGCCTACGCACCTCTGGACGAGGCCCTCGCCCGGGCCGTGGTGGACCTCAGCGGGCGGCCTTGGCCCGAGGTCAACCTGGGCTTACGCCGGGAGCAGATCGGCGCCATCGCCACGGAGAACCTCAGCCACTTCTTCAACTCCTTCGCCATCGCCGGGCGCATGTCTCTGCATGTGGACGTGCTCAAGGGGGAGAACGACCACCACCGCGCCGAGGCGGCGTTTAAGGCCCTCGCCTTGGCCCTGCGTGACGCCGTGGCCGTTGAGGGCGCGGAGATCCCGTCTGAGAAGGGGGTTCTGTGAGGGTGCTCGTCGTCTCTACCGGGGCGGCGAACCTCGCCAGCGTGCTCGCGGGCCTCCGTCGCGCCGGGGCCGAGCCGGGGCTCGTCTCGGGGGCGGATGCGCTGCTCCAGGCCGAGCGCCTCGTGCTGCCCGGCGTCGGGGCGTTTGGCGCCGCCGCCACCTCGCTCCACGCCGCCGGGCTGTGGTCGGCGCTGCTTGAGCGCCTGGAGGCCGGGCGCCCCACCTTGGGGATCTGCCTCGGGCTCCAGCTCTGGGCTCAGGGCAGCGAAGAGAGCCCCGGCGTGGCCGGTCTCGGCGTGCTCCCCGGCCTCGCCAAGCGCCTCCCCGACGGCGTGCGGGTGCCCCAGCTCGGCTGGAACTGGGTAGAGCCTGGCAGAAACTGCCAACTCCTGCAGCCCGGCTACGCCTCCTACGCGAACTCTTACGCCCTGCGTGAGGCCCCCGAGGGCTGGGCCGCCGCCTGGACCACCCACGGCGAGCCCTTCATCGCCGCCGTCGAGCGCGGCGCGCAGCTCGCCTGCCAGTTTCACCCCGAGCTCTCCGGGCCCTGGGGCCAGGCACTCCTCACCCGCTGGCTAGGGGCGCGCTGATGCTCACCCGCAGAGTCATCCCCTGTTTAGACGTGCGTGATGGCCGGGTCGTGAAGGGTGTGCGCTTTCAGGGCCTCCGCGACGCCGGAGATCCTGTGGAGCAGGCCGCGCGCTACGAGGCCCAAGGCGCCGATGAGCTGGTGATCCTCGACGTCTCCGCCACGGATGAGGGCCGGGCGACGGCGATCCGCACCGTCGAGGCCGTGCGCGCGGTGTTGGGCATCCCGCTCACCGTCGGCGGCGGTGTGCGGGAGGTCGAGGACGCGCGCAGGCTCTTGGAGGCCGGGGCCGACAAGGTCTCGACCAACACCGCCGCCGTGCGCCGCCCGGCGCTCCTCGCTGAGCTCGCCGAACGTTTTGGGCGGCAGTGTGTGGTGCTGGCGCTGGACGCCGCGGCCCGGCTGGAGGGCGGCGGCTGGGAGGTCGTCGTGCGCGCGGGCAAGGAGCGCACCGGCCAAGACGCCCTCGCCTGGGCCGTCGAGGCGACCACACTGGGCGCCGGAGAGATCCTGCTCACCTCTTGGGATCGGGACGGCACGGGCCTCGGCTACGACCTGCCGCTCACGAGCGCCATCGCCCAGGCCGTCACCGTGCCGGTCATCGCCTCGGGCGGGGCGGCCAGCGCCGCGCACCTCGCCGCCGCCCTGCACGCCGGGGCCGACGCCGTGCTCGCGGCCACCATCTTTCACGACGGCCACACCACCGTGGGCGCAGTCAAAGACGCGCTGGCGGCCTTGGGCCTGGAGCTGCGGCGATGATCGTCCCAAGCATCGACCTTCAAGGCGGCCAGACCGTGCAGCTTATCGGCGGCGCGGAGAAGGCGCTGGACGCCGGAGATCCCCGCCCCATCGCCGCCAAGTTTGGCCGGGTGGGTGAGGTCGCCGTCATCGACCTCGACGCCGCCATGGGCAAGGGGGACCACACCCAGCTCATTGAGGAGGTCTGCGGCCTGTGTGAGGCCCGGGTCGGCGGCGGCATCCGCAGCGTCGAGGCCGCCCGTCGTTGGCTCGACGCCGGGGCGGCCAAGGTGATCCTCGGCACCGCGGCGAGGCCGGAGCTGCTCTCGAAGCTGCCCAAAGAGCGCGTGATCGCCGCCTTGGACGCCCGGGACGGTGAGGTCGTCGTCAAGGGCTGGACCGAGGGCACCGGGCGCGGGATCGTCGAGCGTATGGCCGAGCTTCGCCCCTATGTCGGCGGGTTTTTGGTCACCTTCGTCGAGCGAGAGGGCCGCCTCGGGGGCACGAACCTCGATCAGGTCGCCGCCTTGGTCCAGGCCGCCGGGGACGCCAAGGTCACCATCGCCGGGGGCGTGACCACGGCGGAGGACGTCGCCGCCTTGGACAAGCTCGGCGCCGACGCCCAGGTCGGCATGGCGCTATACACCGGGCGCCTCTCTTTGGCCCAAGGCTTCGCCGCGCCGCTCACCAGCGACCGCGCCGATGGCCTCTGGCCCACCGTCGTCTGTGATCCGCGCGGCGTGGCCTTGGGGCTGTGCTGGTCGGATCTGGAGAGCCTCAGCGTCGCGTTGGATCGTGGCGTCGGCGCCTATCACTCCCGCCGCCGGGGCCTGTGGGTGAAGGGCGAGACGAGCGGCGCCACCCAGGCGCTCCTGCGGGTCGAGGCCGACTGCGACCGCGACGCGCTGCGCTTCACCGTGCGCCAGGCCCCGCCGGGCTTCTGCCACGAGGAGACCTGGACCTGCTTCGGCGCGGCCCGGGGGCTCGGGGCGCTAGAGGCCACCCTTCAGCGGCGCGTCGTGGACGCCCCCGCCGGGAGCTACACCCGCCGCCTGCTCGACGACCCGGCGCTGCTCCGGGCCAAGCTCATCGAGGAGGCCGCTGAGCTCGCCGAGGCCCAAGATCCCGCCCACGTCGCCCAAGAAGCCGGGGATCTCCTCTATTTTTCCGCCGTTGCCCTCGCCCGCGCCGGGGTGAGCCTCGGCGACGTAGACGCCGTGCTCGACCGCCGCGCCCGCACGCTCAGCCGCCGCCCCGGCCACGCCAAGCCGCCCCCCGTGGAGCCCACATGAGCCCGCCGCTTCGTACGCTCTCTCTGGACGCGCTGCCCACTCTGCGCCGCCGCGCCGTCGAGGCCGACACCTTGACCGCCGCCGCGCGGATCGTCGAGTCCGTGCGCGCCGGGGGTGAGCCCGCGCTGCGCCAACACGCCGAGGCCCTGGGCGACATCCAGCCCGGTGAGCCCCTCGTGCTCGGCCCCGAGGCCCTCCGCGCCGCCTTAGACGCCTTGCCCAGAGACGCCCGCGCCGCCTTGGAGCGCTGCGCCGAGCGTATCCACCGCTTCGCCACCGCCCACCGCGTCGCCCTGCGCGACTTGGTCTCGCCGATCCCCGGAGGCCACGCCGGGGTGCAGTACGCCGCCGTCGAGCGCGCCGGCTGTTACGCCCCCGGCGGGCGTTTTCCCCTTCCTTCCTCCGTATTGATGACCGCCGTGACCGCCCGGGCCGCCGGGGTGAGCGAGGTCTGGGTGGCCTCGCCGCGCCCCAGCCTTGAGACCCGCGCCGCCGCCGCCATCGCCGGGGCCGACGCGCTCCTCGCCGTGGGCGGGGCCCAGGCCATCGCCGCCTTGGCCTACGGGGCCGGGCCGGTGCCCGCCTGTGACGCCTTGGTGGGCCCCGGCAACCGCTGGGTGACCGCCGCCAAGCAGCTCGTCGCCGGAGAGGTGCGCATCGACATGCTCGCCGGGCCGTCGGAGCTCGTCGTGCTCGCCGATGATGGCGCTGACCCCGCGCTGGTCGCCGCCGACCTGCTCGCCCAGGCCGAGCACGATGACGACGCCCTGCCGATCCTCGTGAGCCTCTCCCCGCGCTTCACCGACGCCGTGCAGGCCGAGCTTCTGGCCCAGCTCAGCACCTTGCCCACGGCGAACATCGCCGCCCGGGCGCTCCAGAACGGCTTCGTCGTGCCCTGCGACACCCTCGACGACGCCATCGCCGCCTGCGACCGCCTCGCGCCGGAGCACCTCAGCCTACACCTGCACGACGCCAAGGCCGCCGCGGATCGTCTCCAACATTACGGCGGTTTGTTCATCGGCGCGGGGGCGGCGGAGGTGCTCGGGGATTACAGCGCCGGTCCCAACCACGTCTTGCCGACGGGCGGCACCGCGCGCTCCGTTGGAGGTCTC
The DNA here is from genome assembly GCA_023150775.1 of Myxococcota bacterium. Taxonomy (GTDB): domain Bacteria; phylum Myxococcota_A; class UBA796; order UBA796; family CAJQPC01; genus JADKFE01. The sequence continues at coordinate 9,638 of JAKLKE010000060.1, forward strand.
TCCGTGCTCACCTTCTTGCGCGCCCGCACCTGGATCTCCGTCGAAGATCCCATCGAGGCCAAGATCCTCGCCCAAGACGCCTCCGTCGTCGCCCGCCTTGAGGGCTTAGAGGCCCACGCCCGCGCCGCCGATCGGCGCGCATGATGAGCACCCCCAACCTCAGCGTCCCCCGGCTGATCGGCGCCAAAGAGGGCATCCTCGCGGTGTACAAGCCCGCCGGGATGCTCGCCCACCCCTCCGCCGAGGCCCAGGCCCCCGACCTCATCTCTTGGTTACGGTCCCAAGGCGGCGCCTTACGCAAGGCCCTGCCCGCCCACCGCCTCGATCTGGAGACCTCGGGCATCGTGCTCTGCGCCCAAGATCCCGACGCCCGCGCCGCCTTGGGCCGCGCGTTTGAGGACGGCCTCATCCAGAAGACCTACCTCGCCGTGGTCATCGGCCAGGCCCACGACAAGGGCGTCATCCGCCGCCCGCTGCAAGACGCTCGGCGGGGTCACGCCTTAGACGCCGTCACCCGCTACCGCCTCGTCGAGGCCCTGGGCGGCTTCAGCCTGCTCTCGCTCCAGCCCGAGACCGGCCGAAAACACCAGATCCGACGCCACTTACAAGGCATCGGCCTGCCCGTCGTCGGCGACACCCGCTACGCGGGGCCGCGCAAGGTGAAGGTGCCCGGCTTCCCCCATCGCCTGTGGTTACACGCCCAGCTCGTCGAGCTGCCCAGCGGCGCGCGCTTTGAGTGCGCCTTGCCCCAAGACCTTGAGGAGAGCCTGAAGCTGATGAGGGAAGGAGCCGCCAAGGTGGCCCCTTCCCCCAACGAGCCCAGCTAAGCCGGGCGCCGAATCAGGTGCCCGTGCAGGCGAAGGTGAGGCTGACGGTGTCCGTCGCCGTGCCGCCGTAGCAGTCGGTGACGGTGAGCAAGAGCTGGATGGCCTGGCTGTTCGTCGCGCCTTGGGTGGCGGGCACACCGGAGACGGTCACCGTCGGCGTGGCGCTGGTGGCGTCGTCGATGGTGGCGTAGGTGGAGCCCGACACAAAAGACCAGGCGTAGGCCATGTGATCGGTGCTGTTGGCGTCGGCGGAGCCCAAGGCGCTGAGCTCATAGTCGTAGTCGCTGCAGTCGTCGCAGGTGTAGTACGCGCCGTAGCTGAAGGCCTGGCAGGTCACCGACGACGAGGCGCTCTGGTCCGCGCCCGCGTTGGCGACGGGCAGGGTGTTCGCCGTCTGCGCGCCGATGGTCACGGTGAGCATCGTGGGCAGAGAGTCCGCGCCGCCGTCGTTCACCGTGAGCGCGAAGATGTAGGTGCCCGGCAGGTCCGGCGTGAAGGTGGGCGCCATGCTCGTGGTGGAGGTGATGTCGGCGGTGGTCGTCTGCGAGCCGCTCGGCGCGGAGACGAGCTCCCAGGCGTAGGTGAGCGCGGCGCCCGCCTCGTCCGTGGAGCCGCTGCCGTCGAGGTAGAGGTAGTCGCAGTGCTTGAGCGAAGAGCTGGAGATCGACGCGGCCACGGCCACGGGCATCAGCTCGGCGACGCCGTCACAGTCGTTGTCTTTGGCGGCGTCGATCTCCGGCGCGCCGGGGTAGACCTCAAGGTCGTAGTCGTCGCAGTCGCCCATGTCGCCGGTGAAGCCGTCGCCGTCGTGGTCAAAGGTGGAGCAGGGCTCGTTGCCGCTGCCGGGGGAGCCCTTGTCCATGCTCGACGCCCAGACCTTCGTCGCCGCGCACCACGCGGTGAAGTTGGACTCGTCGGTGCCATAGGCCGTCGGGTCTACCATGACGGACGCGCCGTCAGGGTCGGGCATCGTGGCGCCGTCGTCCCAGGCGAGGCGGGTGATCGTGGTGCCGTCGAAGGTCAAGGCGATCTCGTCGCTCTCGTTGGAGAGCGCGATGCCGGTGTAGACGTAGTCCACCGTGACGCCGCCGTTCGAGCCCTTGTCTTTGTTGAGGCCGAGCACGAAGAAGTCGCCGGGGGCGATCTCCAGGGCTGTGGCCGAGGTGATGATGTGGGACTCACCGCTGTTTGAGGTGAGGGTGATGCCGTTTAGGTAGACGGGATCCGTGCCGGGGTTGTGCAGCTCGATCCACTCGCCCTTGGGGTCGGTGACCTTGGCGGGGTTGATCATGAGCTCGGTGATCCAGATCGAGCTCTCGGCGAGGCCCTCCTCGTCGATGGATCCGTCGCAGTCGTTGTCCGAGCCGTCGCCCGCGACCTCAGACGCGCCGGGGTACGCCGAGGCGTCGGCGTCGTTGCAGTCTTCGTTGCACTGGGTGAAGCCGTCTTCGTCGGCGTCGTAGCCCTCGTCGATCAGGCCGTCGCCGTCGTTGTCGAGGCCGTCGCAGGTCTCGGAGCCGACGCAGTCCGCGACGCCGTCGCCGTCCGCGTCGCCGAAGCCCTCGTCGGCCACGCCGTCGCCGTCGTTGTCGATGCCGTCGCAGTCCTCAGCGTCCACGCAGTCGGCCGTCTTGTCGTTGTCGGCGTCGCCGAAGCCCTCGTCGATGAGGCTGTTGCAGTTGTCATCGACGCCGTTGCAGTCTTCAGTGCGGCCGGGGTAGACCGCGGCATTCGCGTCGTCGCAGTCACCATCGACCGGGGAGACGCCGTCGCCGTCTTCGTCAGTGACCGAGACCGAGGAGTCGCCGCCGACGGGCGTGCTGTCGTCCTCGGACTCGTTGACCGGCGCGTCGTCTTTACAGGCGGCGAGCGTGAGGGCGGACAAGGTGAGGAGCGCGAGGGTGTGGAGCTTCATGACGGAGCTGCCTCCGATCTTGGGGGCGCCAAGAAGACTGGGCGTTTGCGGACGATGGTATGGGGGCGACCGGGATTTTGTCGCAACCGTGATGTTAGCTGGATGTGCCCCTGTTTTGCAACTTTTCAATTGTGCCCACCGCACGATTCTTTGACATGATCCTCCTGCGCTTCTCCCCCTTGACGACTACGCCGTGTCGGTTAATAGGCTGGTGTCGCTGGCGAGCATCACGCTCGGCGCCGACAAGCTCTAAAGAGCGACTCGCGGGAGTAGCTCAGTTGGTAGAGCACGACCTTGCCAAGGTCGGGGTCGCGGGTTCGAGTCCCGTCTCCCGCTCCATCAAGAAGCCCACGGTTCACCACCGTGGGCTTCTTTCTTTTTGGATCTTCCCCTTCGTCCATCGGGCCACGCCGCTCAGGCCGCGCGGCCATCCACGAAGCGCCGCCCCTTCCAGTCCGCCTCGACCCCGAAGATCGACCGGGCGAGGATGAACAAGAAGATCACGTTCCCCACGGGATGTGTGAGGCTGTGCCAGCCCGAGCGGCCATCGGCGCGCTCCACCCGGTAACGGAACAGGTGGATCAGCCCGACGATCACCCCGGCCCACAGCGTCCAGCCCGGCCCGACCAAGGCCCAGCCCGGCCAGATCGGCGTGATCGCCAGGGTCAAGAAGAGCGCGTAGGGCCCGAGCGTGCTCACCAAGATGAACAACATCGCCCCGACGCCCAGGAGCGGGCGGCGATCCATCCCTTCATAGAGGTTCTTGCCGTAGCCCCGGACGATCTCGCCGAGGTTCCGGTACAGGCGCACGGTGAAGGCGCCCGGCGCGTAGAGCATCACCGTCGAGAGCACCCGGCGCTTAAAGGCCCGGGCGATGCGCACGTCGTCCAGCACCTCGGCGCGGACGGCCTCGTGGCCGCCCACGGCGTCATAGGCGGCCCGGGTGGTGAGGATGAGCTGGCCGTTGGCGAAGGCCTCGGGGCGCCCCGGGTCGTTCACGGCGTCGAGGTTCACCGCGCCACGAATAAACCAGCCGACGACGGGGATCACCGCGCGCTCCCAGAAGGTCTCCAGCCGCCAGTCCCCAAAAACCGAGAGGAGCTGGTGTTGGCCGCTCAGCAGCCGCGCCACCGCCGCCCGCGCGGTCCACGGCGCGATCTCCACGTCGGCGTCTAAGAAGAGCAGCAGCTCGCCCCGGCTCTCCCCCGCGGCGCGCAGGCAGGCCCACGGTTTGCCCGCCCAGCCCGCCGGGGGCTCGGTGCCCATCACGAGGCGAAAGCGCGGGTCTCCGGCGGCGGCGGCGCGGGCCTCCTCGCCGGTGTTGTCGCGGGATCGATCGTCCACGACGACGACCTCTAGATCCGGGTAGTCCGAGGCCAAGGCCAGGCGCACGGCCTCGCCGACGCGGCCCTCCTCATCCCGGGCGGGGATACACACCGACAGGCTCGGCCAGCGCGGCGGCGCGGGCTCGGTCGGGGTGAGCCGAAACCGCTCCCCGTACTTGCCCGCGGTGAGGCAGAGCGTCGCCCACACCAAGGTCAAGAGCGCCAAGAACGCGCCCGCCAAAAGCTCACTCAGCACAGGATCACCCCAACGGATCATGGTGAGACCAACCTCCCGCCGCGCACGACGAAGGATGAGGCGACCGCGCCGGCTGGCACGACCGGGTGGGTCAAGGCGTGATCGGCGAGCACCTTGATGTTTGGGGGGATCACCCGCCCCGGCGCCACGTGGACGCCGCTGCCGACCAGGGCCCCGGCGCCGAGGCAGATCCCCGCGAGGCCCATGGGCGCGTCGAAGAGGGCCTGCCCGACCTGCACCCGCACGGCGCGGCCGAGGCCTTGGTCCATGCCGTAGGAGCCGAGCTTGAGCGCCGCGCCCGCGCCCAAGACCGAGAGCTGGGTGACGCCGCCCATCGCCGCGCCGGGCCCCAACACCCCAAACTTGAGCATCGCCTGGCGCTGCACCACCGCGCCCGGGGCGGCGACGACGCCCTCGATGAGCGCCTGCTCCTCAACCCGAACCCCCGCGCCGAGCACGCAGCCGCGCAGGACCGCCCCGGCGCCGACCCGCGCCCCCTCACCCAGCCAAGAGCCCTCGACGACGGCGCTGGGGTGAACCCAGGCCCCCCGATCCAGGCGGGTGAAGCCCCAGGCGAGGCGCGGCGCAGAGAAAGATCGTGCCCGGACCAAGGCCCGCAGCGTGCGCCAGAGGATGAGCGGCGCCGACCGCCCGACGAGGGCGCCCCAGAGCGCCGGGCCCAGGCCGAGCAGGTTCGCCCAGAGGAGCTGCAGCCAGTGGCGCACGGGCAGGATGAGCCGATCGCTCACCGGCAGGCCCTCGGCGCCGTCGAGACCGCCGGGCAGGAGGCGCTCGGCCGGGTCCAACACCACGACCTCCGCCGCCGCCAGCCGCGCCGGGCTCACGGCCTCACCGCCGGGCCGCAGGTACACCAGGCCCTCAGCGCCCGCGCCCCAGGCGAGCTGCTCCAAGAGCGCGCCGATCCGCCCACCCAGGCGAAAGCGCAAGTCCCGGCCGAGCTTTCGCCCCTCGCTGAGCGCCGCCCGCAGCGCGGAGGGCCCGAGCGCCGTCCCGTCAGGCACCACCAGGGCCTCTTCACCGGGCGGAAGCGCCTCCACGGAGGTCATCCCCTCGGCGCGCACCGCCAATGACGTCGCCTCGCCCAGAGACCCGCCCCAGAGCGGCATCTCCCGGGCGTCGCCGAGGCCCTCGACCTCGCCCGACCACGGCGTGATGAGCACCCTCACCATAAGGCGTAGACCTGCACCGCCGGGCTCTCGGCGGCGACGGAGAACGCCCCGGCGATGGTCCGCACGGCGTCATCGTGCATGTCCGGCCGGGCGTCGGCGTCGTGATGAACGACGAGGTAACGGATCTTCTGGCGTCGGGCGGCCTCACCCACCTTACGCCGCACCTGCTCCGCGGGCTGCTTGTCCGCCGCGGCCTTGATCGCCGCCGACCACACCCGCCGCGACGCCTCGTTGTTGGGGAAGTTCAGGCTCGCCGCCACGGGTTTGCCATGAACGGTCTGCTCGAAGAGGTATCCCCGGCCACCGACGACGGGGAAGTTCATCACCGCGCCGTCCGGGGCCTCGGCGAGCCACTGAATCGGCGCCTCGGCGACGGTGGGCGTCATCGACGGCAGGCCCCGCATCGGCGACAGCCACAGCAGCTCCACGGCGATGAGCGCGGCGAGGCCTGGGGCGAGCTTCGGGCGGCGGGCGACGGCGGCCCCGGCGAGCACGGCGAGGCCCAAGGCCGGCAACATCCCCAGGCGATACAACAACGAGAGCCCCGAGAATCCCGGCGCGCCCTCCAGCAGAAAGTACGGCAGCGGCACGGCGAGGCGCCGATCCAGAATCCACGGCTGCCCGTCCATCACCACGACGGGGCCCATCGCCAGAACCCCGCCGCCGAGCCCGACGAGCGCCCACAGCCCCAGGCCCCGCTCTCCCCTTCGCCGGGCGTCGTAGAGGCCAAAGGCCGAGGCGAAGATCAAGCTCCACCCCAGGTAATGGCAGTGGATGAAGCCCTCGGCGTACCGCGAGAGCTCCCGAAAGTCTGGCGAGCGAAAGTCGCCGGGGATGAACCAGCCCCGGGGGTCGGCCGGGCCCACGGTGCGGCGCACGGTGAGCAGCTCTCGCACATCTTTAATGCCGACGAGGTTGTCTTTGTGGCTCACGCCGAGGCGCGTGACGTAGGCCAGGGGCGCGGTGAGCGCGAGGGCCAAGGCCGCGACCGCGAGGAGCCGCCCCGCCGTCTGCCGCCAAGGCAGGCCGGGCCGCCCCAAGACCAAGATCCCCGCCCAGATCATCCACGCCGCGAGGCCCGAATACCAGCTCGCCGCCGCGGCGAAGAACAAGGCCAGCCCGGCGAAGATCACCCGACGCGCCCCGCCCTCCTCCGCCGCGATCAAGGCCAAGAGCGCCGCCAAGGGCAGCCAGCCCCCGGCGATGGCCTCGGAGGCGCCGTTCTCGACGGCCGCGCGCTGCACCGGGGCGAGCGCCCAGGCCAGCCCGGTGACATACGCGGCGGCCTCGACGCCGAAGATTCTGCGCCCGAGCGCGTGGGCGGCGAGGCCCGCGAAGACGCTGTGCCCCAAGATCAACAACGAGTAGCCCACGCTGAGCCCAAAGGCGGCGATGAGCGGCGCGGCGATCAGCGCGTTCAGCGGGTCGGCGACGAAGAGCACCCCGCCATCCGGCCAGCCGAGCAGGTCCACACGCCAAGGCAGCTCCCCTCGCCCCAAGGCCCGCTGCACGAACCACAGCGACCACAACGAGTCCCACACGTCGGTGCGCGCCCCGCCGGGCACCGCGTCGCCGAGGCGCGCGGCGGTGGGCCAGGTCGAGACGATCCCGAGGCCCAGGTAGACGAGGGCCGGAGCGAGCGCGCGGAGGGCGGGTGGTCCCAAGTCGGAACTCCGGGGGAGATCACCGGGGCGAAGAACACAAGGGTAGCCCGCCGCGCCAAACGACGAAAGCGGCGGATGTGCTGGTTCACCCAAACTCGGGTCAACTGCGGCTCAGGCCCAAGGCCGCGCGCCCCGGAAGTGCCGAGGGCGGCGGTTTGGGATAGAGCTGTCCACCCTCGGAGGATCGTCCAATGCTCAGCCGTTCCCTGCCCCTCGTGCTCGCCTTCGCCCTCGTCGCCTGTGGCGAGAAGGAGCCCACGACCACCGCCGCCCCGGCGGAGGCCGCGTCCACCAAGAGCGACAAGGTCCCCAGCGACCCGAGCTCCGAGAAGTTCGGCGAGAAGCTCTTCAAGCTCGAGATCACGAGCTTCCGCCCCATCGACGGCGGCGGCGCGTCCATGATCTACGATCGCCTCACCTTCTCCCCCGACGGCACCTGGACCGCCTCGGGCTCGGTCACCGCCGCCGACGAGAAGATGGAGTGTGTCGAGACCGGCGACTGGACGATGGACCCGGCTGAGGACGAAGACACCGCCTCGATGACCTGGACCATCAACAAGACCAACTGCGCCGGGCGTGAGGTCGGCACCGTGCAGCGCGTGCGCATGACCCTGCTCAAAGACGGCTCCTTTAAGGTCGAGTTCCGCTAGACCTCCCCGCTTCTACACCCCCCTCTCGCCCCTTCGCTCTCGGAGATCCCATGGCACTTCGGATCGGCATCAACGGCTTCGGCCGCATCGGTCGCAACGTGCTCCGCGCCGGTTGGAACAACCCCAACTTTGAGTTCGTGCACATCAACGACCTCACCAACGACGACATGCTGGCGTTCTTGCTCAAGAACGACTCCGTGCATGGCCGGTTCAGCGAGGACTGCGCGGCGGTCGACGGCGGCCTCAAGATCGGCGACCGCCTGATCTCCACGAGCGCCTCGGCCGACCCCTCCAAGATCCCTTGGGGCGACAAGCAGGTGGACGTGGTGCTGGAGTGCACCGGCCGCTTCGTCACCAAAGAGGCCGCCCTGCCCCACCTCGCCGCGGGCGCCAAGAAGGTGATCATCAGCGCCCCGGCCAAGGGTGTTGACGCCACGGTCGTCGTCGGCGTGAACTGCGGCAAGGTCGATCTCGGCGTGGCGGTCATCGTCTCCAACGCCTCCTGCACCACCAACTGCCTCGCCCCCGTCGCCAAGGTGCTCCACGAGCGCTTCGGCATCGTGCAGGGCCTGATGACCACGGTCCACTCCTACACGATGGACCAGAACCTCCTCGACTCGCCCCACAAGAAAGACTTCCGCCGGGCCCGGGCCGCGGCGCTGAACATGGTCCCCACGTCTACGGGCGCGGCGAAGGCCGTGGGCCTCGTGCTCCCCGAGCTTGAGGGCAAGCTCAGCGGCTTCTCCGTGCGGGTGCCGACGCCGAACGTCTCTTTGGTGGACCTCGTCGTCGAGCTCGCCCAAGACGCCACCGCCGCGCAGATCAACGCCGCGCTGAGCGAGGCCGCCGCCGGTCCCCTCAAGGGCATCTTGGAGGCCTCCAACGCGCCGCTCGTCTCCAGCGACCTCATCGGCAACCCCCACTCCTCCATCGTCGACCTTGAGCTGACGATGGTGATGGGCACCCGCATGGCCAAGGTCATCGCCTGGTACGACAACGAGTGGGGCTTCTCTTGCCGGATGCTCGATCTGGCCGAGCGCCTCTTCCCCGGTGGCAAATGAGCGTCGCCAACGCCGCGCGCACCCTTGAGGAGCTCAACGTCGAGGGCCGCCGGGTGCTCCTGCGCCTCGACCTCAACGTGCCGCTCAACCAAGGCGTCATCACCGACGACAACCGCATCGAGGCGGCGCTGCCGACGATCCGCGCGCTCCGCCAGCGCGGCGCGAAGGTCATCATCTGCAGCCACCTCGGCCGCCCCAAAGGCCAGCGGGTGCCGAACCTCAGCCTCGATCCCGTCGCGTTCCGGCTCAGCGAGCTGCTTCAAGACGAGGTCATCTTCTCCCACGACATCGTCGGCGACGACGTCGAGTTCTTGAGCCGCGACGTGCCCAAAGGCGGCGTCATGGTCATCGAGAACCTGCGCTTCCACCCCGGCGAGACGGCGAACGACGCCGACTTCTCGGCGAAGCTCGCCCGCCTGGGCGACGTGTACGTCAACGACGCCTTCGGCGCCGTGCACCGCGCCCACGCCTCGGTGGTGGGTGTGCTGGAGCACTTCTCCGAGTTCGCCGCCGGTCCCCTCATCCTCTTAGAGGTCGAGGCCCTGCGCACCCTGCTCAAGGGCCCCAAGCGCCCCTTCGTGGGAATCCTCGGCGGCGCCAAGGTCAGCGACAAGATCGGCGTGCTGGAGTCGCTCCTGCACCGGGTCGACTCGTTGATCATCGGCGGCGCGATGGCCTACACCTTCCTCAAGGCCCAGGGCGTGCCCGTCGGCGACTCTCTGGTCGAAGAGGACCGGGTGAAGCTCGCCGCGCGGCTCCTGGAGCGCTGCGCTGAGCGTGGTCTCCAGGTGTTTTTGCCTACGGACCACGTCGTCGCCACCGCGCCGGACTCCGCGGATCGCCACGTCTCCCACCGCATCGAGGCCGGCCAGAAGGGCTTCGACATCGGCCCCGAGAGCGTGGCCTTGTT
>JAKLKE010000060.1:19445-22143 GCA_023150775.1 Myxococcota bacterium
CGACGTCATCCAGAACTCCTCCACGGTGTTCTGGAACGGCCCCATGGGCCTGTTTGAGGTCGCGGCGTTCAGCGACGGCACCCAAGGCATCGCTGAGGCCGTGGCGGCGGCGGACGCCTACACCGTCGTCGGCGGCGGCGACTCCGCGGCGGCGATCCGCAAGTTTGGCCTACAAGACAAGGTCACGCACCTGTCGACGGGCGGCGGCGCCTCCTTAGAGTTCATCGAAGGCAAAGACCTCCCCGGCCTCAAGGCCCTTAAGCTGCGGAGCATCTGATGGCGCGGCGCCTCTTCATCGCGGGGAACTGGAAGATGAACCTCGGCCCGGCCCAAGCGGCGGGGCTGGCGTTGGAGCTCAAGGCCGCCTTGGCCTCCAACACCGCGGTGGACGTGGCCGTCGCGCCGGTCGCGGTGTCCATCCCCGCGGTGGCGGCGAAGCTCAAACACTCCGGGCTTCACGTCGCCGGGCAAGACCTCCACGCCGAGGCGTCGGGGGCCTTCACCGGCGCCGTCCCCGGCGAACATCTGCGTGAGGCGGGCTGCACTTACGTCATCGTCGGCCACTCCGAGCGCCGTCAGCTCTTCGGAGACGACGACGCCCTCGTGGCCAAGAAGGTGAAGGCGGCGTTTCGCGCCGGCCTGCTGCCGATCCTCTGCGTCGGCGAGACCTTGAGCCAGCGCCAAGCCGGGCAGCTTGAGGCCGTTCTGGATCAGCAGCTCAGCGCCGCCATGGGTGGCCTGGCCGCCGATCAGGCCGCCGCCGTCACCCTGGCGTATGAGCCCGTCTGGGCCATCGGCACCGGGCACAACGCCTCCCCCGAGCAGGCCCAAGAGGCCCACGCCTACATTCGCGGGTGGCTTCGTGGCCATTTCCCGGCGTTTGTGGCTGATCAGCTCCGGATTCAGTACGGCGGCAGCGTGAAGGCGTCCAACGCCGGCGCCCTGCTCACCCAGCCCGACGTCGATGGCGCCTTGGTCGGCGGCGCGTCGCTCAAGGCCGCCGACTTCTTGGGCATCATCGAGGCGGGTCTCGCGGCCCGTCGCGCCTCCCGATCTTGACAGCCCCCAGGCAGGTGAGCAAGTTGCGCCTGCCCTTCGGATGACCCCATGCTCCTGTTCATCACCGTCCTTCATGTGATCCTCTGCCTCATCTTGGTGGTGGTCATCCTCCTCCAGCCCGGCAAAGGCGGCGACGTCTCCTCGGCCTTCGGTGGAGGCGCGAGCAGCAGCATGTTCGGCCCCCGCGGCGCCTCGGCTCCGCTGAGCCGCATCACCAGCGTCGTGGCGGTGCTGTTCATGTTCACGTCCATCACCCTGGCCGTGTCTACGAACCGCATGAACCGCGGCACCGGCGGCGAGATCGAGGAGACCCCAGATCTCGACCTCGACGCTGAAGGTGAAGGCTTCGGCGTCGGCCCGACGGCCCCGGCCGCCGATCCCGCGGCGACTCCAGAGGCCCCAGCGGTCCCGGCGGTCCCTGTCGCGCCGACCGACGCCGCCCCGGCTGAGCTGGTCGCCCCGCCTCCCGCCGAGGGCGCGGTGGCCCCCGCCGTAGACGGCGCCGTCGCGCCCGCGGCCCCGGCCGAGCCTGCGGCCCCGGGATCTTCAGCGCCCCCTTCGCCTTGACAGCGTAAGGGCGCCACGCTAATTGACGTGTGCTTCGTGAATGTGCGCGGGTGGCGGAACTTGGTAGACGCGCAAGTTTGAGGTGCTTGTGGCCGAGAGGCTGTGGGGGTTCGAGTCCCCCCTCGCGCACCATCCTCTAAAGAGGACCATCCTTCGGGTTGGTCCTCTTTTCGTTTTGGGGTAGTCCGTTAGCGCGGGAGCGTGGACTCCCCTGACGGTCCGAGCGTGCCTAGCGTTTACCGTTCCAGAAGCCAGGTCGCGCTGCTAGACCTCGGCCTTCAGGGTTTGGCACGTTCGAAGGCGTCTTGAGCCCGCAACCCACCCCACGCCGCTCACCGGAGGCTTGTCCGAGCCCGGCGGCGCCCGGCGGCTCGACCGCTCCCTGGGGGAGCTGCGTACGCGCGGCTACCGGCACTAAACAAGAGGCCCAGGAGCGAACACGCGGCGCGCAGCGAGCTCGACCGCTCCCGGGAGCTGCGCACGTTCGGCCAACGGATCCAGGCAAGAGGCCCAGGTCCGTACACGCGGCGCACAGCGCGCTCAACCCCTACGCCGGCCCAACGACTGCTCCTAAAGGAGCTACGCACTCGGCCAACGGAGCCAAACGGGAGGCCTAGGACCAAACACGCGACGCATAGCCAGCCCGGCCGCGGCGGCTCCAGCTCTCCCCACCAGGCCCTAAACACGCTGCACCCAGCGCGCTCGACCGCCGACCGCGCAGCCGGGTCGAGGCCGCGGCACTCCGTCGATTCCCACGAATCGACGCAAGAACCCTAACACTCAGCGCACCGCTTGCTCGACCGCCGACCGCACGGGCGGGTCAAGGCAGCAGCCCTCCTTCGATACCCACAAATCAACGTCGGACCCCAAACACGCGGCGCACAGCGCGCTCGACCGCCGACCGCGCAGGCGGGTCAAGGCCGCAGCACTCCGTCGATTCCCACGAATCGATGCTGGAACCCAAACCCGCGGCGTACAGCTCGCTCAACATCACCGAGGGCGCCCATTCGCCCCTCCGCTCGGTCGCCAACCGCGTAAGCGGGTCAAGGCCGCGGCACTCCTTCGATTCCCA
>JAKLKE010000610.1 GCA_023150775.1 Myxococcota bacterium
CTCGTAGGCCTCGAGGTACTCCTCCTCAAGGCGCGCGGCCTCGGCCTTGTCGCCGAAGGCCAAGAGCGCGCGGTGGGCCTGCTCGCTGTAGCCCAAGGCCTCAAAGAGCCGGGCGATGGCCAAGAGCGGGCGGGCGGCGACGCTGTCGGCGGAGAGCACGTCGCTCGCGGCCTGGGCGGCCCCGGCGGCGTCGCCGAGATCCCGGGAGAGATCGGCGATGAGCGCCGAGCGACCGGCCTGGGCGACGGCGTCCTCCGTCGCGGCGACGGTGCGGCGGTGCAGCTCGACGAGGCCACGAAGGTCGCCGGAGCGCAGGCGGAGCTGCTCCAACAACGCCACGGCGCCAGCGCTCTGCGGGCTCTCCCGAAGCGCGGCCTCGGCCAAGGCGCTGGGATCGGCCTCGGGGAGCTGCTCGGCGACCAGGGCCGCGGCGACGAGGCGCCACACCCGGGCGGCGCCGTCTTCAGTGGCCTCGGCCTTCGCCCGCCACGCGACGAGCACCTCAGCCCAAGACTGCTCACCGACGAGCAGCTCCTCCAGGAGCTCCTCAGCGGCCAAGAAGCCCGGGGAGACCTGGAGCGCGGCGCGCAGGGCGGCGATGGCCCCGGCGCGGTCGTTGAGCTGGTGCAGGCGGATGTTCGCGGCGCGATACCACCAGCCGACCTGGAGGTTGGGATCGGCGCTGGCGCCGGCGGCGGTGACCAGGGCCGCGGCGGCGAGGTTCCAGCCGTCGTGCTGCGGCGCGAGGCGCAAGAGCGCGTCGAGGCTGAGCCCGTGGTCGGGCACATGCTCCAGGGCCCGGGCGTAGGCGCTCAGGGCCCGGGGGCCATCGCCGAGGTGGCGCTCGATGAGATCGGCGGCGCGGTAGAGCTGATCGGCGATGACGTTCGGCTCTTCAGCCGACGACGCCCGCTCTTCAGCGAGGCGAACGAGGGCCTCCCAGTCGCCGAGACCGTAGAGCACACGCTCCAAAGCGTCGATGGCCGGCAGGTAGGCCGGGACGAGGCTGATGGCGGCGGAGAGGCGCTCCCGGGCGCCCGCGAGGTCGCCGATGCGCTCGGCGAGCTCCCCGGCGCGAAGGAGCAAGGTCACCCGGGCCTGGCCGTCGGTGGTGCCCGCGGCGCGCTCATCCCAGAAGCTCAAGAGCCCGGCGTAGTCTTCGCGCTGGAGCAGCAGGCGGGCGATGGCCTCGGCGGCGACCCCGGCGGCGGGATCCGACGCGAGCACGTCGCGGTAGAGCGGCAGGGCGGCGTCGCCCCGACCGAGCTGGTGCTCGTAGAGCGCGGCGAGGCGGAGCTGGGCCTGGGCCCGGGCGGCGCCCTCTTCGTGGTGAATCTCTTGATCGATGGCGGCCGCGAGGGGCTCGTACCGACGAAGCTCGGCGTAGAACGCCTGCAGCTCGTGGATGAGCCCGAGGTCGAAGCCGAAGTCGAGGGCCTCGTTGTACGCGGCGACGGCGCGCTCCTCGTCGTAGAGGCGACCCCGCAAGATTCGTGCGGCCCGAGCGCGCCAGAACGCGGCGTCCGCCCCGCCGACGCGGGTGGCCTCATCCAGATAGAGCTGGACGAGAGACTCCCACTCGGCGGCGTTCACATAGAGCCGCTCCAAGGCCAAGAAGGCCGAGCCGTGTTCGGGCGCGGCGGCCAAGGCGGCGCGGAAGGCGATCACGGCCTGCTCGGGCTGGCGGAGGCCCTCGGCCAAGACGCGGCCCCGCTCGTGGTGCAGGCGGGCGGCCAAGGGGCCCGACGAGAGCGCCGACATGCGGCGGAGCGTCTCGTTGAGGCCGTCCCAGTCGCGGGCGGCGAGCTGGCCGTCGCGCAGGAGCTGGAGGGTGAACCAGTCTTCGGGGTGACGATCGGCGGAGGCGCGCAGGAGCACCATCGCCTGCGCGTCGCTCTGGAGGTGGTTGCGGGTGAGCACCGCGGCGTCCTGGAGGATCTCCGAGGCCGTGCGCGCGTCGGGCTCCAAGGCCGCGAGGCGCTCAAGCTGCTCACGGAGCTCACCAAACCGCTGGGTGCGGTTGAGCACCTCGGTCAGCTCACGGGCGGCGATGATCGAGCTGGCGTCGGCGACGATGGCGGCGCGGGCGTGCTGCTCGGCGAGGCTGAGATCGCCCAAGCGGGTGCGTGAGAGGCGCGCGGCCTCGGCGAGGGCGGCGGCGCGGGCGGCCCCTTCAAGGTGGGCGGCCTCGGCCACGAGCAGCTCTACGGCCCCGGCCCAGTCCGAGCCGAGGTCGTCCACGGCGAGCTCCGCTTGGGGCGCGGCGACGGGGGCCTGGGCGGCGGGCGCGCCGGCCTCGTCCATCATCGCCGCGAACTCCGTGGAGTCCATGCTCACGATGAGGGTGGGGCCAGAGCTCAGCGCCCCGTAGGGCAGCTCCGCGGCGGGGGCGGCGGGGGCGGCGGGCGCCTGGGCGGGCTCCTCCTCGGGCAACGATCCGATGTCCATCGAGCGCGACGGGACGAAGCCGGGGTTCTGCGTCGGCTCGGGCGCGCGCTCGGTGAAGACCTCGGGGGTCGGCGCCTCGACGACGGGCTCCTCTTCGATGGTGCTGACGATCTGCGGCTCACCCTCGCTCAGCTCGTCCTCATCATCCAAGAACGACTCGGCGGTGGCGAACACGTCCGCCGCCTCCTCGTCGGCCACCTCCTCTTGGGCCTCTTG
>JAKLKE010000611.1 GCA_023150775.1 Myxococcota bacterium
AGTCAGCGAACAAAGGCGCACAGTTCATCACCCTCTGTAACCAACAAGACATCCCGCTCTTGTTTCTGCAGAACATCACCGGGTTTATGGTGGGCCGCCGCTACGAGGAGGGCGGCATCATCAAGAACGGCGCCAAGATGGTCAACGCCGTCTCCAACTCCACGGTGCCCATGCTCACGGTGATGATCGGCGCGTCTTTTGGCGCGGGCAACTACGCCATGGCCGGTCGGTCGTACAACCCACGCTTTCTGTTCACCTGGCCGAACCACCGCGTGGCGGTGATGGGCGGTGAGCAGCTCGCCGGGGTGCTCGACATCATCAAACGCGACGCCGCCGCCCGCCGGGGCAAACCTGTCGATGAGGATCAGCTCGGCTTAATGAAGCAGATGATCACCGAGCAGATCAACCGCGAGTCCGACCCCTACTTCGCCACCGCCCGCCTGTGGGACGACGGGATCCTCGACCCCCGCCAGACCCGCGACGCCTTAGGCATCGCGCTCTCCGCCTGCGCGACGCGCCCCTTCACCGGCACGACGTCCTGGGGCGTCATCCGCCATTGAGGTGCTGAGATGATCCAGAAGCTGCTCATCGCCAACCGTGGCGAGATCGCCGCGCGCATCGCCCGCACCGCCCGCCATCTGGGCGTGGACACCGTCGCGGTGTACTCCGACCCCGACGCCGAGGCCGTGCATGTGCGCGCCTGCGACGAGGCCATCGCCCTTCACGGCGCGACCGCCGCCGAGACCTACCTCAACATCCCCAAGCTCCTCGACGCCGCCCGCCGCGCGGGCTGTGACGCCGTTCACCCGGGCTACGGCTTCCTCTCCGAGCGCGCGGAGCTGGCCCAGGCCGTGCTGGACGCGGGGCTCATCTGGGTGGGCCCTCGCCCGGAGTCGATCTTGGCCATGGGCGGCAAGGTGAACGCCCGGGCGCGGATGATCGCCGCCGGGGTGCCCGTGGTGCCCGGCAGCCACGACCCCAACGACGCCGACCGTGTGGGATACCCCCTGATGATCAAGGCCGACGCCGGGGGCGGCGGTCGAGGGATGCGTCTTGTCTACAGCCCTGCCGAGGTCCCCGAGGCTCTGGCCTCGGCCCAGCGCGAGGCCCTCGGCGCCTTCGGAAGTGACCGTGTGTTCTTGGAGCGCTTCATCGCCCGGGGCAAACACATCGAGGTGCAGATCCTCGGCGACACGTTTGGCCGCGTCATCGCCCTGTACGAGCGCGACTGCTCGGCCCAGCGCCGCCACCAGAAGGTCATCGAGGAGGCGCCCTCGCCCTCTGTGTCCCCTGCCCTTCGTGCGCAGATGGAGGCCGCCGCCGTGCGCGCGGCCGAGGCGGTCCACTACGTCGGCGCGGGCACCGTGGAGACCCCGTCACCGAGGCCATCACGGGCTGGGACCTGGTGGAGTGGCAGCTTCGGATCGCCTCGGGCGAGCCTCTGCCCGCTGAGCGCCCTGCCCTCTCCGGCGCGGCCATTGAGGCGCGACTGTACGCCGAGGACCCCGCGGCCCAAGGCCAGCCCCAGGCGGGGACGATCCTGGACTGGTCGGTGCCAGAGATCGAGGGCCTACGCATCGACGCCGGGGTGACCACGGGGAGCGTGGTGAGCGTGTATTACGACCCCATGCTCGCGAAGCTCATCGTGTGGGCGCCCACGCGGGAGGAGGCGCGGCGGCGGCTGATCGTGGCGCTGCGTCGGCTGAGCTGTCTGGGACTGCGCACAAACAAGGCCCAGCTCTTGGCGATTCTGCGGCATCCAGACTTTGTGCGGGCGCGGCATCACACCCGCTGGATTGAGGCGGAGGGGGTGACCGGGGTGGGTGAGGCGCCTGGCGCGAAACGCGCGGCGCGTCTCGCGGTCTTGGCACACACCCTGAGCCGGCCTCGGCAAGATGAGCGGGGCCGGGCGATTCTGCCCAAGGTGGCCCTCGGCTGGCGAAACAGTCGGGCGCGGGACGCGGAGCTGCTCGTCGATGGGCAGGCGATTCAGTGGCGGCCCGAGCCGGGGGCGCTGGGTGGGTTTCAGGTGGTGGATGGGCTGACCGGCGCGTCGGGGCAGCTCGTGGTGGAGGCCCCAGACGGCGCGGCGGTGGCGTTTCGGCTCGATGGGCACCGGCAGACGGCGCGGCTTGTGCGGGATCAGGATCGGGTCTGGGTACACACGGCGGAGGCCGATGTTTGTCTCACCCTGGATCCGCCGTTTCCTGATCGCCGGGTGAGCCTGCCGCCGGGCAGCCTCGTGGCGCCGATGCCGGGGCGGGTGCTGCGGGTGGAGGTGGCTGAAGGCGACGCCGTGGTAGCCGGGCAAGCGTTGATCGTGCTGGAGGCGATGAAGACGGAGCACACGCTGCGGGCGCCGCAGGATGGGGTGGTCGGGGCGCTGAGGGCGGTTGTCGGGGCGCTGGCTGTTGGGGGTGGTGGGGTAGCCGTACCCCCGGCCATGCGGGACGATCCGCTCACCGAGTGGTGAGTGGCCTCAGATCCCGCGTCTCGACCCACTCACCGAGTGGTGAGTGCCTTCAGCTCCCGCGTCTCGACTCACTCACCGAGCGGTGAGTGCCCTCAGCCACCGCGTCTCGACCCACTCACCGAGCGGTGAGTACCCTCAGCCATCGCGTCTCGACCCACTCACCGAGTGGTGAATGGCTTCAGGTCGTGC
>JAKLKE010000612.1 GCA_023150775.1 Myxococcota bacterium
CCCGCAGCGCGTCCCGACGTTGAACGGCCGCGGCGCGCTGGGACCGCAGGCGCTCGACCTGGAGCTTCTTCGTCGCGGACTCCGCCCCGGCCTTCGCCCGGGCCTGAACCAGGGCGGCGTCGGCCTGGGTGAGGCTCGCGCGCAGCGCCTCCACGGCGGGCTCTCTGACCTTGAGCTCCTTCTTTGTGCTGAACGCCGGACCGCGGGCGTTAAAACGCACGAAGTGGGTCTCTTTGAGCGCGGCCTCAGCGCGCTGCAGACCGAGCTGGGCGCGCTCCCGACCGACGGCGGCCTCGACCGCCCCGGCGGCCCCCGCCTGACGGGCGCGGGCCTCGGCGAAGGTGGCCCGGGCGGCGGTGAGCTTCGCCTGCGCCTCCTCGCGGGGGGCCAGGGGCAGCGCGTCGGGCAGCGCGCGCAGGGCGCCTCGGGCGGCGAGGGCCTGCCGAATGGCCTCTTGGGTCGTCGCCGCCTTGGCGCGGGCGGCGGAGAGGCGGGCCAACACCTCGTCCCGGACACGGATCGCCTCGGCGAGGCGGGCCTCGGCGGCGGACAAGTCGGCCTGCGGAACCTTCACGCCCTCGGCGCGCCTCGTGTGGAGGGCGCGGGCCTCGGCGGCGATGGGCGCGGCGCTGGCGCGCTCCGCCTCGGCGGCGGCGAGGCGTTGGCCAAGCTCACGGGCGCGCGCCTGGGCCGAGGCCAGCGTGCGCTTGGTGAGCTCTTCGCGGGTGAGCGTGGCGGCGTGCCGCTGGGCGGCGGCGTCCCCGGCGGCGCTGAGGGTCTCCAGCCGCGCCTTGGCGGCCCGAACGTCAACCAACAGCGCGGCGCGGCGCGCGCGGCGCTCGTCGGTGAGCAGCGCCGACTGCTCTAAGGTGAGCTGGGCCTGCATGACCCGCGCGGCGAGCTGCTGGGCCGCCTCGGCGCGCTGGCCAAGGGCCGCCTCGTGGGTCTTGAGCGTGTTGAGCCGCGCCGGACGGGCGGACCTCGCTGCGTGGAGGGCCGCGAGGAGCGTGGCGCGGTGCTGCCGGATGCGCTCTCGGTGCGCGGCCTGGGCGACGCGGGCGGCGGCCACGGCCTGCTCTGCGGCCTGGGTGGCGGCGCGGGCGGACGCGGCGGCGGCGGACGCGGCGTGGAGCGTGGCGCGCTGCTCCTCCAGGGCCTCCAGACGCGCGACCAGACCTTGCTGGCGGGCCTCACCGCGGCGCAGCAAGGCGGCGGCGGCGCGCTCACGCTCGACGAGGGCGGCCTCGGCGGCGGCGGCGGCGGCGCGGCGCTGGGGGAGCTCTCCGGCGATGTCGGACCACGCGCTGTCGGCGTCGCCTCGGGCGGCGCGCATCGCCTGGAGCTGCTCAACGCCGCGCTGGCGCAGGGCCCGGGGATCGGCGCCCGCGGCCAAGGCGGCCTCGGCCCGGCCCAAGTTGCCCGTGGCGGCGTTCAGGGCGCGCTGGAGACCGTCCCGGGCGGCGCGGCGGCCAGAGAGCTCGGCGCGGGTGACCTCAGCCTTCGCGGCCCGGGCGGCGGCCTCGGCCCGGGCGGCTCTGAGCTTGCCCTCGACGGCGGCGGCCTCGCCGATGAGCACGTTCACCGCGAGCTGGCGGGCGCGCAGCGCCTCGGCGGCCTGGGCCCGGGCGCGCTGGGCGGCCTCCACGGGCGACTCGGTGAGGGTGGCGGCGGCGGGGCGCTCGGCGAGGGCGGCCTGGGCCTGGGCCAAGCGGGCGGCGGCGGCGCTGAGCCGAGACTCGGCGGCGGCGAGGGCCTCTACACGCGCGGACTGGGCGGCCCGGGCGGCCTGAAGCCTTGGGAGGAGCGTGAGGTCGCGCTCGGGCGCGGGGGGCGCCTCGGCGAGGGCGCGGGGCGCGGGCACCTTGGCGAGGGCGGCCTCTACGGAGGACAACAAGGCGGCGAGGCGGGCGCGCTGGGCCCGACGGTCACCCAAGGCTCGCGCGGCGGCGGCCCGGGCCTGCACAAAGGCGGCGAGGCCCTCGGCGCGACGAGCCTCAGCGTCTCGCAGCGCGGCCGACGCGGCGGCGCGGCGGGCCTCGGCCTGACCCGACGACGACGCGCCGCCTGCGGCCCTGGTCGCCTGGGCGGCCTCGGCGGCCTGAAGGGCGGCGGCGGCGGCCTCTCGGCGCTGGCGGAGGCGCTGCAAGGCGGGCCGGGGATCGTCACCCAAGGCGCTGGGAGACGCCGCGGTGACCTCGGGGGCCCGCAGCGCCCCAAGCGTGACCTCAGCGCGGCGCAGCCCCTCGACGACAGAGACGCGGCGGGCGACGGCGGAGGCCAGGAGGCCCTGCAGCTCCCCTTGGATGATCGAGCGCGCGCGCCGCTGGTGATCGGCGTCGGTTTGTTCGGCGCTGAGCTGCGCCACGAGGGCGGCGTGCCGAGCGCCGAGCGCCACCCCACGCGCCGTCGCCGCCTGCAGCGCCCCCTCCGCCGTCGTGAGCCGGGCCTCGGCCCCCCCAAACGCGGCGGTGACGGCGGCCTCCTGGGCCTTCGCCGCGTCCAGACGCGCACGCGTGGCCTCGGCCAGGCCCAGGGGGGAGTCGCCGGGGTCGAGGGTGGGGAGCTGGGGCAGATGGATGGCGCCCAGCCTATCGTCGTTGGTTTGAAGGGCGCTGAGCAGGGCGGCGCGCTGGGCGCGGCGGGCGTTGAGCGCG
>JAKLKE010000613.1:0-2295 GCA_023150775.1 Myxococcota bacterium
CGTGGGTGAACACGTGGAACATTCCCGCGCCGAAGGCCAGCGAGCCGCAGCCGAGGAACATGTAGCCGAGCTGCGAGACCGTCGAGTAGGCGAGGACCTTTTTTATGTCCGTCTGGGCAAGACCGATGGTCGCCGCGAAGAAGGCCGTGAGCGCGCCGGTCAAGGCGACGAGGCCCATGGCCATGGGGCTCATGACATAGAGGAAGTTCAGCCGGCAGATCATGTAGATGCCAGCGGTCACCATCGTCGCGGCGTGGATGAGCGCGGACACCGGCGTCGGGCCGGCCATGGCGTCGGGCAGCCAGACATAGAGCGGGATCTGCGCGCTCTTGCCCGTGGCGCCGCCGAAGAAGAGCATACAGACGCCGGTGACGACGAGGCCCCCTACCCCACCGACGAGCGCCGGGTTGGCGGCGATGACCTGCTGCAGCTCGGTGAAGTTCATCGTGGCCTTGTCGCCGAGCGACCAGTACAGCCAGAACAAGCCGAGGATGAACATGAAGTCGCCGACGCGGTTCGTGACGAAGGCCTTCTTGCCCGCCACCGCGTTGGCCGTGTCCGAGAACCAGAAGCCGATGAGCAGGTAGGAGCAGACGCCCACACCTTCCCAGCCGACAAACATCAGCAAGAAGTTGTCGCCCATGACGAGCAACAACATCGCGAAGACGAAGAGGTTCAGGTACGAGAAGAAACGCCAGACCGAGCGCTCATCCTTCGCGTCGTCCATGTAGGCCGACGAGTAGAGATGAATGAGCGAGCCGATGCCCGTGATGACACACATCATCACCGCGGACAGCGGGTCGGCCAAGAAGCCGATGTCGGCCTTGAAGCCCCCCACCTGCATCCAGGTGTAGAGCGTGTAGGTCAAGGGCTCGACGGCGTGGTGCTCATCTCCGTGACCGCCGCCGGTGAGGCTGGCGAGGGTCATGAACGAGAGCACGGCGGACGCCGCGACGGCGAGGGTGCCGATGGCGCCGGTCACCGCGCGCGGCACACGCGGCCCGAGGACCGCGTTGACGACGGCGCCGAGCAGGGGGAGCCCTGGCACCAGGGGGAGCAGATTGGGGCTCACGGTCTCAGCCTTTCAAGAGGTTGAGGTCGTCGAGATCGACCTTGTGTCGGTTGCGGTACAGCAAAATGACCAGGGCGAGGCCAACTCCGGCCTCGGCGGCGGCCACCGCCATCACGAAGACCGCGAAGACATGGCCATCGAGGGTGCCGTGATGCCGCGCGAACGCGACGAACGAGAGGTTCACGGCGTTGAGCATCAGCTCGACGCTCATGAGCACGATGAGGATGTTGCGGCGCGTCAAGACGCCGATCACCCCCAAGAGGAACAGCGCCGCGGAGACCGCGAGCACCGGGAAGAGGCCGACCTGTTCCATCACAGCTCCTTCTTGGCCAGCACGACCGCGCCGACCACCGCGACCGTGAGGAGCGCGGAGACCACCTCAAAAGGCAGCAGATAACGGCCCGAGAAGAGCGTGTAGCCGATCTGCTCGATGGTGCCGAAGTTGGGGTCGAGCTTGTCCGTCGGCAAAAACTCCATGCTGCGGGCCGCCGAGGCGCCAACAAACACCGTGAGTCCGACCAAGCCGCCGACGCCCGCGCCGAGCACCGCCCGGGGGGAGAGGTTCCACCCTGGGTCGTTGTCTTCGCGCAGGTTGAGCACCATGATCACGAAGATGAACAGGACCATGATCGCGCCGGCGTACACCAGGATCTGGATGACGGCGACGAAGTGGGCCCCGAGCATCGCGTACATCGACGCGAGGCAGAAGAAGCTCGCCACGAGCGCGATGGCGCTCGACGCGGCGTTCCGCCGGGTGATGACCATCGCGCCCGCGAAGACCGCGAGCGCAGAGAACGTGTAGAAGAGGAGGGCTTCAAACATCCGCGTACCAGAACCGCCTGCGTGTGCGCACGAGCGCATTAGCTCAGGGGATGACGGGTGGAACTTCGCCGAGGAAGCCCTCGGGGGAGTGCTGGGGGTTCTCCCGATACCACTGCTCGGCCTCCGGCTTATCCCCAGCCATGAGATCCCGCATGTAGTCCCGCGTGTGGATCATGTCCTGACGCGAGAAGGCGTTGATCTCATAGATGCGCGTGTCCATTCGGATCGCGTCTTTGGGACAGGCCTCGACACAGAAGCCGCAGTAGATGCACCGCAGCATGTCGATGTCGAAGCGCACCGGAAACTTCTCAATGGGATCGTCGGCGTCTTCACCGGCCACGATGCTGATGCACTTGGCCGGGCAGGCCGTGGAGCAGCACATGCAGGCGACGCACTTGTAC
>JAKLKE010000613.1:2305-2647 GCA_023150775.1 Myxococcota bacterium
GCCGTCGGGCCGCGTCGTCAGGCGGTGAGCGCCTTTGAAGCGGTCGTTCACGGGCTTCCGCACCTCGGGGTACTCCATCGTGTCAAACGTGGACTGCCCCTTGAGCTCGCCGATGATGTTCTTGATGACATGGCCCATCGTGATGGCCATGCCCTTGAGCACCTCGACCAAGTAGATGGACTCGGAGGTGTTGAGCTTACGCTTCTTGATCGCCGTGACGTCAGACATCATCAGCTCCTAAGGAATGGCGGCGTAGAGGCGCACGGTGTTGGCGTCGATGAGCAACCAGACCGCGGCCAAGATGATGTTGACGAGCCCGATGGGCAGCATGTACTTCCAGCC
>JAKLKE010000614.1 GCA_023150775.1 Myxococcota bacterium
GGTCGTCTCGCCGCCCTCGGCGTCGGTGAGGATCCAGGGCAGATCGTAGTCATTGTACTGCACGGTCTGGGCCTGACCTAAGGCGTCGGTCAGCTCGGTGAGCAGGCCCGTGTCGTCCCAGGTCATCGTCCACTCGCCGCCTTCGCCGTCGATGATCGAGGTGAGACGCCCGGACTCATCAAAGGTCACCAAAGACCCAACGCCGGTCTCATCCAGGCTCAACAGCGTGCCGTCGAGCATGGACGGGGCCAGGGCCGTCTCACGTCCAAAGCTCGTCTCGCTGAGCAGGCGGCCGTAGCTGTCGTACTCCGCGGACCAGAGCTCGTCGCCGTCGGGCGAGACGAGGCTGTCGTAGAGCCCGGCGCTGTCGTAGCCGATGCGCCAGAGCTGCCCGCCGAGATCGGTCACGCGGTTGAGGCGGTCTTCGCTGTCAAGACCATACGACACGGTCCAGCCCGTGTCTGTGCTGGCGCCTTTGAGGCGACCGGCGCTGTCCCAGGTCAAGGTGACGCTGTGGCCGCCGCTGTGCTCGATGAGGTGAAGCTCGTCACCGGTCCAACTGTAGGTCAGCGAGTTTCCGGCGCGGTCGAGCACGGACTGCACGCGGCCCTCAGCGTCAAACTCAACGGTGCGCTGGCCGGGCTGGCTCCAGGTGTAATAGCCCGAGCTGTCGAGGCGGACGCGGTCCTGTTGGCCCTCCAGGGTGAAGATCGCGTCGGATCCGTCCCAGCCGCTGTACTCAAACCGCAGCTCGGCGCCGGTGAGGTGGTCCATCACATCCAGCACATAGGGCACGTCAAAGCTGCCGGGCTTGGTGAGCATCTGTGACGGATGGGCCGAGTACGGCACGACGGACCAGCCCGCGCCGAGGCCCATGTCCCGCCCGGCCTGGGCGGCCACAGAGGAGTAGGTGCGGCGGAGCTCTAGGGGCAGCTCACCCACAGACGGGGCGAGCAGGTCGATGACGCTCTCCTTCGCGCCGCCGGGCATCGGCACACGCGACAGCGGCAGGGCCACGGCCACGCCGGTCTCGCCGTCAGGGTACTCCACCGTCCACGAGCTGTCCTCGTCGCTGGGTCGGTCACCAAACACAGCGTCCCAGTCGGCCTGCACGTCCCCGGTTGAGTCGGCGGTGTAGCCGTGGCCGAAGGTGCTGAGGTTCGCGCCGCCTTTGTGCGTCTGGGTCTGCGGCGTGCCATTGTACACAAAGGTTGAGGTGACCTCGCCCTCCAGCGTCCACCAGGGCGTGTCGTAGACCTCCTCCTCGACGCTGTTGATCTGCGCCCAGTCGAGCGTCTTGTATAGCTCGCTCTCGTAGAGCCAATACGCCACGGCGACAAACTTGGAGGCCGTGCGTAGATCTTCCCAAGACTCGACGTGCTCGGCGATCCCGTCGTAGTTGTCGGTCAACATCGTCGTCCAGTAGTCATACGAGGGCCAACGCTGGAGCGTGTCGGTCTGGTCTTCGTACTGGATGTGCATCGTGGACGTGGTGAACTCCAGTGCGTCCCGGCTCGCGTCTTCAGTGAGGATCATCTGATCGGGCTCGATCCAGAACCGCACCCAGCCCGCCGGGGACGTGCCGTCGTAGAAGTCCTCCTCGATGGCGACGCAGGACTCGTAGTCGGTGACGGTTTCGCTGAGCCAGTCGTACTCGATGGACGTGTCGTTGGAGTCGACGCCGAGGTTGAGGCTCTTGAGCATCCGGTCGGCCTCAAACGCCGCGAAGCCCGCCTCGGTGTACTCGATGCCGCCGAAGTAGCCGACGCCGTGGTAGACGTCGTCGCTCGTGGGTGGGGTGGGCTCCTCAGGGGGCACCAGATCGTTCTCGATGGTGACGCCGGGGGCGACGAAGCTGCCGGAGTAGGCGCTGTCGTAGAGCCACTGCAGGGCCGTGTAGAGCATGTCCCCGTCGATGCCCTCGACGGTGACGCCGCCGTCGCGGCCATGCAGCACGAGCTGGCCCGTCGCCGGGTCTACGGCGGCGCCGTTGATCTGTGTGAGATCGGCGAGCACCGTGGCCGTGGCGTTGATGTAGACGCCGCCGCGCTCGTCATCGGCGGGGATACGCGGCGGGCGCTCGTTGCCCTCCATGAGGATCTTCCAGGCCTCGGGGTTCTCCTTCTTGAGACGCTCCATGACCTCACGATGCTTCTCGGTCCAGTCGATGGCGTCTTTGAGCTTGGAGAGCTCATCGAGCGCGCCGAGCTGTTTGATGAGCTTCTCCGACAGACCGACGAGCTTGTCTGGGCCAGGGATGGCGAGGCCGAGGGCCATGTCGATGGCCTTGATGACCGCCTCTACGCCGGCTTTGTTGTTCTCATCGGTCATGTTCATCTTGATCGCCGCGCCGAGGGTCTCCAAGAACCCGCCGGGGATGTCGACCTTGGTGCCGTCCGGCGCCGCGAGGCCGCCGGCGATCTGCGCGACGCCGAAGCCGATGCTCGACGCTGAAGACATCGCGATGTAGCCCATGACCAGCGCGCCGCCGAGGCCGACCGCCGGGCCCGCCGCCGCCAGGGCGATCATGCCCGCGATGCCGCCCGCGACGGTCATCAGGCCGCCGCCGAAGGTGCCCCAGTCCACGTCGCCTGTGGGGTCAATAAAGTTGAGCGGGTCGTTCTCGCAGTAGACGTAGCTGTTC
>JAKLKE010000615.1 GCA_023150775.1 Myxococcota bacterium
AGCGGCTCGCCTGGAGGAGGGTGATTTGCTATGGCTTCTGGGCAGCTTGTGCCGGATCGGCCGGCAACCCTTTGACGCCGCGCTCGTCTCCCAGGAATTTCCCCCGCCGATCACCACCGTCACCCTGCATGAGGCGGCCCGCGCCCTGGGCTTCCGCACCGGCGAGCGGCGTGTCGCCGCCGCCGACCTGCAGCGACTCCAGACGAGCGCGGGCCTCCTCGATGGCGCGGTGGGCGGCGGGGATGTCGCCGTAGCGGATCTGCCCCGCCACGTCGTATTGTCCAGAGCGGGTGGCGCCCTCCAGGCGGTGCTCCAGTTGTTCAAGCAGCTCTTTCTGCTTGGTGATCTCCTCCAGGGCGCCCTTCTCGGCCTGCCACTGGCTCATCTGGCGTTTGGTCTCTTCTTCTAAGTTGGCGATCTCGTCGCGCAGCTTCTCCGCGCGCTCCATCGTGCCCTTGTCGGTCTCCCGAGAGAGCGCGCCGAGCTCGATCTTGAGGTTGTTCACCTTACGCTGGAGCAGATCGATGGGCTGGGGCAGCGTCTCGATCTCCATCTTGAGCCGCGAGGCCGCCTCGTCCATCAGGTCGATGGCCTTGTCGGGGAGCTTACGGTCGGCGATGTAGCGGTGCGACAGGGTGGCCGCGGCCAAGATCGCGTCGTCGGTGATCTTGATGCCGTGGTGGACCTCGTACTTGTCCTTGATGCCGCGCAAGATCGAGATGGTGTCGGCCACGGTGGGCTCGTTCACCATCACCTGCTGGAAGCGGCGCTCCAAGGCCTTGTCTTTCTCGATGTGTTTGCGGAACTCGTCCACGGTGGTGGCGCCGATGCAGCGCACCTCACCACGGGCCAGGGCGGGCTTGAGCATGTTGCCCGCGTCCATGGAGCCCTCGGACTTCCCGGCGCCGACCATCATGTGCAGCTCATCGATGAACAGGATGATCTCGCCGTTGGACGACTCGATCTCTTTGATCACCGACTTGAGGCGCTCCTCAAACTCGCCCTTAAACTTGGCCCCGGCCAGAAGCGCGGCGAGGTCCAAGGAGAGGAGCTTCTTGTCTTTGAGCGACTCGGGCACGTCCCCGGCGGCGAGGCGCAGGGCGATGCCCTCGACGATGGCCGTCTTGCCGACGCCAGGGTCGCCGATGAGCACGGGGTTGTTCTTGCTGCGACGCGACAAGACCTGCATCGTGCGACGGATCTCTTCGTCGCGGCCGATGACCGGGTCGAGCTTGCCGTCTTTGGCGTCTTGGGTGACGTCGCGGGTGTACTTCGAGAGCGACTCGTAGCTGCCCTCGGCGTCTTCACCGCTCACGCTGCGACCAGCGCGCATGGCCTCAATCGCCGAGACCAGACGCTCTTCGGTGGCGCCCAGGTCCAACAGGAGCTGCCGGGGGTCGTCCTTCACGCGGACGAGGCCGATGAGCAGCATCTCCGAGGCGATGTGGGTGTCCTTGTACTTCTTGCTGGCCTTCTCGGCCTCGTCGAGCACGGACTGGAGCTGGCGAGAGACGCCGGCTTTGGTGCCGCCAGAGACCTTGGGCAAGGCGCCCACGAGCTTCGCCGCGCCGGCCTTGAGCTGCTCGGGGCTGGTGCCCACGCGGTTCAAGAGGTTGGGGATGATGCCCTTGTCTTGCTCTAGGAGGGTCAGGAGGATGTGGGCGGGGCGGACTTCGGGGTTGCCCATACGACCGGCGACGCGCTGGGCCTCGGCGATGGCCTCCACCGCCTTCACGGTGAACTTCTCGAACGACATAAGGGGTGCTCCTTGAAGGGGGAGTCGTGTTACCGGAGAGCTTAAGCGCGGCCTCGAATCGGGGAAGCGCCCCGAGCGACCGCGGGTCGCGCAGACTGAGCCGAACGGGGCACAGAATAGCGGAGAGATGGCGGCGACAACGATCACATCCCCCGCTCGGGGCGAAGGATTGGCGGGCGCTCGGGCGCTGATCCTCCTCATGTTGGCGCTGGAGGCCGATCTCGCCGCGGCGCAGGCGCTTGGCCCCGACGAGCCCGAGCCCGCGCTCACCCCCAGCGTCGAGGCGCAGGCGCCGCCGCCCGACGGCGCAAGCGACGACCTTCACGCCCACGCCAAGGCCCTGGCGGCCTCGGACAGCCTGTGGCGCCCGGCGGTGAGCGGCTGCGGCGGCGTCGGCTTGGCGGTGGCCTTGGGGGTTGGCGCCGGGCTCGCCCCCGTCGTCGGCGCCCCGGCCTTGGGCGGCTTGGCCTGCGGCGCCTTGGGCTGCGCGACCACGGCCTGGGGCTGGGATCTCGACCCCCGGCCCTTGCCTGAAGGCGCCTGTGTGAGCCTTGACGAGGCCGACTGCGCCGCCCTGGGCGAGGCCTACGGAGACGCCGTGCTGCGCCGCCGCCACCCCCTGCGCGACCAGCCCTGCCTCGATCACCCGCCCTACTTCTTCGACCTCGAAACCCGCCGCTGCCGCCTCGACGGCCGCGAGGTGATGCTGACCGACAAGGAGTTCGAGCTGGCCGTCTTCCTGTTCCAGCACCTCGGCCGCATCTTCTCGCGGGGCCACCTGCTCGACGCCGTCTGGCGCGGCCAGCACACCCAATCGACCCGCACCATCGACACCCACATCAGCCGCCTGCGCCGCAAGCTGCAGCTCACCGACGCCCAGGGCTT
>JAKLKE010000616.1 GCA_023150775.1 Myxococcota bacterium
GCTCAAACAGCGCGGGCTTCTCGGCGCGCATCCAGGCCGTCTCCGCCGAGATGAGGTTCGCCTCGTACAGATCCATCAAGGCCATGTCCACCGTCTGCATCCCTTGGTTCTGGCCGATCTGCATCATGGACGGGATCTGGAAGGTCTTGTTGTCGCGGATGAGCGTGCCGATAGAGCCCGTGCCTTTGAGGATCTCAAACACGGCCACGCGGCCTTTGCCGTCGCGCCGGGGCACCAACGACTGGCTGACGACGTACTTGAGCGCCTCAGAGAGCGCCATGCGCACCTGGGGCTGCTCATCCGGGGGGAACGACTTCACGAGGCGCTCCACCGTCTGTACGGCGCTGGTGGTGTGCATCGTGGCGACGACGAGGTGGCCCGTCTCGGCGGCGGTGAGCGCCATCCGCGCGGTCTCCGGGTCGCGCATCTCGCCGACGACGATGACGTCGGGGTCTTGGCGCAGCGCGCCGCGCAGGGCCCGGGCGAAGGACTCCGTGTGCGCGCCGACCTCTCGCTGGTTCACCAAGGCCGTCTTGATCGGGTGAACAAACTCGATGGGGTCCTCCATCGTGATGACGTGGTCGGCCTTGGACTCGTTGATGAGGTTGACGATGGCGGCCAAGGTGGTGCTCTTGCCGCTGCCGGCGGGGCCGGAGACGACGATGATCCCCTGGTGATAATCGAGGAGCTCGGCGAGGCGGCCCGGCAGGCGGATGTCGGCGAAGGTGGGCGGCAGGTTGGGGATCACCCGGAACGCCGCGCAGAGGCCGAGGCGCTGGCGGAAGACGTTGCAGCGGTAGCGGCCCACCTCGGGCACGGCGTAGCACAGATCGGCCTCTCCGCCGTCCATGAGCCGCTTCATGTTGCGCTCGTTGAGCAGACTCAGCACGATCTGCTCGGTCTGCTGGGCGGTGAGCGGCTTCATGTCCATGCGGACCATCTCGCCGTTCACCCGGATAAACGGCGGCTCGTCTACGGTGATGTGCAGGTCGCTCGCGCCCTGCTCACGCACCATCGCCAACAGACGGTCCACGGGCTTCTTGAGCGTCTCCGAGCGCGCCGCCGCCGTGCCCGCCTCGGTGTCGCCGGAGTCCACATGCAGGCGTTGGCTCATGTCGCGCAGCACTTCAGCGGCCCGGGTGCGCACCTCTGAAGACGGATCCTTCTCCATCACCGCCTTGAGCAGGGGCAGGAGCTTGGGCTCGGAGAAACGCGAGAAGGCGCGGATGACCTCCATGCGCACCTCTTGGCGCGGCGAACGAAGCAGGCCAGAGAGCGGCTTGAGGGCTGAAGCCGAGCCGATGCTCGCCAAGGCGTCGATGGCCGCCCAGCGCGCGTCGTCGTCCTCCAGGGCCTTCATCAGGGCCGGGACGGCGCGCTCATCCTTGAGGCGGCCCAAGGTCTCGCAGGCCGTCACACGAAGCCACCAGTCCTTGTCGTCCAAGAGCGCCGAGACGGGGCCGATGATGCGCGGGTCGTTGAACTGCTCGGAGAGCACCAGCGCCGCGGTGCGAATCTCCTCGTCCTCGTGCTTGAGCAGCGTCACCGCCGGGCGCAGCACCTGGTCGCCGAAGACCTGCAGGGTCTCCAAGATGCGCTGCCTCAGCCAGCCGACGAGCTCACGGCTGAACTTGAGGATCTCCAGCAGCACCTCCAGGGGCTCGCCGGTGGCGAGGAGGATCTCCACGCTCAGGCGGCGGGTGGCGTCTTCGCCGCCGCCGAGCAGCGTGAGCATCCGCTTGCGCATGTCGAGGGGCTCCCGTTTGGCCGCCTCACGCAGAAACTTGCTGGAGATCTCCCGCACCGCCGCGTCTTGCCCGGCGAAGCCTTTGATCATCAGCTGGATGACCCGGGAGTCGGTGAGCTGGGCCAAGGCCTCGTAAGCCGTCGCCGCGAGGCGCTCATCGGCGCCGTCGGCCACCTCCAGGAGCAGGTCGAGCATGTCCTGGGGTTTGCGCTCATACAAGAGGCGCTGCAGGGCCACGGTCTTAAAGTTTGCCGGGGCCTCCCGCAGGGTGCGCTCCAGGTACTTCACCCGCAGCTCACCGCCCAAGGCCAAGGCGACGTCCCAGCCGAGGCGGCGGCTGCCCGCGTCCTTGTGGGAGATCAGCTCATCGACGATGGGCTGCATCGCGTCGGCGGGGATGCGGGCGTAGATGCGCGTGACGAAGGCGCGCTGGTGGTTGGGCTTGTCGCCCATGCTCAGCACCAGGGCGCGCACGGCCTCGGCGTTGGGCTTCGCCATGAAGAGGTCGACGCCGAGCTTTCGCACGAGCGCGTCGGCGTGCCAGATGAGCGGGATGGCCTCCAGGGGCTTGAGGTCCTGGGCCTTGATCTGCTCAAGCAGGGCCTCTTTGTCGGCGTCGGTACGCCACGAGTTTGTGGCGACCTGCTGGAGCAGGTTCTTCTTGCGGCTGAACAGCATGGGGGTGGGCCTTCCTGACCAAGCCCATCTTGCCACAGGCGCTTCACCAAGCGTCAGCCAGGCGTTGGCTCTGCGGGCGGGATCGTCCCCAGGACGGCGTCGCAGCGCGCGGCGTGATCCGCGAGGGTGTGGCGCAAGGCGTCAAGATCGATCCGGCGCCCGGGCTCCTCCCACAGGTGGTCCACCCGCAGGCGCGGGCCGTCGCCGCGCGGCTT
>JAKLKE010000617.1 GCA_023150775.1 Myxococcota bacterium
GCCGACCTCGCCGAACTTCACGTGGGAGGCGAAGATGTTGCCGAAGGTGGAGTCTTCGTAGCCGGGCACCACGATGGGCAGCTTGGCGCGGGCGGCGGCGAGCAACCAGCACTGTGTGGGGTCGCCCTCGTAGGTCTCGGGGGGCAGGGTGGTGATCAGCTCGTAGAAGTACTCGTGCCAGAAGCGGCGGGTGTTCGTCTCGTCCGCACGTTTCCACATCGGCACGATCGTCTTCTCGACGACGCGGAAGGCCTCGTCTTCAGGGATGCTCGTGTCGGTGACCCGGCGCATCCGGTCCTCCAAGATGCGCGTGTCGTCCTGCTTCGTGAAGTAGCGGTAATCGGGGAAGTCTTTGTAGCTGTGGTGGGCCACGAGGCGGAAGAGGGACTCCTCCAGGTTGGCGCCGGTCACGGAGAGGCCGTGGATGAGGCCCTCGCGGATCGCCGGGGCGAGGCTGATGCCGAGCTGAGCCGAAGACATCGCCCCCGCGACGGCCCAGAACATGCGCCCGCCGTCTTGGATGTGCCGCCAATAGGCCAAGGTCGCGTCCCGGGTGGCCCGAGAGTTGAAGTTCTTGTAGTTGTGCAGCAAGAACTGGAGGATCGGGAGGTTCGGCTCAGACTGCGTAGGATCAGACAGCTTAGAAGTTGACATGCGCCCTTGCTCCGGGGGTGGCCGGGGTCTCCGGCGGGGACGCTCCCCTAACCGACCGCGCCCCGGGCTCCCACCCGCCGAGAATCGGCGCTACCTTGTGCCTCCCTGTCTCGGAGCCCTCGTGATGACGCCTCTCCTGCTGCTCTCCTTGGCCTGCGGCGGCCCCGCCCCGGTCGGCGTCACCGTGCGCCCCACGGCGAACCTCCAGGCCGCGACCGTCGTGATCCGCCACGGCGAAGACCGCTACGAGGGCCAGCTCATGCCCGGCGGCGACACCCTCCGTTTAGAGGTCAACGGCCTGCCTGAAGGCGTGGTGCTCACCCTCGGCGCGGTCTCCGGCGGCCCGGGGGCCATCACGGCGCCGATCACCGAGAGCCTCCCCCGCAAGACCTTCGAGGAGCTGCTCGCCCACGATCCCGGCCTCAGCCTGCGCGTGAGCTTCCCCGATGGGGGCGTCGCGGAGGCGGCGCTGCCCGCGATCAACGTACAGGAGGCCGTCGTCGCCCGCCTGCTCCAAGAGGGCGGCCTCCGGTTTGAGACCGAGCCCAACGACCCGAGCAAAGGCGACAGCATCTTCTGGCCCGGCGGCCCCGCCGAGACCCGCTGGATCGGCCACAAAGGCGCGCTCTACCAGCTCGATCTCATCGCCGTCGTCACCCCGGTGGTCGACCCGCTCGCGGAGCTTGTCTGCCCCGATGACCCCACGCCCCGGCCCGCCGTAGACGTGACGCTGCGGGATCGCCGCAGCGGCGCCGTGCTGGAGGTCAAGCGCCTGCCGCCCGACGCCGACTGCCCCTTGATCGAGGCGACGACCCCCCGCCCGCCGCTGCCGGTGAAGGCGGTGTACTCGTGGTTAGAGAGCATGGTCGTGCGCTGAGCGGCCGGGCGCCTCAGCGTCGCGCAGTAAACAAGGCCACGAGGCCGACCACCTCGATGTGCACCCGGGTGAAGCGGCGCTCCAGCTCGGCGCGCAGGGTGGCGAGGTCGTCGGCGTCGTTCCCGAAGATGCCCCGGCTGTTGTAGAGCTTGAGCACACCTTGGGCGGCGAGGTTGGGGGAGATGCCCGCGCCCAAGATCGTCGAGCCGAACAGCACCCCCTCGGGCTTCAAGGCCGCCTTGAGGCTGTCAAACGCCGCCCACTTGCCGCCGGGGATGTCCCCAGGCAGGCAATGCAGCAGGTAGTTGAGCCCCACGGAGTCAAAGGAGCCGGGCGCAAGCTCCCCGGGCAAAGGCTGGAGCACGTCGGCGCGAACGGTCGTGGGGCTGTAGCGGGCGATGCGCTGGGCGCAGTGCGCGAGGCTGTTCTCGTTGAGATCGCAGAGCACCACCCGGGGGCTCGACGTCGGGAAGCTGCAGCGGTCGAGCAGGAGCCCGGTGCCGACGCCGACGTCGAGGTGGTTGGCGCTGACGTGCTGGTCGTAGTGGGCGACGAGGCGCTCCGTGGGGCAGCGCCAGAGCACACGGTTGGAGACGCCGTGCACCCAGAGGTCGTAGATGTTGAGGAAGGAGGCGGAGTAGACCGCCTGCCCGGCGTGGGTCGCCGTCGTCATGGGTTCTGTCCGGGGGAGGAGGGGTTGAGCCGGAGCAGCGCGGGGAGGGCGCGCTCGGCGAGGGACTGTAAGGAGCGGCCGCTGAGCAGCTCCAAGAGCGAGAGCTCGACGCCAGACGCGGCGTGAATCTCGGCTTGTAGCTCGGCGGCCATCAGCGAGTCTAGACCATGATCCCGCAGGGGCAAGGCGGGATCGAGCTGGTCTTGAGAGAGGCCAAACACCCGGGCGGCGGCGGCGCTGAACGGCTGGAGCAGGCGGCCCAGGCGCTCGGCGGGGGGCGTCTCCACCAGAGACCGCGCCAGGGCCGTGGCCACCCCGGCGTCGTCGTCGTCGCCGGTCGGGCCGCAGCCGGCCGGGCCCAGGGGGGAGGAGACGAGGGCGGCGAGGAGGAGGAGGGCGGGGGTAGGCGAGGACGTGGAGCTCATGGGGATCCTCC
>JAKLKE010000618.1 GCA_023150775.1 Myxococcota bacterium
CTCTTCACCCTGCACGGCTTGGCGGTGTCCCTACGCGACCGCGCCGACACCCACACCGAGCGCGCCGAGGCCCTGCTCCTCGGCGTCGAGCGCGCCTACGGCCAGCAGATGCGAGGCGAACCCGTCGATTTTGGTGAGCTGATCGCCCTCGCTGAGGCCGCCGCCGCCGAGTCCGACACCAGCCGCCGCCTCGCCGAGAAGGTCCTGCGCGGCGTGCGGGCCATGGTCAAAGGCGCGGGGCTGCTCGTCACGCTGCCCAAGCTGCTGAACGCCGAGCGGGTGCTCAACGCCCTGCCCACGCTCTCCGACGCGGCGGCGACTGTGCGTCGTGCGGTGCCTCGGGCGCGGCTCACCACCTTGGCGCGAGATCTCACCGAGGCCCTGGGGCAGCTCGCCTTGGCGGCGAGCCAGAGGCCGGTGAACGAGGACGACCTCTTGCCCCTGCGGTCGGTGTTCGCGCGGCTCGACGGCTTGCCCCAGGCGTTGAGCGGGGCGCGAGAGCGGCTGGGCGTGGCGCTGGCGGAGATTGACGGGCGCTGAGGTTCGGCGGCGTCGGGGTCGGCCTCGCCCGGGCTACCCCGCCGCCGCCCCCCGAGCCCGAAACCCCACGAACAGCGCCGGGACCGGCTCTGTGGTTGACCGCCCGCGCCGCTCGCCCGTGTGCTCCGCGCCCCACGAGCCCGAAAGCCCACGACCAGCGCCAGGGTCGGCCCCGCGTGTGGCGGCGAGCGGGTGGTCGACGCGGGAGCTCAGGAGGCGGGCGGAGCCCTGGAAGGGCGGGAGCTCGCCGGATGCGCAGCGACCCCCGACCCTGGACGGGGT
This sequence comes from Myxococcota bacterium, assembly GCA_023150775.1. Classification (GTDB taxonomy): domain Bacteria; phylum Myxococcota_A; class UBA796; order UBA796; family CAJQPC01; genus JADKFE01. The sequence goes on from JAKLKE010000618.1 coordinate 823, forward strand.
CGGGGCGAGCGGTCCCGCGACGACCACCCCGAGCGCCAACACAATCAGGGGCCGACCCGGGCGCGTTGTTCTCGCCACGACGCTCAACACCGCGCGTGCCCACCGAGCCCCCGAACCCCAATCGCCACAGACGCCCCGACGAGCCGGCCCTGGCGCGCCGTGCTCGGGGAGGACGACGGCACAGAGGCCCCGCTCCTCGGAACGCGCTCGCTGTTCGGGCAGAAGGAGGTCTTCAACCTCTCCGTCGCCGAGGCGCGCTCCTACTTCGTCGGCGAGGAGGGAGGTAATGGGGCGGGGGTGCTGGTTTACAATGGGAGAGTTGGACCGAAGTTCAAGAGCGAGCGCGTCATCGCCAGACGGCCACGAACTCGGGAAGATCGACGAGCTCGTCAGGCGATGCGGAGGCGATCCACGCTTCTGGCAGAAGATGGCTGGTATCCTCGCCAACGGGGATGAAGTGCGCTGGTACGAACACCCGGATATCCCTGGCCTCATCGGCCTGAAGCAATACGGCGATGTGGATCCGAGGGTTTTATGCAAGTAGTCCTCGCACATGGACGCAGCTCGTGGGCCTTCACGCAGGACAGGCCCTATTCCGTGTTCGCCCTCGACGGGTTGGACCTCCGACTGGTGGATGACGAAGGCGGGACAGGGCTCTGGCCGCGCCGCTGGTTCAGGGTCGTGGATCCCTGCGTCGCGCCGGCCTGGTGTCTCCACCGGATCGATGGGAGGGGTCGAGTTCATCTCGGCCCCGTCGAGGCCGACGTGCCCGGGGTTTTTGAGGAGGTGTTCGAGCGTGCGCCAGGTGCTGAGGTGCCGGTGAAGACGAGTGAGTCTCTCACCCACGCTGAGAAGGCGAGATTTGCCGCCTGGTTTGAGCGGGGCCCCTGGGCGCAAGCAGAGCGGGCGGTAAGCCTCGGGATCTATGATGATGTCCAGGGGGCCGTCGATGGGCTCACGCTGCTCAAGAGCCAGATCCGCCGCGGCGGGTGGCCGCCCGGGACCGTCGCCGATCCGGATCGGCCAGGCGAAGTCGCCGTACCCCTCGCGCGCGGCGCGAAGGTCATCTTTGGTGTCTCCGGTGGTCGACTCAGGGTAGAGGGCTGCGTCGCATCGAACGAAGGAGAGAAGTACGAGAGGCAACGTTCAACAGCGCAGCCTCTGCCGCGGGTCGCCGTTGAGGTCGCGCAGCCCGAGCCTGGCCCGCTGACCGTCCGGCTGAAGGAGACATCTACCGTGCCGAGCCTGACCCGGGGGCGCCCCTACCGGGTCCTGGAGATCATTGGCACGCGACTCCGGCTCATCAGCGACAACGGAGCCCCAGCCCTCTTTCCTTGGACTGACCTGGAGCCTATGGCCCGAGGTCTCACGCCAGAGTGGCGCGTGCTCTTCACCAAGAACGGGTCCACCCGGGTCGTCCCCGAGCCAATCGCCTCGCCGGGATATTTCGCGGGGGTGCGCAGCCGCTCACCCGGCTCAGAGGTCCCCTTGCTCAAGATGCCTGTCCTGCAGAGCGACGAGCGACGGCGCTTCTTGGACTGGTTCGCAGGGTAGAGGACGCGCGGCAGACAACCCATCGTGAATCGATTGCTTCAGGTGCGGCGCCAAACACGCGGCGGCCTGGCTTAGGCGATGCTCACCCCACGATGAGGCCTAACGCCTACCATGAGCCAAGCTCGCAGGGAGGCATTCTGCGCATCGTAGCACCTTCTTCACCGCCCCGCTCGACACCTTCTCCCCGCCCCCCGAGCCCGAAACCCCACGACCAGCGCCAGGGTCGGCCCCGCGTGTGGCGGCGAGCGGGTGGTCGACGCGGG
>JAKLKE010000619.1 GCA_023150775.1 Myxococcota bacterium
CCGATCGAGCTCGCGGCGACCGCCCTCGGCCTCGCCTCGGTGTGGCTCACCGCCCGGCAGAGCCTGTGGTGCTGGCCCGCGGGCCTGGGCATGGTGGCGCTCTACCTCGTGATCTTCTGGGAGGCGAAGCTCTACGCGGACATGGCCCTGCAGGGCGTCTACATCGTGCTGCAGGTCTATGGCTGGGCGCTGTGGGCCCGGGGCGGTGAGGCCGGCGGGCGCCTGCCGGTGCGGGGCGGCAACGCGGCAGAGCTCTGGGGCGGCCTGGCCTTGGCCACGGCGGTGAGCCTCGCCGCGGGCGCCTCCCTCGCGCGCCTCACCGATGGATCGTTGCCTTGGCTCGACGCCACCACAGCGAGCTTCTCCTTGTTGGCCCAGGCCTGGATGAGCCGGAAGATCTGGCAGTCTTGGCTGGTCTGGATCGCCGTCGATCTGCTGTCGGTGCCGATGTACGCCGCGAAGGGTTTATGGTTGACCTGCGCGCTGTATACGGTGTTCTTGGGCCTCGCGGTGATGGGGCTTCGCGCTTGGCAGAAGGAGGTGCGGTCTTGACCCATGGGATGCTGCTCGGGAAGTTTCTGCCGCCTACACAGGGCCACGCCTACCTCGTAGACTTCGCCCGCGCCTCGTGTGACAAGCTCACGGTGCTCGTCTGCACCTTGCCCGATGAGCCGATCCCCGGCGCACAGCGCGCGGCCTGGATGCGGGAGATGTTCCCCCGCTGCGACATCGTGCACTACGCCGAGGTGGTGCCCCAGACCCCCGAGGAGCACCCGCGCTTCTGGGACATCTGGCGTCGGCTCATCCGCGCGTCCGTGCCCGGGCCGATTCACCGGGTCTTCGCGTCTGAGGCTTACGGGGAGCGCCTCGCCGCCGAGCTGGGCGCGGAGTTTGTGCCCGTGGACCTCTACCGCCGCGCCGTCCCGGTGAGCGCCCGGGCCATCCGCGCCGACCCCATGGCCCACTGGCGATTTATTCCCCCGGTCGTGCGACCTTATTACCTGCGCCGGGTGCGGGTCGTGGGCCCGGAGTCTACGGGCAAGAGCACGCTCACCGCCGAGCTCGCCGCGCACTTCGGCACCTGCTTCGCGGAGGAGTACGCCCGGCCGCTCTTGGAGCCCAAAGGCGGCCGCTGTGATCTCGACGACATCCCCCGCATCGCCCGAGGCCAGCGCGCCAGCGAGGACGCCCTCGCGCGCCAGGCCAACCGTGTGCTGTTCTGCGACACCGACCTCACGACGACGGTGATCTGGTCGGAGCTGCTCTTTGGGGAGTGCCCCGACTGGATCCGCGCCGAGGCCGACGCCCACCGCTACGACCTCACCCTGCTCCTCGACGTAGACGTGCCTTGGGTAGACGACAACCAGCGCCACTTCCCCGAGCGCCGCCGCGAGCTGTTTGACCGGTTTAAGGCGGCTTTCTCCGCCCAGCCCGGCGAGCTTGTCACGCTCTCAGGAGACTTTGACGCCCGCCGAGCCCAGGCCATCGCCGCCGTCGAGGGGATGTTGCGGCGGCCAGTCAGGGCGGCGTGAGCAGCCGCAGCGCCACCTCCGCTGGGGCGTCGTCGGGCCCGCCATGCGTCCCGAGGATCACGAGGCCATCGGGCCGCACATAGAGCTCGTCCACCAGCACGCCGATCGGCTCCTCCGTCAACTTCTGGCGCGGCGGGCTCTCCGTGGTGATCGACAGCGCGAGCTGCACGATCTCCTGTGTGCCCCCCGACGCGCCGACCCGCACGACGACAATCATCAGCTCGTCGCCGACCCGGCCCAGGCCCCAGCGCCGAGGTTTTCGATCCGAGGGGGGCAAGGCCACGTTGCGGCGCTCAAGCTCTCGCCCGTCGCCGTCGAGGCGCAGCACGCTCAGCCCCCGGCCCTCGGTGTCCGAGGGGGAGAGCAGCCAGAGGCCTCCGGCGCCGTCCTCCACGACCGCGGGGGGCCCATCGGCCCAGGCGGAGTTGGTGAAGCGGAGATCCCGCGCCACGCCATCAAAGCTCGACGTGATCCAAGTGCCGAGGCGCTGGTGATCGTCGCCCCCGAACGATCCCAACACGCCGACCCCGCCGCCAGGCCAGGCGAAGGCGCGCTCGGCGACGAGCTCGTAGGGGTGGCCCACGTCGGTGATCTCGCTCACCATGCGGTGCTGGACGAGCAGGCCGTAGTCGTCTACCTCCTGCACGAACCCGGCGATGTCGGCACGATCCTGGTGAACGCCGTAGGATCCCAAGAGGATCGCGCCCTCGGCCCGCGGCCAGACCGCGCGCACCTCGGCGTCGCAGGTGGGGTCGCCGTCGTCACAGCCCGCGCCGGGCACGGTGAGCACCCCGCCCGAGGGCGGCTGCTCCGGGCGCAGGTGGAGCAGGCGAAACGGCGACTCCACGCCCCACTGCGACTCCCAGGCGCCGTCCCGGGCCGTGGCGTAGCGGCGGCGCTCCGGGCTGCCCTCAGCGCCGGGCAAGGGCAGGCTCGCCCCAGACGTGGCCCCAAGCGGCAGCTCCCAGCGCTCCAAGACAACCGCGTCGGCCCCAGCGCGCAGGGCGCTCAGGCGGCCACCGTGCACCCCCAAGGCCAAGATCCGGCCGCCGGGGGAGAGCACCACCCGATTGTCGGAGAGCGCGCTGAGGGCCGGGCCCGCGT
>JAKLKE010000061.1 GCA_023150775.1 Myxococcota bacterium
GCCTCAACTGTGACATGCTGAGCATGACCCTTCCCAACAGAGGATAAACCATGTCCCTCCCCAAGATGTTCGCTGCCGCCGCGCTGCTCGTGACGGGCCTCCTCACCACCGCCTCCGAGGCCCACGCGGGCTTCGGCGCCACGGCCTCGCTCTCTAGCCTCTCCGATGGCACCGCCTGGTACCCCAGCCTCGACTACCGCCAGAAGAAGTTTGTGGTCCAGGTTCACGCCTTGGAGCTCATCGGCGGCCTGCCCGCGGACACGATCAACTTCGGCGTTGATGGCGCCTACGTCGTGCAGAAGGTCGAGCTCGGCAACGGCGTCGATGGCGTCGTGCAGGCCGGCGCTGGCTTCCGCCTGCTCTCCGACACCGGCTTCGACAACCCCACCTTCAACTTCGTCGCCAAGACCCGCATGGGCGCCGAGCTCAAGAAGGGCGGCGGCTTCGGCATCTACGCCGTGCCCACCCTCGGCGTGAGCAGCATCGTCACCGGCGACGCCACGCTCACCTATGGTGGCGGCCTTGAGGTCTCGTTCTGGCTGAAGTAGGCCAGGCCGCCTCGGCGGTCTAAGACGCACCCTACGCGGGCAGGCTCACTTGCCCGCGTAGATTTTTTTGTACATGTCGCCGATCTGCTCGGCGTAGCCGTTGTACATCGGCGTCTTCACGCGCTCGCCGGTGGGGATCACCCGATCCGTGGCTTGGCTCCAGCGTTTGTGGGGGATGTCGGGGCGCACGTTGCCCCAGAAGTCGTACTCGTCCCCGGCGACGGTGTTCCAGAAGGTCTTCGGCTCTTTCGCCACCAGCTCGATCTTCACGATGGACTTGAGCTGTTTGTAGCCGTATTTCCACGGCGTCACGAGGCGGATCGGCGCGCCGTGCTGGTTGGGCAAGGCGTGGCCGTAGATGCCCACCGCCATCAAGGTCAGCTCGTGGTTGGCCTCCTCCAAGGTGAGGCCCTCGTGGTAGGGCCAGGGGTACCAGGGCTGCGTCGCCACGCCGGGCATCATCTTCGAGTCGCCGAGGCTCACCAAGCGGACGTACTTCGCCTTGCTGTTGGGCACCACACGGTCGAGGAGCGCCTTGAGCGGGAAGCCCGTCCAGGGCACCACCATCGACCAGGCCTCCACGCAGCGGAAGCGGTACACCCGCTCCTCCAGGGGCATCAAGGCCAGGAGGTCCTCAAAGTTGAAGGTGGTGGGTTTGTCACACTCGCCGCTGACCTCGACGGTCCAGGGCTTCACCTTCAAGGCGTCGGAGAGCGTCCAGACCTTGTCTTTGGCGGTGGTGAACTCGTAGAAGTTGTTGTACGAGGCGGCGACGTCCTCCGCCGTGATCTCCACCGCCGGGGGCTGGCCGCCGGGGAAACGCGGGTTTCGCTGGGCGGGCGGGAAGGTCCAGTCATAGGACTTGGGCAAGGGGCTCTTGCCGCCGATCGCCGTGGCGCAGCCCGTGGCGCCGAGGGTGGCCGCGCCGATGGCGCCGAGGCCCAGCGCCTTCACCAACTCACGGCGGTTGAGCCAGGCCGACTCTGGGGCGACCTCGGACTCAGGGATTCGCCAGGACGGGGGGAGCAGGATGTTCGCCACGATGGACCTCCGGTTGTGTCTTGCTCCCGATGCGCCAGCAAAGCCCGGGCTTCGTTGACCTGAGCTTTGATGACAGTTTAAGACACGTTCGGAGGGTGGGTGCGGCGCTCAGGCCACCTGCCCCGTGAGGCTCGCCTTGGGCATGATCGTGCCGAAGCGCCCGTGCTCATCTTTGGTGAGGTAGGCGATGGCGGTGTTGGGGTCGTGGGTGAAGAACACGCGGCCGTTGCGGGCGGCGAGCTCGTCCATGATCGCCCGCTTCTCGTCGATGAGCTTCTCGGGGAAACGGTCGTAGCCCATGGTGATCGAGGTGTGCACCCAGGCGCGACCGGGGATGAGGTCGGCGGCGAAGAGCACCGGGCCCGCTTGGCCGGGGATCTCGGTGCACAAGAGGCCCGGGGTGTGGCCGTCGGAGTGGTGCAGGCGGAACTCGGGGCCCAAGGTGGGGGAGGAGGGGCCCACGACCACCTCCAGGCGGTTTGAGGCGTAGAGCAGGGGCTGAAGCTCGGGAATGAACGAGGCTTTGTCCCGGGGGTGCGGGCGGTTGGCGCGGTCCCAGGCCCGGGCGCTCACGATGTAGCGGGCGTTGGGGAAGAGCAGGCGCGGCTCGCGGCCCTCCTCCCAGGCGGCGAGCAGGCCCCCGGCGTGGTCAAAGTGCAGGTGCGAGAGCACGACGACGTTGATGTCGGCGTCGGTGAGGCCGACCTCAGCGAGGGACTCCAGGAGCACATGGTTGGGCTCCTCGACGCCAAAACGATCCTTGAGCTGGGGCTCAAAGAAGGCGCCGATGCCCGTCTCGAAGAGGATCCAGCGGTCGTCATCCCGCACGAGCAGGGCCCGGCAGGCGAGCTCGATGCGGTTGCGCTCGTCGGGGGTGGCCCAGCGCTCCCACAGGGCTTTGGGGGCGTTGCCAAACATCGCGCCGCCGTCGAGGCGCTGGCTGTTCCCTTCAATGGACCAGAGTTGCCGCTCCACGTCTCGCTCCACGTCTCGCTCCACGGCTCAATGCGTTGGCAGGTTAGCGGGGGGCAAGGTGAGGCGCCAGCCCCCGCCCTCGGGCTCGGCCCGGAGTGACTGGCCCGCGTAGCCGCCCTCCCCGTGCCAAGGGGGCGCGATCCAGGCCTGACCGACGTTGACGAGGCCGTGCCGGGCGATCTCGGGCAGGCTGGCCTCGGCGTTGAGCGCGGCGAGCAAGGCGTCGTTGGGGCCGTCTCCGGCGGGGCCCCCGGCGTAGAGCGCCGCGCGCTGCACCCAGGCGTCGATGGGCGCGCGGCAGCCCGTGCAGCGCACCCAGGCACGATCGGCCAGGAGGCGCTCGACGGTCAGCTCGACCCCGACGGCGTCGAGCACCAAGAGCACGCCGCCGTGCTCGTCCACCAAGGTCACCGGGGCGACGCGGGTGCGCGCCACGAAGGGGGTGACCTCGGGCAGCGGCAGCGCCGTGAGCTTGGCGGCGTCGGTGGCGGCTTGGGCGGGCGCGCCAGGGGGCGGCGCGGCGTCTTGGGGGCGCTCCTCGGCGGTCTCGACGCAGGCGGCGAGGGGGAGGAGGCTGAGGATCAGGAGGAGCGGTCGGATCACGCCTCGCAGGCTATCATCCCGCGTATGCCTCCGCTGCCCGCTCCTCCATCGCTGCTGTTCCCCGGCGCCAGGGTCGGCGTCTTCGCGCCCTCGGGCGTGTTCAACCCCGAGCGCCTGCAGGCTGGCTGGGCCCTCGCCGAGGCCTGGGGCCTAGAGCTCGTGCCGTCGCCGCACCTCGGCGAGCGCCATCGGTTCTTGGCCGGAGACGACGACGCGCGCCTCGCGGATCTCCGCTGGGCGCTCACCGACCCCAGCCTCGACGGCGCGTGGATGGCCCGTGGCGGCTATGGCCTGGGGCGCCTGCTCTCCAAAGTTGATTGGTCAACCATTCAACCTCGCCCGGTGATCGGCTTCTCCGACGGGACGGCCCTGCACAGCGCGCTCTGGGGCCAAGCCCGGCTCCTCGGGGTGCATGGGCCGGTGCTGCACTCCTTGTCGGTGAGCGACGCCGCCAGCCAGGACCGGCTGCGGGCCTTGGTGATGGAGGGCGCGGCCACCCGCTGGCAGGGGGAGGTCTGGGCCGAAGGAGAGGCCGAAGGGCCGATCGTCGGCGGCAACCTCTGCGTGCTCTCGACCCTGTGCGGCACGCCTCACCAGCTCAACGCCCGGGGGGCGATCCTCGCCTTGGAGGACATCGCCGAGCCCGCGTACAAGCTCGACCGCATGGTGAACCAGCTCCGCGAGGCCGGGGTGTTCGCCGGGGTTCGGGCGGTCTTGGTCGGCGAGTTTGTTCAGTGCGCCGCGCCCCCAGACGCCGATTGGGGCGTGATGGACGTGCTTCGTGACGCGCTCCTGCCCCTGGGCGTGCCCATCATCGCGGGCCTGCCTTTTGGCCACGGCGCGCGGAACGAGGCGTTCTTTCATGGCGGTCTCGCCCAGGTGTCCGGCGGCGGCGTGTCCCTGTCCGGGGCGAACGCGGCGCGGTCGAAGGCTTCAAGTTAGAGGTCGGCGTCAGGAGCCCCCCCATGAGCAACGGCATCGGCAACGGCAACCCCAACGGCAGCGGCGGAGCGAGCGGCGGCAGCCGTTGGTTCGAGCAGCCTCCCAAGCCCCTCCCGACGCGCCCGCAGTCCAAGGGGCCCGACAAGGATCTCTGGCTGCGCTGCCCGAGCTGCGCGGAGATCCTCTACCGCCCGGTGCTCGCCGAGCGTGGTCAGGTCTGCCCCCACTGCGGTCACCACTTCCGCATCGAGGCCAGCGCGCGGGTGGCGCTCCTCGCCGATCCCGGCAGCTTCGTCGTGCACGACGACCACCTGGGCCCCGGCGACCCGCTGGAGTTCTCCGACGCCAAGCCCTACCACAAGCGCCTCATCGACACCCAGAAGAAGCTCGGCGTGCTCGACGCCTTCCTCTCGGGCTCCTGCACCATCGACGGCCTGCCCGTTGAGCTGGGCGTGTTCGACTTCCGCTTCATGGGCGGGTCCATGGGCAGCGTCGTCGGCGAGAAGGTGACCCGGGTGTTTGAGCGCGCCACCGAGCGCCGCTGCCCGGCCATCGTCGTCTCGGCCTCGGGCGGCGCCCGGATGCAAGAGGGCATCCTCTCCTTGATGCAGATGGCGAAGAGCTGCGCGGCCTTGGCCAAGCTCCGCGACGAGGCGGGCCAGCCCTACATCTCCGTCTTGACGGATCCCACCACCGGCGGCGTCGCGGCCTCCTTCGCGATGTTGGGCGATCTCATCTTCGCCGAGCCCAACGCGCTCATCGGCTTCGCCGGGCCCCGCGTCATCCAGCAGACCATCGGCGAGAACCTCCCCGAAGGCTTCCAGACGAGCGAGTATCTCCTCGCGCACGGCATGGTGGACCTCATCGTGCCCCGCAATGAGCTGCGCGCCACCTTGGCCGAGAGCCTCCGCTGGCTCGTCGAGTCGCGCCCTGTGGCCGTCGGCGAGGCCCGATGAGGACACACCCGCTCCTGCAGCGCCTCGCGGCGGCGGGGGTTCGCCTCGGGCTGCAGCGGGTCGAGGCGCTCTTGGAGGCGATGGGCTCCCCCCACGCGGCCATGCCGTCTCTGCATGTGGCGGGCACGAACGGCAAAGGCTCGGTCTGTATGATGCTCGACGGCTGCTTACGCGCGGCGGGGCGGCACACGGGCCTGTACACGAGCCCCCACATTCAGCAGCTCAACGAACGTTTTCGGATCGACGGGCGGCCGATCTCCGACGCCCGCCTCGACGCCCTGCTCGTCGAGGTGGACCGCCGCGCCCGGGAGTGGGCCCACGCCCGGGGTGAGGCCCGGGACGACGGCGGCCTGACGGTGTTTGAGGCGGAGACCCTCGCCGCGTTTCTGTGGTTCGCCCAACAAGAGCTCGACGTGGCGGTGCTGGAGGTCGGCCTCGGCGGGCGCTTAGACGCCACGAACGTCGTCACCCCCGAGGTCACCTCCGTCGTCTCCGTGGGCCTAGACCACACCGATCGCCTCGGCGACACCATCGCCGCCATCGCCGCGGAGAAGGCCGGCATCCTGAAGCCCGGCGTGCCGATGGTGGTCGGCCTGCTGCCCAAAGACGCGCTCTCGGCGGTGCGGGTGATGGCCAAAGAGCGTGGCTGCCCGCTCACCGTCGCCGGGACCGACTACCGCGTCGAAGGGACGCCGGAGGACTTCAGCTACCGCTCGGCGCGGCTGAGCCTCAGCGGCCTCTCCTGCGGGCTGAGCGGCGCGCACCAGGTCCAGAACGCCGGGGTGGCCTTGGCGATGTTGGAGCGCTGGTCGGAGCGCCGCCCGGAGCTCGCCGTGGACGAGGCGGCGATGCGCGCCGGGCTCAAGTCCGCCCAGAACCCGGGGCGTTTTGAGTGGTTGGCCGACGATCTGCTCATCGACGGCGCCCACAACGTCGACGGCGCCCGGGCCTTGGCCAGCGCCTTGGCCGCGCTGCCCCGAGATCGCCCGCGCACCCTCTTGCTCGGCGCCTCCAAAGACAAAGACGTGCGCGCCATCGCCGCCGCCATCCGCCCGATGATCGACCGCGTGTTCACCACGTCCTGCGCGCACCCCCGGGCGATGATGCCGGGTGAGGTGGCCGAGCGCCTCGTGGGCCTCGGTGTGCCGGTCTTGCCCGCCGGGCCCATCGAGGACGCCTTGCCCATGGCCCGGGAGGGCAGGGGCCTGGTGATCGTGGCGGGGAGCCTCTTTCTCGCCGGGGCGGCGCGGGACCTGCTCGGGCGGACGTGAGCCCGGCGGCCTTGTTGGGGCTGCTCTCCGCGGTCGTCTGGGCCGAGGAGCCCGCCGCTGAGGCTGCCGCTGAGGCCGCCCAGGTGCGCCTCACCGCGGAGCACATGGTGCTCAGCGGTGAAGGTCTGCTCGCCGAGGGGGAGGTGCGGCTAAACGTCGACGGCCGCACGTTCACCGCCGCGCGCCTGACCGCCGATCCCACCCTCAGCCTGATCTCGGCGGAGTCGCTGCGGCTCTCGCCCTGCGCCTGTGTGGAGGGCGCGCCCTGGGGGATCCTCGCCGCCGAGGCCCACCTGGACCGCCCGGCGGAGCGGGTGGAGGTGGAGGGCCTCCGCCTGATGATCGGCGAGCGCGACGTGGCGCCGCTGCCCTCCGCGCGCCTTCGCCTCAGCCCACGGAAGCTCGGCGTCGGCCTGCCCGTGCTCGGACGTGGCCTCGACGGCGCCCAGGTCGCCTTGCCGTTGTGGTTCACACCAGCGGACGGCCCCAAGCTGGGCCTGAGCCCCGAGTGGCGGCAGGCCCGGGGCGCCCGGGGCCTCGTCTCGGTCACCGCGCCCCAGGCCTCGGTCGTGGCCTCTGGCGGCTGGGATCGCCTGGAGCAGGGCCCTCGCGCCGGGGTGAGCGCCGCCGTCGCCCAAAAGAAGGGCGGCGTATACGTGGTTGGCGCGGGCACCTGGATCTCCGATGCGACCTACCTCAGCGACTTCGGCGCCGATCGCCTCGCCCGGGCCGAGCCTTGGACGTCCACCCGGCTCAGCGTCGGCCTCGGCGCGCTCTCCGTCTCCGGCCTCGGGTTTCAGGAGGGCTTGGGTGAGGACGCTCTGCGAAGCAGCGGGGTAATCGGCCTCGGGCTCTCCCCAGCGGGGCAAACGTTTGGGCCGCTGACCCTCCATCAACGGGGTCGTCTGGACCTCACCGCCGCCGGACCCCGAGGCGAGGCCGTGCTGCAGGCGCGGCTCCACCAGGCGCTCGGTGTTCTGGAGCTTGACGGCCTCGTGCTCGCCCGGGGCCTGGGCTACGTTCAGTCTGGCGAGGGCGCCGTTGACCCTTACGGTGAGCTGGGGCTGCTGCTCCCCGCCTGGGCCGATGGGCCGAGCGGTCGCACGGTCCTGACCTTTGAGCTGCACGGCGGCGGCGGCGCGCGCCTCGGGGCGCTCCAGGCCGCGCCGACCCCCCTCACCCTTGCCGACCCCTCCGGCGCCCGAATGGGCGGCTTCACCCTCGGTTTAGCGCCGGGCCTCGACCTGGCCCCCGGCGGCCTCTGGGCGGGGCCGCGGCTGAGCCTCCGCCAGACCCGCCCCGAGGGCGCGCTCAGCGCCTCCTTTGACGCGCCGATCACCGCCGCCGGGCCGTCCTTCGCCGCCGAGGCCGAGGCCCGCGCCGGCCGGGTGTCGGTGGGCCTCGTCGTGTTGTCTCGGGAGAGCCTCGGGGAGGAGGCCGTGCACCTCGGCGGCGCTCGCCTGGGCCTCGACGGCGAGGGGCTCTCCGCCCAGGCGTCTCTCTGGGCCGTTCGTGACGTCGGAACGCCGAAGAACGACGCTGAGCTCGCCCGCCTGGGCCTCGCCGCGCCGCGGGTCGGCCCCCGAGGCACCACGACGCCGAGCGCTGAGCTGCTCCTGAGCGCCGAGGGCCTACGCGCCGTGAGCGGCGGCTTGTCCTGGTCCGACCCAAGCGCCTGCGTGATGTTCGGCGCCAACGTCGGCTGGGTCGAGGACCGCGACGGGCCCCAGGTTCAGCTCTTGGCCCGGGTCACGCCGACACGCTGAGCTGGCCTCAGCGAAGGGCCTTCAAGACCTTCTTGTCGTTCGACAAGGCCCGCACGAGCAGGTCCGTCTTGTCTTCACCCTCGCAGCCGCCGAAGGCCGCGGGGTTGGCGCACAAGGCCACGGCCTCGCCGCGCTTCTTGAGGGACTTCTCAACGGCCGTGAGCATCTTCGCCCCGGCGGCGCTCACCTCGGCCTCGTAGCGGTCCCGGGCGGCCTTGGCCTCAGCGAGGGCTTGGGGGTCTCTGGCCTCTAAGCCGCGCTCCAAAGGCGCGATCTCTTGCTCAAAGGTGGCGCCCAGGTCCTCGATCTGCCGGGAGAGCAGGGCGATGGCCAGATCGTCCACTTGGATGTAGGCCGGCCCGGCGCCGGTGAGGGGCACGAGGGGCTGGGTGGCCTTGGGGATCGTGGTGTCGGGCCACTCCAAGGCCAAGATCTCGTCGATGGCGGCGAGCAGGGCGGGGTCTTTGTCGATGGCGGCGGCCAAGGGGGCGTTGAGGTCTTCCCCGGCGCAGGTCGCGGGGCCCCGGCCCGGCCCGGCGATGGCGGCGATGCCGCTGGGCCCGGCGGCGCACTCTTTGGCGACGGTGGTGGGCCCCATCGCCACGAGGGCGCGCTCCAAGGCGGCGCCGAAGGTGGCGGCGGAGTCGTCCTCTAAGAGCGCGATGTGGGCCTGGGTCTGCAAGAAGGCGACGGTCACCGTCTTGCGGGTGGACTTGTAGTGCGCGCGGAGCTCGTCGGGCGCGCGGCCGCCGAGGACGAGCACGCCGAGCTCAAGCTCGGAGACGGCGTTGTTGGCCACGGCGATGTCACGCTCGGCCTTCTCAAAGCGGGGCATGAGCGCGTCGGAGTAGCGCCGAAAGGCCGCCGAGGACGCGGCGACGGCGTCGGGGCTGTAGTAGCCCTCGACGGCCTTGGCGAAGGCCAGGGGGCTCAGGAGGAGCGCGAGGGGGAGGAGGGCGGCGCGCATCGGGGCTCCAGGGCGGGCGGTCAGGGGGCCGGGACGGCGAACACCGGCGCCAGGGTGGAGTCGGGGCTGCGGGGGCCTTCGCGCAGGTGCGCGAGCATCGTGGTGGCGCGGCCTCGCACGACGGAGACGCTCAGCTCGACGAGGCGCTCGGTGAGCGCGTAGCCGTTGCGGGCGTCGGGGAAGGGGTGGCGCTCGATGGGCACCCGACGCTGCAGGACGTGGTTGTTGGCCTGCTCCAGCACCTCCTCCCAGTCGTCTTGGGTGACCATCCAGCCGGGGATCGAGCGGCCCAGCTCGCTGGAGAGCGGCCTCAGCGCGAGCTCGTTGCGGTGGGCGTTCGCCAAGAAGATGAGCTGGTCGGAGCGGGCCGCGCCAGGCTCGGCGCAGAGCAGGCCCGTCCAGGGGACGTGGTGGCGGATGGCGTCGCGCTGGGCCTCGGGGAGCCCCGCCAAGAAGCTCATGTCGTGCAGGTAGGCCAAGAGCGCCCGGCTGTGGAGGAGCCCGGCGCGTAAGGAGTTCACCATACACACCGCCCCGGCGCGGGTGGCGTCAAGTAACGCTTTACACTCCTCTGGCCGGGAGATGAGCGTCTCGATGTGAACGCGGCGGTGCACGACGTCAACGGGCTGGCCTTCAGCGATGAGGCGACCGCGCTGGAAGCTGAGGTCGCGGGGATCGGCGACGACGCAGCGCACGCCTTGGAGCTGGAAACGCCGCTGCAAGAGCGTTGATTCCACGGCCCGGGGGTCGTCGCGGAAGCCGACGATGGCCACCCTGGGCGCGCCCCCGGTGGTGCCCGACCAGCGCGTCCAGGTGCGCAGCACGGCCTGGGCCAGCTCTTCGCCGCCTCGGAACGGCATGAGCCCCGGAAAGTTGACGGTGAAGGGATCCTGCTCGAAGAACGAGGTCAAGACGTCGCTGTAGCCCAAGGGCACGTCGCCCTCGGCGTCGACGTCGAGGAGCATCGGGTGGTCTTGGTGGAGCGCGACCCGCACACGCAGGAGCGTGGGCTCCTCTTCAGCGCCGGGCTCGATGGCCGCGAGCTGGATGATCTCGGGGCTGAGGCCCAACATTCGGGCCAACGAACCGTCGCGCCCGTCGAGGCCATCCTCGACCAGCACCGCCAGAAATGCACGGATTGCCTTGTGAATCTGGCGTGTGGACTCGCGGATCGACGTGGCGGCGCGAGCGCTGATGAAGTGAGGCCGACGGTGGACGCACGCCGGTTGTCCGCCGTGGAGCGCTCCACTGCGGGTCATCCGCTCAAGAAAATCGCCCGGCGGGATCGGATCACGGGCGACCAGTTCATGCCAGAGGGACACAACGTCCATCCTGGCTGTACCCCACGTCAGGAGAGTTGAGCGTTGTACCTCATTCTGAGCGGCCGCGCGAGGGTGAACCCTGCATGGCCTCTCGAATGATGCGCCGCTCACCCGCCGCCCGGGTTACCCGAGGCGTATGGCGAGCGGCGTAAAAGACCTCTTAGGACAGACCGAGATGCTCACCCAGCTCGTCGCGGCGGCGCGGCGTGAGCACCTACACCATTGTTACATCTTTGAGGGGCCGCCTCAGGTGGGGAAACACACCGCCGCGCTGCGCCTCGCGATGGCGGCGGCCTGCGCCTGGGAGGGGGACGAGGTCCCCTGCGGGGTGTGCACGAGCTGTCGCCAGATTCAGCGCGGCGTTCACCCCGACGTGCTCCTCATCGAGCCCGACCCCGAGCGTAAATCCCGCACGATTAGTGTGGATCAAGTGCGCGAGGTAATTCGGGTGGTGCGCCTACACCGCTTCTCGGCGCGGTGGCGCACGGTCATCTTTGACCCGGCAGACGGCCTCATGCCCCAGGCCGCGAACGCCCTGCTCAAGACCTTAGAGGAGCCGCCGCCGGGCACGGGCTTCATCTTGGTCACCAGCCGGGTCTCGGCCTTGTTGCCGACGGTGCGCTCCCGGTCGCAGCGGGTGCGTTTTCGTGCGGTGCCTGAAGAGACGCTCACGGCCTGGCTCGTCGCCCGAGGGATCGAGGCCTCGAGCGCCGCCCGGCTCTCTCGGCTCTCCATGGGCTGCCCCGGCCGAGCCTTGGCCTTGGCCGACGGCGGCCTCGCCGAGCTCGACAAGGCCCGGGATCAGCTCCTCAACGTGCTCTCTGAAGGGCCCACGGAGCTCTTTGACTACGCCGAGACGCTCTCCCAAGCCAAAGACGCCCGCGGCGCCTTAGATCGCACCCTGGACGCCCTGGAGGGCCTCTTGCGGGACGCCGCCTTGGTCGCCTCTTCCCGGGGCGACCGCCTGCTCAACGCCGACCGCCCGGAGCTCGTCGCGGCCTGGGCGACCCACCTCTGGCCCACGGGCCTCGACCGGCTCCAGCGGGAGATCAACCACACCCGCGAGCGCCAGCAGGTCAACGTCAACAACCGCCTGCTCGTCGAGGCCCTGCTCGCCCGGTTGGCGACGGAGCTCGGCAGCGCCCGGCGCGTCGGGAGGTCTGGATGATCTTTGACTCCCACTGTCATCTCGATCCCCACACCTACGGCGGTGACGCCGGGGTAGACGCGGTGATCGCCACGGCGAAGGCCGCCGGGGTCACCCACATGCTCACCGTCGGCGCGGGCTACGGCGCCGACTCCGCGCGCCGGGCGGTGGAGGTCGCGCGGCGGCACTCCGGCGTCTGGGCCTCGGTGGGGGTTCACCCCCATGACGCGGCGATGCTGGACGATGCGCTCATGGACGAGCTGCTCACCCTCGCGGCGGACGTTAACGTCGTCGCCTGGGGCGAGTGTGGCCTCGACTTCTTCTACGACCGCTCGCCCCGGGACGTGCAGCGCGCGGCCTTCCGGCGCCAGATCCAGGTGGCCCTGCGCCTCAAGCTGCCGATCATCATCCACGACCGCGACTCCGCCGGGGAGACGCTGCAGGTCTTGGATGAGGAGGGCGCGTTTGGCGGCGCCGGGGTGCTCTACCACTGCTACGCCGGGGACGTAGACGGCATGTGGGCGCTGGTCGAGCGCGGCGGGATGCTCTCGATCCCCGGCACGGTGACCTACGGCAAGTCCGTGATCACCCAAGACGTCGCCCGGAAGGTGCCGATGGATCGTCTGCTCGTCGAGACCGACGCGCCGTTTCTGACGCCGGAGCCCCTGCGCGGTCGGCGCAACGAGCCTTGCCACGTCGCGCTCACCGTGGAGTTCATCGCCGCGCTGCGCGGGCTGCCCAGCGAGGCCGTCGCCGAGCAGAGCGCGCAGAACGCCGCGCGCCTGTTCCGGGTGGATCGTTCGGCGTAGATCGTCCCGCTCGCCCACAAAAAAGCCGACCCGAAGGTCGGCTTGTTCTCAGCGCGCGGCTGAATCAGCCCTTCTGCTTGGCCTCGGCGTTCGCGTCGGCCTCGGGCGTATGAATCGGGAAGACCGGGGTGGTGCCGTGGTTGGCGCGGTAGTTCTTGGCCTTGCGGCCAGCGTTCATGTTCCGCAGCTTGCGGCGGTACTGGGTCACTTTGGTGTTGGAGGGCACGATTCGCTCCGGTGAGAGGTTTGGACAGGCCCGCTTATGCCCGCGCTGCGCCTCTGTCAATGGATTCACGAGGACCGAGGCCCCTGGACGCGCGGTGAAATGGCGATGAGAGGTCATCCCGAGTAGGATGGATGAGATTCTCATCGTTTAGGGGTTCACGATCCCCCAGGAGGCGACGCCATGCTGTTCACGCTCATCATGCTCACCGGATGCGAGCAGATCGACAAGATCAAGGGCACCGTAGACGGGCTCACCAACCCCCTCGTCTCGCAGACCATCGTGCTCGGCGTGGCCGAGCCTGACTCCAACGAGATCGACCTCAAGGGCACCGACTTCGACAAAGGCACCTTGGCCCAGGTCTTTCTGGCCGACGCCGCCAGCGTGAACGAGATCGAGTCGGCGCCGATCAGCGGGGCGGACGTGAAGCTGCGGATCGGCTCCACGGCGGCGGTGTGGTTCAACGAGGACGCGGGCGGCGCCTACAGCGCGTCGGGCGACGACGGCCTCGTCTACTCCGGCGGCGATGAGGCCGTGCTCACCGTCGAGATCGGCGAAGACGTCGGCGAGGCCACGCTCACCTTGCCCCAGCCGCCCTCGGCGACGATCCGCGAGACCCACGCCGCGAACACGGCGATGCAGGTCGAGCTCGACGGTGTGGCGTATGACGCCGTGCTCGGCGTGGTGATCAACGTCACCTCCGGCGAGATCACCTGGCAGAACCGCCCCGAGGGCATCCGTGAGGTGTACGACCTCACCCACGGCGACGGCGGCGTGACCAGCCTCAACATCCCCGCCGCGGCCTTCCCCGCCGGCTGCGTCTGCGCTGTTGGCGTCGCTGGGCTGATGAACGCCTCCTCCGACGCCTTCGTGAACCAGAACACCGGCCTCTCGTCGTTCACCGCGGGGCAGATGAAGTTCTGGCCGGTCTTGGTCAACTGACCAATCAATGGCGATCGGCGCCCTGGGCTCAGCTAGACGGGCCCAGCTCGTCATACGCCCGGGCCTCGGCGACGGCGCGGGCCCCGGCGGCGGTGAGGCCGAGGCCCATACGCCACACCCAGGGCGCGCCGTCCCGCTGAAAACCTTGGAGCGGCCCAGCGACGGCGGGGTGGCTCCAGGCGACGACGCTGCCGTCGTGGTGGGCGTAGACGCAGGCGGCCTCGACGGCGCGCACCTGATCCGCGCCCCGGCCCCGCACGGCGATGAGCTGGGTAGACCAGGCGGGGATCGCCGCCCCAGGCCCCCGGGCGATCACCGGCCAGCGTAGGGTCAAGACCGCGGCCTCTCCGGCGCGCACGAGGCGCGGGCGAAGGGCCTCGGGGGCGGTGAGGCCTTGGGGGCCGTCCTCGATGAGCGCGAGGGGGCGGCCGGGCGGGCCCGGCAGGCGCGACGGCCAAGGCTCGGACGCGGCGAGGCTCTGCAGGTACGAGGTGGGGCCCAAGGCTCTGAGCGAGGGGCGAAAGCGCTCGATGATCGTGTAGCCCAGGCGCTCGTAGAGGTGCCTCGCCGGGTGGCTGGGGTTGGTGGTCAAGGTGAGCAGGTCGGCGCCGGAGGCCTCGGCTTGGGCGCGGGCGGCCTCACACATCAGGCGCCCCAGGCCCTCACGGCGGCGGCGGGGGCTCACGCCGACGGGGCCGAGGTGGACGGCGCGCAGCGTCTCGCCGCAGAAGCGGAGGAGGCGCTCCCCGGCGAAGGCCACGGCCACAGGCCGCCCGGCGTCCTCGGCGACCACGCTGAGCCTGCCGCCGCCCCGGGGGCCGTCGAGCAAGAGCGCCATCACCGGCGGCTCAAAACGTTGGGCCTCGTCGTGCTCGGCGAAGGCCTCGTCCAAGAGCGCGCCTAAGACGTCGCCCTCGCCAGGCAAGGTCGCACGAAGTTGCGGCATCAGGGGTTTGGCTCAGCGCACGGTGATGATCACGGGGTCGAGGGCCAAGAGCCCACCTCGGGAGGACATCTGCTCCAGCGAGAACGCCAGCTCGACGGCCTCGGAGAGCTCGGGGCCCAAGGTCTCGGGCAGGCTCACGCGCATCGAGGGGCTTCGGGCCTGATCCAGGCTCTCGCTGAGCGCGTCCCAGAAGGTCTGGGGCTCGGGCAAGAGCTTGCGGCCGACCTCGGCGTCTTCAGCGAGGCCCGCCAAGCTCGCGGCCCGGTCTACGGCGAGGTCCAGACCGCCGAGGGTGTCTACGAGGCCGACCCCGTGGGCTTGGCGCCCCGTCCACACCCGACCCTGGGCCACGGCGTCGATCTCTTCAGGGGTCTTGCCGCGGCTCTCGCCGGCCTTGGTGATGAAGGTCGTGTAGAAGGCCTCGATGCGCTGGCGGAGCTTCGCGCGCTCGGCGTCGGTGAAGGCATCCGGGGAGCTCAACAGCCCGGCCAAGGCGCCGCGGCGGGTGGTCCAGGTGGTGAGCCCGACCTTCTTGTAGAGCTCGGTGAGCGCGAACTTCCCGGCGAAGACGCCGATGGAGCCGGTGATCGTGCCCGGCTGGGCGACGATCTCCCGGGCGGCCATGGCGATGTAGTAGCCGCCCGAGGCCGCCGTGGCGCCCATGGAGGCGACGACGGGCTTCTTCTCATCGAGCTTGCGCACCGCGCGCCAGATGACGTCCGAGGCCAAGGCCGAGCCGCCGGGGGAGTCGATGCGCAGCACGACGGCGGTGATGTTCTCGTCTTCAGCCAGCTCGTCCAGGGCCTTCACGACGGTGGTGTCGCCGATGTTCCCGCCGCCGCCGCTGAAGCCGCCGCCGCCGGACTCACCGTCCACGACGTTGCCCGAGAGGTGCAGCACGGCGATGGTGTGCTCGGCCCTACGCCAGTCGCTGCGCAGGCCCTTGGCGTAGCCCTTCGAGTTGGTGCCGTCGCCGTCTTCTTTGAGGCGATCGACGAGCTCGTCGCGGTAGGTGAGCTGGTCGATGAGGCCCCGATCTTTGGCGTCGGCGGCGGTGATCGGCGGGTCGTCGATGAGCGCCCGGACCTCCTCGACGCTGCGTTTGCGCCCGGCGGCGATGTCTTCGGTGAGCCCGGCGTAGAGGTCATCGATCATCGAGTTGTACATCTCGACGCTCGCCGGAGACGGCGCGAGCTCCTCGAAGGTCTCGACGGCGGACTTGTAGGCGCCAACACGCTCATAGTCGGCCTTCACGCCGAGCTTTCCGAGGGTGTCGGCGAGGTAGGTCGTCGTGACGTTGAGGCCCAAGACAAGGGGCACACCCTCGGGGTGCAGGTGGATCTCACCGCAGGCGCTCGCCAGGTAATAGGTGAGGTTCTCATACGTCTTTGACCAAGCCACGCAGGGCTTGCCCGACTCGGTGAGCGAGACCAGGGCCCCGCGCAGCTCTTGTGCCGTGGCCATGCTGAGCTGGGGGTTGTCGAGATCGACGAAGATCCCCGTGATGTCGGGGTCGTCCTGGGCGCGCTTCACCACGGCGGCGAGCTCACCGACGGTCAGCGCGCGGTCTTCAGGGTCGAAGCTCAAGGCGTCGATGCGGGGGCTGTCGGCGAGCTCACCGCGCAGCTCCAGCTTGAGCCAGCCCTTCTTGTTCCCCGAGGCGAGGGACTCGGGCCCTCCGTCCCACATAAACAGCGTCACGCCGCCGATCACGAGGAGCGCGAGCAGCACCCCCAGCGCGGCGAGCCACAACAAGAGGCGAGTGCTTGAGCGCTTGGCCATGGCTTCTCCTGGTCGGGCAATGGTAGGCACGATCGCCGCCAAGTCCAGGGCGTCACCAGCAGCGGGCGCGACGTGATCCCAAGAAGCGCACGATCGGGGCGAAGACGGCGTCCGCGGCGCGAGGATCCAACAGAGGATCGAAGTGCCCCCAGCCGCCGTCGAGGCTCAGAAGCTCCACCTCAGCCCGCACGGCGAGGAGCGGCGGGGTGGCTTGTTCGGGGCGGCAGAGGGGATCCCCCTCGGCGCAGACCACCATCAGGGGGAGGTCTTGGCCCCGGAGCGCCGCGGTGTAGTCGATGGTGTTGTGCCGATCGCAGAGCCAGCCGACCTCAAGCCAGCGCAGCGCCTGGCGCAAGAGGCCCTGGGGGATGTCTTCAGCGCCGAACATCATCATGCCCCGGGCGACGTCCCCCGACATGGCGGCGAGGCCTAAGCCGCCGGGGAGGTCGGCCCCGGCGCGCGGCGCGGAGAGCGCGGCGGCGGCGCGGGTGGGCAGGCGGGTGTCTCGGGGGAGGAGCCCCAAGGCGAGGCGTAAGGCCCTCGCACCGCTCGCCTGACGGGGGAAGGTGACCGGGGCGCAGACCGTGACGGCGGCGGCGATGTCGTCGCTGCCGTTCTGACCGGCGGAGGCGTAGAGGAGCTGTCCGCCCAAGGCGTGGCCGACGTAGAGCGCGCGGCGGGTCCCGGTGAGCTGGCAGGCCCGCTCAAAGGCGGCGGGGAGGTCATGGCGCGCCACGTCGTCGACGTCAAAGGCTGGCGGGCGCTCGGGGGCGATGGCCGCGCGGTCGGCCCGGGTCTCCAACAAGAAGACCTCAAAGCCCGCCCGTGAGAGCGCGCGGGCCAAGGAGAGCTCCGGGGAGAAGTCCAGGGCGAAGCGGTTCACGCCCAAGCCGTGGGCCAAGATCACCGGCTCGCCGGAGCCTCCAGGCGCGGCGGGCACGCGGTGCATCGGCGCGGTCCAGCCGTCTTGGGTCTCGTACCAGACCCGATCGACGGCGGAGGGGGAGGGGGCCTGGGCGAACTGTTCCCGGCTCTGGGGGTTCAGGCCGCGCCACGCCGTCGCCAGGGCGGCGCGGGCGGCGAGCTGGACGAGGTCGCGCTCCGGCGCGGAGGAGGGCGCCTCACCGAGCTTGGTGAGCGAGGCCGAGGGCGGCGGTGGGGTCACCGTCGCCCTCGGCGCATACATCGGGCAGGTCGCGTGGGGGTGAACAGCGTCATCAAGGCTCCGGGCGGCACACCCAGCCCGCGCCAGGAGCCGACAGCCTCTGCTTCAGCGGTCAGCAGGATCAGCGTCAAATACAGCGTCATCAGCAGCTACAGCGTCCAGCGCGACCTGCCAGAGCTTAGGTTCCCCAGCAGTGTCACCAGTGGCTCTTGTCGTGTCAATACCATTTCTTCATGTTCTGCATGAAGGTGGTAGCGAGGGGCGATCCGGGGCCAAGATCCGCCGATCCGATCGACGGATCCTTCGGCGGATCGCTTGCCAGGGTGAGCGCGCCGGGCGAAACGGGATCCTCCTCCCCGAACGATCAAAGGATCCCCTCACCGTGGTTGTGCTTGGCATCGAGACGAGCTGTGACGAGACCGCCGCCGCCGTGGTCAGCGACTCGGGCATCCTCTCCGACGTCGTCTACACCCAGACCGTACACGAGGCCTACCGCGGCGTCGTGCCGGAGCTGGCCGCCCGGGCCCACGCCGAGAAGATCACCGCCGTCACCCGCGAGGCCCTCGCCCGGGCCGGTGTAGAGCGCCCGGACGCGATCTGCGCCACCACCGGGCCGGGGCTCATCGGCGCCTTGTTGGTCGGCGCCACCTTCGCCCGGTCGCTGGCCTTGGGCTGGGGCCTGCCCTTCGTCGCGGTGAACCACTTAGAGGGCCACCTGCTCTCGCCGCTTCTGGAGCGCCCCGCGCCGAGCTTCCCCTTCTTGGGCCTCGTCGTCTCCGGCGGGCACACGACCCTCTACCTGGCCCGCGCGCTCGGCGAGTACGAGGCCCTGGCGAGCACCGTCGATGACGCCGCCGGCGAGGCCTACGACAAGGTCGCCCGGGCGCTCAGCTTGGGCTACCCCGGCGGCCCCTTGATCGATCGCCTCGCCGCCACCGGCGACGCCAGCGCCGTGACCTTGCCCCGCCCCAAGCTCAAAGGCTCAGACGACCTCTCGTTCTCTGGCCTCAAGACGGCGGTGCGCCAGCGCGTTGAGTCGGGGCTCTACCGCCGCGAAGACGTCGCCGCCTCGTTTCAGGAGGCCGTGGTGGACGTGCTCATGGACCGGGTGATGCGCGCCGTCGAGCGCACCGGCGTCACCCAGGTCGCCCTCGCGGGCGGCGTCGCCGCGAACTCCGCTCTGCGCGCTCGGGTGGTGACCTTGCCCGGCGTGACGGCCTTCGTGCCCGCCCGCTCCCGCTGCACCGACAACGGCGCGATGATCGCCAACGCCGGTCGCCTGCGCCTGCTCGCCGGCCAGCGCGACCCGCTGAACACCCCCGTGCGGCCCAATTGGCCTCTGGAGCGCCTGTGAGCGACGACGGGCCGATTCAGAGCCACAAGGCCGCGAGCGCGCTGCGTGAGCTCGGGCGCGGGGCGAACCGCCGCTTCGGCCAGAACTTCTTGACCCAGCCCGCCTTCATCGAGCGCATCGCCGACCTCGCGGAGATCAGCCCCGGCGCGCCCACCTTAGAGATCGGCCCCGGCCTCGGCGTGCTCACTGAGGCGCTGTTGCGTCGCGGCGCGGCGCTCCAGGTGGTCGAGATCGACCGTGAGTTAGCGGCCCGGCTTCAAGAGCGCCTGCCGGAGCTGCCGCTGCTGATCGCCGACGCCACCACCCTCAACTGGGCTGAGGTCTGCCCCGGCGAGGGCTGGACGAGCTGCGCGAACCTCCCGTACAACGTCGCCACGCCCATCCTCGCCGCCTTGTTGGACGAGGGCGCCCGGTTTCGCCGCCATGTGCTGATGTTCCAGCTTGAGGTGGCCCAGCGCCTCGCCGCCAAGCGTGGGGACGACGCCTACGGGGGCCTCTCCTTGTTGTGCCAGGCCGCGGCGGATGTGCGCATCGTGCTGGAGCTCCCTCCCGGCGCGTTCCACCCGCCGCCGAAGATCTGGTCCGCCGTGGTGCGCCTCGATCCCCACACCACGCCCCGCACCGGCGGCCTGCCCATGGAGGGCTTCCGCCGGGCCGTGCGCGCGGGCTTCTCCCAGCGCCGCAAGACCTTGCTCAACGCGCTCACCGGCACCTACGGGCGTGAGCAGGCCGGGGTCGCGCTGCGCGCCACGGTCGGGGAGCGCCGCCGGGCTGAGGAGCTGGATCACGCAGAGTGGGAGGCCCTCGCCGTCGCCTTAGAGCGCCCCTGAGCCCACCCTCTGACCGCTCACACGCCGCGCCGCTTGCCCGAGGGGCCCTCGACGGGGTACACAAGGGGGCTTGACGGACCAGGACGTCGAGGCGGAGGCATCATGCGGATCACAGCCTGCGGCATCACCGATGTCGGGATGAAGCGGACAAACAACGAAGACAACTACCTCATCAACGATGAGCTGAACCTCTTCGTCGTCTGCGACGGCATGGGCGGTCACGTCGGCGGCGAGTACGCCTCGGCCATCGCCGTGAACACCGTCGAGGAGGTGCTCACCTCCATCGAGATCAGCCCCGACATGAACGTCACCGACGAGGACGATCCCGTCGAGCGTATCCGGGAGAAGCTGCGGTACTCCATTCGCCTCGCGGGCAAACGTATCTTCGAGAAGGCCGCGTCGAACCCCGAGTACAAAGGCATGGGCACCACAGCGCTCGTGCTGCTCATCGACAGCGGCAACTTCTTCATCGCCCACGTCGGCGACTCCCGCGGCTACCTCCTGCGCGACGGCCGCGTCGAGCAGCTCACTGAAGACCACTCCTTGGTCAACGAGAAGGTGAAGGCCGGGGTCATCACCGCTGAAGAGGCGCGCACCCACAAGTGGCGCAACATCATCACCCGCAGCCTCGGCTACATGGAGGAGGTCGAGATCGACATCCAGGTGCGGGCGACGCGGCGCGGCGACAAGTTCTTGTTGTGCTCCGATGGCCTCTCCAACCACCTCTCCACCGCCGAGATCGGCGAGGCGATGCAGCGTGGTGGCCCCCAAGAGACGGCCCGCAGCGTCATCCACCTCGCCTGTAACCGCGGCGGCGACGACAACATCACCGCGGTGGTCGTGCGGGTCGACGAAGTCTGAGGCCCAATGCCCCACCGTCGGCCTGAGCCACGCTACACCCTGCTCATCGTGCCCGACCCGGGGCAAGGAGAGGTGCGGCAGGTCAGCGTCGGCGTGGCCGAGCTGCGTCGGTGGTCCGTCGCCGGGGCGGTCGTCCTGGGCGCGATCCTCAGCGTCGCCGTCGTCGGCGTCTCGGCCTTCCCCCGGCGGGACGACCAGCGCCAGCTCGTCGAGGAGAACATGGCCCTGCGCGGCCGCCTCCACGACATCGAGGGCAAGCTCCAGCGGGTGGAGGAGGCCTTGGGGCGGGTGCAGCTCTACGACTCCCAGCTTCGTGAGCTCCTCGGCGAGAGCCCCGTGCGCCCCGGCGGCTCAGGGCCCTACGATGGCCACGACGCCGCGATCTTAGAGGAGGCCGCCCAGGGCTCCCTCGGCGACACCGCCCCGCCCGATGGCCTGATGGGCGATGACGAAGACGGCCTCGTGCTCGGCGACGCCGAGGGCCTGAGCATGGACGACCACGCCTTAGATGTCGTCGTCCCCTTCGAGGACAGCCCGGCGCTGCTGTGGGCCACGGAGCTCGACGAGCGCGCCGGTCGCCTGCTCGCGCGCCTGAGCGCCGCCGAGCCCCGCTTAGACGCCATGACCTCCCGGGTCGAGGACATGGTGCTGCTCCAGGCGTCTATCCCCCACATCTGGCCGTCCGAGGGGGTGCTCACCTCCGACTTTGGCTATCGCCGAAACCCCTTCAACCGGCGCCGCTGGTCATTTCACAACGGCTTAGACATCGCCGCGCCCAAAGGCACCCCCGTCGTGGCCTCGGCGGCGGGCACCGTCGTCACCGCTGGGTGGGACAAAGGCTACGGCCGCCTCGTCGAGATTGACCACGGCTACGGCCTGCTCACCCGATATGGCCACAACAGCGGCCTGAACGTCGATGTCGGCGATTGGGTCGAGGCCGGGCAGGTCATCGCGACCATGGGCAGCACCGGCATCAGCACGGGGCCTCATTGCCACTTTGAGGTGCGTGTAGACGGCCAGCCCGTCGATCCGTTGGAGTACGTGCAGCCCACTCGCTGAGCCCGGCTTCCCTTGACCGGAGCACCTAGGGTGGTCACATTGCACGCTCGTTTTCTGCGTCCGCGTCGGGGCTGCCCCGCACCCGGCTCGTCGTTTCTCGGAGCTACTGATGATCGCCCAGGTCGAGAGCCTGCTCAAGAAGGTGTTCGGGTCTTCCAACGACCGCGCCCTGAAGAAGATCCAGCCCTTGGTCGATCGGGTGAACGGCCTAGAGCCCAAGATGAAGGGCTCCAGCGACGATGAGCTCCGCGCGCTCACCGCGGCGTTTCGGCGCCGCCTCGACGCCGGTGAGCCTCTCGACAACCTGCTCCCCGAGGCCTTCGCCGGCGTTCGTGAGGTGAGCCGCCGCGTGATGGGCATGAGGCACTTCGACGTGCAGCTCATCGGCGGCATCGTGCTCCACCAGGGCAAGGTCGCCGAGATGAAGACCGGCGAAGGCAAAACCCTGGTCGCCACCTTGCCCGTCTACCTCAACGCCTTGGAGGGCAAAGGGGTCCACGTCGTCACCGTGAACGACTACCTCGCCTCCCGCGACGCCGACTGGATGAGCCCGATCTACAACTTCTTGGGCCTCTCCGTCGGCAAGATCCTCTCCAACGAGCGCAACGACCAGACGAAACGT
>JAKLKE010000620.1 GCA_023150775.1 Myxococcota bacterium
AGAGCGACTTCGCGTCATCGGCGTTGATCGCCATCGCCGTGGGCTCAAGCATGTCCCAGCTCTGTTCCCCGGCGCGCTGGAGCTTCAGGCGGCGACCGCCCTCAAGCTCCGCCTCTAAGCTCGCGACGTCTTTGGTCTCAAACGAGGCGAAGCGCCGCTCGCGGAACTCCTCCAGGCTCAAGGAGTAGTAGTCCACCGCGGCCTTCTTCACGGTGTAGATGGCGTCGCCGGGCAAGGGCTGGATGTAGTAGCTCACGGCGGAGGGGTTGGGGTCGCCCGCGCGGAGCTTGATCTCCCGGCCATCGCGCAGGGTGAGCGTGACGGTGATCGCCTGCTTGCCGAGGCCGTAGAGCGCGAGATCGTCGGTGCCCTCGACGACCATCGCCCGGGCGGTGAGGTCGTGGAGCTGGTGCTTCACGCGGTTCACCATGGTGCGGGAGGCCGTGAAGCCCGAGTCCTCGATGATCCAGCCCGCGGGCGTCTCCTTCAGGGCGACGGTGACGCCGTCTGGGCGCTCGACGACGATCCGCACGAGCTCTTGTTTCTCGAAGGTGAACAGCGGACGCTCTAAGTCGCCGCGTTTGTTGGTCGGCGCGGGGCTGGGGTCAAACACCTTCACCAAGACCAGCGCGCCGACAAGGGCCACCGCCGCGAGGATCGTTCCACGAAACGCCTTCATCATTGACCCCTACGGTTGGCCCACACGGCGCCGCCCGCGAGGATGCTGAGCGCGGGCAAGAGGCCGAGCACCAGCCAGCGGATGCGGCCTTGGTCTTCTTCGGTCAGGGCGAGGCGGCGCACGCGGGTGGGACGACCGACCACGGCGAGGCGGGCGTCGTCCCAGGTGAGCCAACGCGCGGCGTTCACCGCGAAGCTCGGGTTTCCGGGGCCTTCGCCCATGATCATGTTGGAGAGCGCGTCGGCGTCGCCCATCAACAAGACCCGGCTCACACGTTTGCCCTCGTTCACCAGGCCGCCCTGGCCGGGGCTGAGCTCTAAGGCCACGGCCATGTCCACCGGGCCGATGAGGTCGATCTCGGGCTCGTAGACCGCCGCGCCTTTGTCGAGCACGCCGCCGCGGTCGATCCAGCCGTCGCGGCTCGTGCGTAGAACCGTGCTGGGGGTGATCCAGGGGGGCAGCTCTTCAGGCACACGCACCGGGGCGACGTGGGCCACGACGGTGACGATGCGCTCCTCCCGCAGATCCTCGACCATGCCGTGGCCGCCATAGGTCGGCACGGGGCGGTCGTTGTAGGGGAACACCCGCAGCTTGTCCATCACCACACCTTCAGGGCTGGTGACGCCGAGGCGCTCGACCAGATCGGGCAAGGGCGCGCCCGGATCCCAGAAGATGCCCACGGCGCCGCCGCTGGCGACGTAGGTGATGAGCGCGTCCTCTTCAGCGTCGGTCAAGGCCGCCTTGGGCCGGGCGATGAGCAGGGCCGCCGCGTCTTGGGGCACGGTCGGGGCGCCGGTGCGCTCGCGGTCAAAGAAGAAGTCGAGCGGCTTGAGCTCGTAGTTCTCTTGGTCGAGCAGGGACTTGAGCTCGGAGAGGCCGCCGGGGCCACGCTCGTCGGGGTCAAGCTCGCCGTGGCCGCGTAAGGTGTAGATGACCTTGCGGCGGTTGGAGAGGAGCTGCGCCGCCGCCCGAGAGAACGCGCTCTCGCCCAAAAACTCAAGGGAGCGCTCCGCCCCCGTGCCTTGGTTGCGGAAGATCTCTCGGGCCTTGAGGTCTACGCGCTGCTCCCCCCGGCGCACGACGAGGTGGCCGTACTCGGTGACGCCGAGGCTCTCGGCGGTGAGGCGCTCGCGGTCAAAATCGACGAAGCGCGTCTTGACCGTGGCCGAGTGTACGTCCAGCTCGGCGAGGAGGTCTTTCATCGCGCGGTCGCGGAAGAAGGTGTCGGCTTTGCCCTCTTGAGACGAGAAGGCGATGACCTCGACCTCTTGGCCGTCCGCCGCGAGGAGCTCCAGCTTCTTGAGCGTGTCGGGCTGGAGCTGGTTGGCGCTGTCGGAGGACAGGTCCCAGCGGGCGCGGTTGCGGTCGGCCACGCCGTAGATCACGCCCAAGAGCGCGAGCACGAGCCCGGTGACGAGGGTGGCGTTGCCGCCATAGGCGAGGCGGCGGCGCCATTGACGACTCAGCGCCATCGCCGGGACTCCAGAGTGCGGAAGGTCAAGAACAGGAACCCGAAGGTGAGGAGCGCGAAGTAGGCCAGATCCGCCGTGTCGATCACGCCCTTGGTGAACGAGCGCAGATGCGGCAGGAGCGCGAGGTGGTCCAGCCGGGCCTGCCACTCCTCCCCCACGACGCTCGACGCGCTGCCCACGAGCCACAACGGCATCAACAGCACGATGCCGCCCATGCCCGCGGCCACCTGATCATCGGTCAACGACGAGGCGAAGAGCCCACCGGCGCAGAACACGCCGCAGGTCAAGAAGAGCCCGAGGTAAGACGTGGCGATGACGCCCCAGTCGGGCTCGCCGTAGTAGGCCAAGATGGCGACGAAGAGCCCCGTGCCGAGGAGCATCAAGAGGCACAAGGTCAAGGACGCCAGCCACTTGCCCACCAGAATCGCCACAGGGGAGACGGGTGAGGTCATCAACATCTCGAAGGT
>JAKLKE010000621.1 GCA_023150775.1 Myxococcota bacterium
GGAGGGCGTTGAGCCGTCGCTGCCGATGCGGGCGACGTTCTGGGAGAGCCAAGCCCGCAGCGAAGACTCGTCGTACCAAGCGCCGTGGCCCGCGGCGGGCAGGGCCACGGGGCCGACACGCTCGGTGTTGATGCGGGCGCGCACACGCTCGGCGATGGTGTCGACCAAAGCGTCCAGCTCATCAGGCTTCATGGACATCATCAGAGGGTTCCGTCGATCGGGCCGGGAGGGCGCAGGGGGCTCCACTATAGCGCGCCGCGCATCCCCCGTCAGGGCGATGTATACTGGCAGGCTCCAGTCCGGGTGACGAACCATGCGTTCTGCGCGAATCCTGCTGCTCTCCTTTTTGCCCCTCGCGCCCGTTTGGGCCGGCGGCGGCGACGACCAGCTCTCGTGGCGCTCCTCCCAAGATGTCGATGGGGGGCCCTACGGCTGGCCCAACCCGACGAACGCGGGCGCCACGGATCTCGCTCTGGGCGCGGGCGGCTCCGCCGTCGTCGCGCTGCCGTTCTCGTTCCCGTTTTATGGGAGCGCGTACACCAACGTCACGGTGCACGCGGGCGGCGTCATCGCGCTCTCCGGTGACCCTGGCGCGCGCTCCACAGGAGACTGCGTCGCCGATGGCGGCGGCACGGCGAGCTTCGTGGCGCCGTGGTGGAGAGACTGGGATCTCGACCGCCAAGGCAAGGTCTGGGCGAAGACCTACGCCGGGGGCCTCGCCGTGGTGTGGGAGGACGTCATCGCCGATGGTGACACCGAGGGCGTGAGCTTCGCCGCGCTCTTGAGCGACAGCGGCGAGATCACCTTCGTCTACCGCGACGCCAACACCGGGGTGTCCACGAGCAGACGTGGGCGGAATGGCGCCATCGGCGTACAGGCGGGCGCCCTGGGCCTCAGCGTCGGCTGCGACAGCCTCGCCATCGACAAGAGCGCGTCGGTCTCCTTGTGGTTCACCCCTGTGGGCCTGCGCACCTGGGTGGGTGAGGTCACCCCGGACGATCACGCAGATCTCACCGTGCAGGGCGCCGCCGCGGGGGACGAGGTCGGCGCGGCGCTGAGCCTTCGGGGCGACGTCGATGACGACGGGCTGGCGGATCTGGTCGTCGGCGCGCCGGGCGCGAGTGAGGTCGCGGTGTTCAGCGGTCAGACGAGCCCCGGCGGGGTCGTCGCCTGGGCTGACGCAGACGTCACGATTCAAGGTGCGACGGGGTCGCGCCTCGGCGCGGCCATCGACGCTGGCGGCGACGTAGACGGGGACGGTGTAGACGACCTGCTCATCGGCGCGCCGGGCGCGGACGTGGCGTGGCTCTTGCTCGGCGGCGCCCTCGGCGGCGTGGTCACCGAGTCCGACGTAGACGTGATCCTCAGCGGCGAGGCCAGCGGGGATGAGGCCGGGGCGGCGGTGGCGCTCGTCGGCGACATGAACGGCGACGGCTACGGGGAGCTCGCCGTGGGCGCCCCCTCCTCCGCCCGGGCGACGACAGGCGCCGGCGCAGCCTACATCGTGCTCGGCGGCGCCAGCCTCCCCGACAGCGACCTCAGCGCGGCGTACTCCCGCGTCAACGGGTCCTCAGCGAACGACGCCTTGGGCACGTCCCTGGCCACCTTGGGCGACGCGGACGGCGACGGCTTCGACGACCTCGGCATCGGCGCGCCTGGCCGAGACGCCGGGGCGAGCGGCGGCGGCGCGCTCTACGTGATCCGCTCAAGCGCCTTCCCTGGCGGCAACGTCCCGGCCTCGTCGCAGGTGACGGTGCTCGGCGACACCGCGTCCGCGGGCGCGGGCACGAGCCTCCTCGGCCTGGGCGACCTCAACGGCGACGGCCTCTCCGACCTCGTCCTCGGCGGCCCTGACGCGGCTACAGGCGACGGCGCGGCCTGGCTCGTGAAGTCCAAGGCGAGCTCCGGGGCCTGGCCCGCGCGCACGTCGAGCGCTGATGGCCTGCTCACCGGCTCGGGCGGAGCTGGGTTGGGCTGGGGTCTGGCGGCGATTCAACTCGGCGACGACGGCGTGCCTGACCTCGCCTTGGGCGCGCCCGACCTCGACGTGATCTACGTCCTCGACGGCGCAGACGCCCTTGACGCCTCCGCCTCCGCGGCGAGCCTCGCCCGGGGCACCGTCACGGCGAACCTCGCTGGCTCCGCCCACGGCGCGGCCATGGCCGGGGGCGACTTCAACGGCGACGGCCTGCCCGATCTCGCCATCGGCGCGCCGCTGGGCGACGGCGCCACGGCGGGCGCGGGCGCGGTCACCCTGCTCCTCGCCGAGCCCACCTACCCCGACGATGACGGCGACGGCTTCATCACGACCCGCTGGGGCGGGCTCGACTGCGACGACGACGACAGCCGGCGCCACCCGGGCCGCAAAGAGTCCTGCGACGGCGTCGACTCCAACTGCGACGGCGTAGACGACGACGGCTTCGCCGACGTAGACCTCGACGGCGTCGCCGACTGCCAAGACGCCGAGACCTGCGACGGCATCGACAACGACGGCGACGGCGCCATCGACGAGGACCAGGTCGACGCCGACGGCGACGGTCTGTGTGACGGCCTAGACGCCGAGGCCTGCGACGGCATCGACAACGACGGCGACGG
>JAKLKE010000622.1 GCA_023150775.1 Myxococcota bacterium
CCGCCCATAAACTTCACGTCTTTGTCGAAGATGTGCATCGAGCCGCCGAGGCCGAGGCTCGTGCCCGTCGCCTTGCCGAAGAGCTCGGCCATCACGGCGTTGGCGGAGACACCTTTGGCCAAGGCGTGCCCGTGCTCGCGGTAGGCGGCGATCCAATAGTCATCGGGCGTGGCGGCGGCGGCGCCGACGGCGACGGACTCCTGCCCGATGTAGAGGTGGCAGAAGCCGAGGATCTTTCGCATCGTGTAGGCCTTGGCGGCCAGCTCCTCGACGCGGCGGATGAGCACCATCTCTCGGTAGAGCTTGAGCAGTCCCTCGGCGTCCAGAGGCGGGAGGCCGCTCTCTTCGGGCAACGAGGGGGTGGGCAGCTCGGACATGGACTACCTCCCTGACGGACGATGACCCCGTGTACCCCACGCGGCGCACAAAGGCCAACGCAGAGAACCCGGGGAGCGCGCCCGCGGTCAACGGGCGTCCTGGGGTGACGTGCGGGGCCTTGGACCGGCCTCGGCGCGGATCGGCACGCCCAAGGCCGCCGCCCGCGCTATGCTCCCCGACGATGACGCGTGTGGACGGCTACACCGTGCTCAGCAAGGCTGGCGCGGGCGGACTCGCTGACGTCTGGGTGGCCGAGGTGGCGCTCAGCGGGGCGCCGCGCTGCCCGACGCTTTTGCCGGGGGATCGGGTCGCGCTCAAGGTGCTGCGAGATCCCGAACGATCCGAGGCCAGCCGCCGCCGCTTCTTGCGTGAAGGGCGGCTCTTGCGTGAGCTGCGCCACCCGAGCTTGCCCCGCTGCCACGACGTGATCGACGGCCCCCAGCCGGTCTTGGTGCTGGAGCTTCTGGAGGGGCGCACCTTACGCGACTGGATCCGCGACGCCAAGCAGCTCAGCGCGCAGGACGCCTTGTCTCTGGCCGAGCACCTGCTTCGTGCGCTCACGTTTTTGCATGAGCGCGGCGTCGTGCACCGCGACGTGAAGCCCGCGAACATCTTCTACACCGATGATCAGCGGGTGCTGCTCCTGGATCTGGGCCTCGCCGCGGATCCGTCTGAGCCTCCGGAGCAGGTGATCGGCGACGTGATGGGCACCTACGCCTACATGGCGCCGGAGCAGATCGCGGGCGCTGCGCTTGACCATCGCGCGGACCTGTACTCTCTGGGCGTGACCTTGTATGAGGCCATCGCCGGGCGCAGGCCGTTTCGGGCGAGCGGGCCCGCGGGCTACCTCAAAGCCCACACCGCCGGGGGCGCGCCGCCGGTCTCGGCGTCCCGGCGCGACCGCATCCCCACACGTCTTGAGGAGCTCGTGGGGCGGCTCATGGCGCGTGACCCCGCCGCGAGGCCCCAGACCGCGCGCATCGCGCTCGCGGTGCTCACAGGGTTTCAGGGCGCGCGCCGCAGCCTGCTCCGGCCCCCGGTGGTTGGGCGCGAGGCGGCGATCGGGGCGATCAGCGCCGTGCTCGACGCCTGCGGGGCGCTGCAGCTCGTCGGTGAGCCGGGCATGGGGCAGTCGCGCCTGGCGCGTCTGGCCTGGAACCGGGCGAAGGAGCTCAACTTTGACGTGATCTGCCTGCGCGGCGGGCCTGGGGTAGACCCGCTCACCCCCGAGGCGCGGCTGCGACGCATCATCGCCCGGCGTCTGGGGCCGCCGGGGCCTGGCTGGGATGGCCTCACCGAGGCGCTCCAGGAGCGGGTCGCCTCGCGGCGGACCTTGCTGCTCGTCGAAGACATCGATCGGGTCGAGGCCGGGGAGGCCGAGCGCATCTTCGGCCTCGCCAAGCTCTCGGGGATCTGCCTCATCACGACTGCGGAGCGCGCCCTGGCCGCTGCGCCGGGCACGATCTTGCCCCTGCGCGCCTTGGAGGTGGACGAGGTGCGCACGCTGTTGTGCGGCATGTTGGGCACGCCGAGCATCCCCGGCGGCCTCGCCGACAAGCTCCACCGCTTCTCGGGCGGCGCGCCGGCCATCGTCACGCTCACGACCCGGGACTTTGTGGATCGGGGCGTGCTCTCCGTGCGTGGGGTCGGCGACGAGGGGGAGACGAGCTGGCAGCTCACGGCGTCTCTGCGGATGACGCCGGACAACTCGCTGAACCTGCTCTACGCCGCGCGGCTTCAGCGCCTTGATCCGCAGAGCCGGGCGCTGTTGGAGGTGCTCGCCGTCGCGCGGGATGAGCTGCCCCGGGGGGTGGCCTTGGCCGCCGCGGGGGCGCGGGAGCCCAGCTCCGAGGCCTTCGTAGACATCCTCACCGCGGATCACCTCGCCACGGCGAGAGAGTCGATGGGGGAGCGGTGGCTGCGGGTGCGGCACCCGGCCTTGGGCGCCTTGGTCACCGCCGGGCTTGAGGAGGGGCGCACACGCCTGCTTCACGCGGCCTTGGCCGAGGCCATCGCCGCCGCGCCGCCGAGCCGCTGGCGAGACGATCAGCTCCCGCTGTTTCGGGCCTTGGCGGCCTCGGCGGAGCAGGCGGGCCGCGCCCAGGCCCGGGTCGCGGAGTGGCTCTACGCGAGAGGGCGCACGAGCCACGCCCTGGAGGTGGTCACCCGGGCGGCGCACGAGCCCGGCCTCGGCGCGGCGACGGCGAC
>JAKLKE010000623.1 GCA_023150775.1 Myxococcota bacterium
AGACCTCGGCCAAGGCGACGTGCTCGGCGCCCAGACAGGCGGCGAGCTGGGCGGTGCCCAAGTCGTGGGCGGCCCAGATGGCCGCTTCGTCCACGAGCAGGCGGTCGCGGAGCCCTGCGGGGATCACGACGGCGCTGTGCGGGGCGGTCACCAGGAGGGCTGGGGTCACCCCGCTCCGGTATCCTGCTGACCACGGGCGCGCCGCCCGCTGGAGCCCGCCGTGCGTCGCCTGGCCGCCATCGCCCTCATCGCCGCCTTGGCCGCCCGGCCCCAGCTCCTCCTGGGCCCCGTGAGCGCCGACGATCACCTAAGCGTTCACCACGCCTTCCAGTCCGAGCCCGGCGGCCGGGTGCGGCACCCCCAGCTCTCCGACCCCGCCGTGTAGCTCAAGGCCCTGCGCCGCGCCGTCGTCGCCGAGCTTCGCGCGGGTCGAGCGCCGCTGTGGAACCCCCAGATCTACGGCGGCGCGCCGCTTCTGGCCGACATGCAGTCGCGCCCGATGTCGTGGGTCACCTGGCTGTTTGTGTTCGGTGAGGGGATCGTGCCCGATGGGGCGCTCGTCAACCTGGGGCACCTGTTCACGCTGATGGTCTTGGCCGCGGGATCCGCGCTGCTCGCCCGGCGTTGGGGCCAGTCCAGCCTCGCCAGCGGCCTCGTCGCCTTGGGCGCGGCGTCGAGCCCCTACGTCTCCGTCTGGTTGCAGCACCCCCACGCGACGACCTACGCCCTGTGGCCCTGGCTCGCCCTGGGTGTGGAGGCCCTTCGCGCCGGGGGCGGGCCCTTGCCCTTGGCCTTCGCCGCCGCCCTGCTGATCTTCGGCGGACACCCCGAGACCGCGGCCCACGGCCTCATCCTCACCGCCGTGCTCGCCGCCGGCCGCCTGCGAAGCCGCCGCGCCTTGCTGGGGCTCCTCGGCGGCCTCAGCCTGGGGGCCCTGCTCAGCGCGCCGATCTGGGCGCCGTTTCTGGAGCAGCTCGCCCGCTCGGCCACGCTCAGCGCCCACGGCGGAAACCGCCTGAGCCCCGGCACCCTCGTGGAGCTCGTGTGGCCCGGCTGGCTCGGCCACCCCGCGACCGAGGCGGGGTATCGTGGCCCCGGCGCCTGGGCCGAGTCCCAGCTTCATCCCGGCCTGGGGATCATGGCGTTGGCGATCTTCGCCCTTCGGACGATGCCGGGCCGGGCCTTGTGGTCTGTCTGGGCGCTCTGTTTGGGCGCGGCGCTGCTCGGCGGCCCTGTGCTCAACCAGAGCCGACTCGGCGTCGAGGCCGCGCTGATCTTGAGCTTCGCCGCCGGGTTTGGCCTCGACGGGCTCCGCGCTCAGCTCCCCAAGCTCGCCCCCGCCCGCCTCGCCGCCGCCTTGGGCCTGCTCGTCGCCCTCACCGGCGCGTCCGCGAGAGCCCGCGACCAGCACAACTTGCCTTGGGCCGAGCACGATCCCACCCCGGCGCCGTGGACCCAGGCGCTCAAGGAGGCCGTCGGCGAGGGCAGGGTGGTCGGCCTCGGCTGGGCGCTGCAGCCCAACACCGGGGCCTTGGTCGGCCTGCGGGATCTCCGGGGCTACGACCTGCCCGTCTCCCGAGACACCGAGCGCCTCATGGCCGGCCTCGACCGCCGCGTGGCCCGCCCGTGGTTCCCCATCGAGTCCCTCAGCCCCGAGTCCACGCGCCTGCTACGATTCGCCGGGGTGCGGGTCGTCCTGTGGGCGGGTGAGGGGAGCCCGCCCCCGATCCTTAGCGCTCTGCCTGAGCTGAGCCTACCCACCGCGCCGCTTCGCGCCTACTGGCTCGACGCTGAGGCGCCCCGCGCGTGGCTCGCCAGCGCCACGACCCAGGCCCCCGACGCCGAGGCCGCCCTGCGCCAGGTGCTCTTGGGCCAAGCCAGCCGAGCCCGCCCACCGGTTGAGGCCGAGCCGATCCAGGGCGTTCCTGCGCCGCCAACCCCCATCCCCGTCAGCCAAGACGGCGGCGCCACCCTCCAGCTCCGCCTGCTCGGCGCCCCGGGCCTCGCCGTCATCACCGAGGCCTGGTCCCCGGGCTGGGAGGCCGTCGTGGACGGCGTCGAGCGCCCGATCCTGCGCGTCGGCGGCGCCTTCATGGGCGTGCCCGTCGCCGCCGGAGAGGCCAAGCTCACCCTACGCTATCGCCCCCGCGGCTTCACCTTAGGCTTAGGGCTCCTCAGCCTGGGCCTCCTCAGCGTCCTTGGCCTCGTGCTCCTTGACTTCTCCGCTCGACGTGGGCATAAGGGGAGTTGAAGGGACGTCGGCCACGGTCGATCGATCTTTGAAGGAAACGGGGGCGAAACGGTTTCGACGGGGTCGCAGTAGGTCGAGACAGCATGCCGAGGGCGTTTGCACCTCGTAAATCTCCGAACAAAACCAAAACGCCAACAACAACAACGCGTTCGCTATCGCTGCTTAGTCAGTGTTAGCTGTCCGAACAGACTACTCTCCCAGGGTGCTGTTTGGGCATGTCCAGACTGGGATAGACCTGAGGCGCAAACGGCGTGGCTCTAGGGGTCGATAAATAACCAAATCAATTCGCCGACGACTCTAACGTAGGTTTGGTCCGATGGACCTACGAGAGTT
>JAKLKE010000624.1 GCA_023150775.1 Myxococcota bacterium
CCGGCTTCTTCGCCTTCTTCCTCTCGCCCGATCCCTTGGTTAAACGCCGAGGACGAACCAGAGTGAACGAGGTCTGACAAGTTCTCGCTACGGAGGCGCCGGGGGCGCTATTTCGGGCGGTAGAAAGAACTCTTCGGATCTGGTTAACTTCTTGGGCGGTGGAGGGGCCAGACTGGCCTCCTCGGCCCGCTCGTGAGGGCTCACCCGCACCCGGCAACCCCCCTTCGGTCCCGGGGGAGCCGGGCAGCGTGTAATGAATCGTGATGTCTCTGCCGTCCGCGGTGATCTCACGGATCCACGACCGCAAGAACGCCCGGCGCTCGTCCATCGGCCTCGTGGAGAGCAGGCCGTGGAGCCCATCCACATAGGCGCGCAGCTCCGCCTCACCCAGCACGATCGGCCGCGCCTCCTCAATCCGTGCGTCGAGCGCGTCGATCTCGGCCTGGAGCTGATCCGTCGTGATCTTGAGCGCGTTGATGCGGCCCGCGAGCGTGCTGGGGTCGATGGTGCCCAGGGCCAATCCTCACTCGATAGATCGCAGGTGTCCACAGAAGCGGGGGCAGCCCAGGTTCCCCGCTGCGCCCGCGCCATCGTCGCCGCCGTCGGTCAAGACGCCGCCGCCACAACCCTGCCCCGCCTCGCCACCAAGCCCACCCGGCGAGTCCACCGGCCCCGCCCTCGGTCGAAGGGCACGCTCATCCGGCGAGGCCCACGGACGCCGCCGCGCTGAGGATGATCTCCGCCGAGCGCCGGAGGGCGTCCGCCTCGGGCTCGTTCAGCGCGATCGGGAGGACAGCCTCGACCCCTCCGCGACCGACGATGGCGGGAAGGCTGAGGCACACGTCATGGATACCAAAGGCCCCCTCCACGGGCGCAGAGACCGAGAGTACCGAGCGCTCATCCCGCACAATGGCCTCTACGATCCGCACGAGCCCGGCGCTGATCCCGAAGGCCGTGTGGCCCTTCGTCTCGATGATGGCGTAGGCCGCTCGGCGGGTCTCTTTGGCCATCGACACGCGCTGGGCCTCGCCGAAGGGCAGCGCCGGGCTCACCTGGTCCAGCGGGATACCGGCGATGTTCGCCGCCGACCACGCCACCACCTCGCTGTCGCCGTGCTCGCCGATGACATAGGCGTGTACGCTCCTCGCGTCGACGGCGTAGCGCCGAGAGAGCAACGATCGGAGCCGCGCCGTGTCCAAGAGCGTCCCTGGATCACACGCGACGGCGGGAGGCCGGACAGTGAGAGCGCCGCCATCGTCATGACGTCCACGGGGTTCGTCGCGATGACGAGCACGGCCTCAGGCGCGTGGGCCACGATCGTCGGGATGAGCTTGGTGAACACCGCGACGTTGCGCCCGACCAGGTCGATTCGGCTCTCCCCCGGACGTTGGCCGGCGCCAGCCGTGATCACCACGACGGCGGCCCCCTCGCAGTCCTCGACGCCACCCGCCCACACACGGACGGGCCGACCGAAGGGCACAGCGTGGTCGATGTCCATCGCCTCCCCCTCGGCCCGGGCGAGGTCGCTGTCTACCAGCACGATCTCCGCCGCCAAGCCTGAGCGCACAAGGGCGAAGGTGGTCGCCGCGCCGACATGACCGGCGCCGATCACGGCGACCCGGGTGGTGACTGCGGGGCCGCTCATGCGCCCTTCTCCGCCGCCAAGGCCGCCAAGGTGCCGCTAAGCACGGTGTCGGGGTTCAGCGAGATCGAGTCGATCCCCTCCTCCACCAAGAACC
This sequence comes from Myxococcota bacterium, assembly GCA_023150775.1. Classification (GTDB taxonomy): domain Bacteria; phylum Myxococcota_A; class UBA796; order UBA796; family CAJQPC01; genus JADKFE01. The sequence continues at coordinate 1,740 of JAKLKE010000624.1, forward strand.
GCAAGAACTCTGGATGGTCGCTCGGCGCCTGACCACAGATGCCGATCTTTCGCCCGCGCGCGTGCGCCGCCTTGATCACCCGGGCGATGGCGCGGGTGACCGCGGGGTTCCGCTCATCAAACAGATGCGCCACGAGCTCAGAGTCCCGGTCTACCCCAAGAATAAGCTGGGTGAGGTCGTTGCTCCCGATCGAGAACCCGTCAAACACCTCGGCGAACTCCTCCGCGAGCTCGATGTTTGATGGGATCTCACACATCACATACACCTCAAGCCCGTCCTCGCCCTGCACGAGGCCCATCGCCGCCATCTCTTTGATCACGAGGCGCCCCTCCTCTGGCGTGCGGCAGAACGGCACCATCACGGTCACGTTCTTGAGGCCCATGTCCTGTCGCACCCGCAGCATCGCCCGGCACTCCAGCGCGAAGGCGTCTCGGAAGCGCGGATCGTAGTAGCGCGAGGCGCCACGAAAGCCGAGCATGGGGTTCTCTTCTCTGGGCTCGTAGGCCTCGCCGCCGAGGAGGTGGGCGTACTCGTTCGTCTTGAAGTCCGAGAGGCGAACGATCACCGGGCGCGGGGCGAACGCGGCGGCGATCGTGCCGACTCCTGCCGCGAGCCGCTCGACGAACCAATCGGGACCGGGGGTGAATCCCAGCGCCGCCTTGGCGATCTGCGACTGGAGCGACGGCGCGAGCGTGTCGAGGTCCAAGAGCGCCTTCGGGTGGACGCCGATCCAGTTGCTGATGATGAACTCCAGCCGCACCAACCCGACGCCGTCATTGGGCAGGCGGGAGAGGCGCAGCGCCTCGGCAGGATTC
>JAKLKE010000625.1:0-238 GCA_023150775.1 Myxococcota bacterium
GCTTCAGGCCCCAGGCGCCGCCGCGCTTCAGCCCACAGCCCGGCCTCGTCGAGCTGGGTGCGGCGGCCCTTAAACCCGCCGGTCACCATCACCACCGATCCGCTCGGCAGCCGGGCCTCGCCGGGGCGCTCCAGCAGCTCGGCCAAGGCGAAGGCCGTCGTGGGCACAAACACCGGGGCGCTCGCCCCACGAAGGGCGGCCCAGGCGCCGTCTGTGTCTACACCGACGCCGGGCTTAA
>JAKLKE010000625.1:248-2285 GCA_023150775.1 Myxococcota bacterium
CGTGTCGGCGGTGGGGCAGCCGGGGAGCATGGCGTCGAAGTGAAGGCGCGCGGCGAGCTCGACGGCCTCGGTGTCGGGGAGGTGGTGCGCCCCGCGCTGGCCCGAGGTGGTGCCGCTCGTGCGAAAGATGGCGCCGGAGCTGGCGCTCACGCAGAAACGTAGGTCGCGGAACAGGCCCACCGGGGCGGCGGGCAGCTCGGCGAAGGTGCGCGGGTCGGCGTCGGCCACGAACGCGGCGTAGTCGGGGCACAGGGCGCGCTGGTGCTCAAAGAGCCGCCGGGCGTGGGGCCAGCGCTCGGCCTCCGGGGCACCCCGGCGAAGCAGGCTGAGCGTCTCGGCCTTCACGAGCGCCCCAGGAGCGTCTGCAGCTCGGTGAGCACGCCGTCGAGCTGGCCTTCAGTGATGACCAGCGGCGGCGTGAACGCCAACACCTCACCCCGCAGCCCGGCGGGCAAGATGATCACGCCGCGCTGCAGCAAGGCCCGGCTCAAGCCGAGGGGGTCTGGCGCCTCTAAGCCGAGCATCAGGCCCTCACCCCGCACCCGGCCCAGCGCGCTCAGGCGCTCCTTGAGCCAGGCCCCGACCCGCGCCGAGCGGGCGACGAGGCCCTCGTCATCAATAAACTTGAGGGCGGCCAAGGCCATCGCCGCGCCGACGGGGTTGCCCAGAAAGGTCTGGGTGTGCAAGGCCTCGCCCTTGGACGCGCCCCAGGCCTCCATCACCGCGCGGCTGCCCATACAGGCCGAGATCGGGAAGCCCCCGGCGAGGCTCTTGCCCACACAGAGCAGGTCGGGGCGCACACCCTCCCGCTGGTGAGCGAACATCACGCCCGTTCGCCCGAAGCCGGTGTAGATCTCATCAAAGATCAAGGCCGCCCCGGCCTGATCACAGGCCGCCCGGAGCTTGGTGAGCCAGCCCGCAGGCGGCGAGCGCATCCCGCCGCGGCCCTGAATCGGCTCGACGAGCACGGCGCCGACGCCGTCCAAGGCCGGGATCTCCCCACCAAAAGGCGCCCAGCGCACATGGTCCCCGAGCTGCCCCACAAACGGCGCGCGGAAGTCGTGGTGTTTGTAGTGGCTCGTGGCCAAGGCGCCGTAGGAGAGGCCGTGGTAACCGCCCTCAAAGGCCAGCACCCCGTCGCGGCCCGAGGCGAGGCGCGCGGTCTTGAGGGCGGCCTCGACGGCGTCGCTGCCGGAGCAGCCCAAGATGCCGTGATCTAAGCCTGTGCGCTCGGCGAGGGCCTCCAACAGACGCACCCGCTGGGGGTCGGGGAAGGCGTCGCCCATGGCGTGGGGCAGGCGGCTGAGCTGGGCCTGGGCCGCGGCCACGACGGCGGGGTTTCGGTGGCCCACCGACGCCACGCCGAAGCCCGCGGTGAGGTCTACGAAGACGTTGCCGTCTACGTCCTGGACGTTCGCGCCCAGGGCCTCGTCCCAGACGATGGGGTCGTCATCGGCCACGCCCAAGGCGGCGGCGCGGCGGGCGCGGCGGGAGGTGATCGCCGGGCACTCCCGCAGGGCGAGGCGATCGATCCAAGCCCGAGACGCCGGGCCGGGGATCTCGGTCTTGACGAGCGGGCCGGAGGCGCCGTCCATCACTTCTTCTCGCCCTTCGTGGCCTCTGCTAAGCGCTCCTCCAGGGCCTTGAGCAGCTTCTTGTGCAGGCCGCCGAAGCCGCCGTTGGAGTACACCGCCACCACGTCGGCCTCGTTCACGTTGGCGGCCAAGGTGGCCACGATGTCGTCCACCTCAGCGAGGCAGGTGGCCTCTAAGCCCCGGGCGCGCAGATCCGCGGCGAGCTGGCCAGGGGAGAAGCGCTCTTCGGGGCTCAAGCGGGTGTCGGGGGCGGTGTCGGCGATGATGATCAGGTCGGCGTCGTCGAAGGCCTCGCCGTACTCCTTCTGGAAGACCTTCCGCCGGGACGTGTTCGAGCGCGGCTCAAACACCACCCACAGCCGCCGCCCACCAAAACGTAGGCGCAGGGCGGCGGTGGTGACCTTCACGGCCGTTGGGTGGTGGGCGAAGTCGTCGAGCACGG
>JAKLKE010000625.1:2295-2554 GCA_023150775.1 Myxococcota bacterium
CGCCCAGAAGCGCCGCGATGACGGCCACCTGGTTGTAGAGGTTGTGCTCACCGACGAGCACGCTCTCAAAACGGCCGACCACGACGCCGTCGTTGAGCACCGAGAACCTCATCACGCCCCGGTCGTGGTCTACGCCGTCGATGCGCCCGTCCCAGTCTTGGCCGGGGCCATACTTCACGATGGCGCAGGGCGCGTTCTGGCACACCTCTCGCACCGTGGCGTGGTCCCAGCGGGCGATCACCCGGCCATCGGCGGGCAT
>JAKLKE010000626.1 GCA_023150775.1 Myxococcota bacterium
TCCCGGCGCATCCCCCCGGGCAAGGTGAGCTGGTTGAGGTACTCCGCGGTCTCCAACATCCGCCGCTCGCCGTGCTGAATGAGCCGCCCCGTGGCGACGAGGGCCTCGGCGATCTCCGGCAAGGCGTAGAGCGTCGGCAGGGCCTTGAGCCCCAAGGCGAGGCCGATGGGCGGGGCGTAGCGCAGGACGAGGCGCCGGGTGCGCTCCATCGCCTCTGGATCCGCAGGCAGACGATCGGCCTCGGCGAGCAGGGCGCCGATGGCTGGGCTCGCCTGGCGCTCCTTCGCGGCGGCGAGCAGGTCACCCCCGCGCACCCCTTGGGCGAACATGGACTCCATCGCCGCGTCGGCGACGGGATCCGCGCGGAGCGCGGCTGCTTCGAGGGCCTGATCGCTGAGCGCCATGCCGACATCGTACACCGCGCGCCGCCCCGCGCTGTGGCAGACTGGTCGTCATCTTCGCCACCCCGGAGCCCCGATGGCCGAGCGTGTCCCCCTGCGCGACATCTCCTCTCTCACCTGGGAGCACCCCGCGGACGCCGCCGCGCTCCAGTCCTTACGGGCGGTGCCCGGCTTCGACGCCGTGCTGCGCGCCGTGTTTGGCCTCTTCGCCGAGCGCACCCTGCGCCTGATGCACCTCGGCGGCAGCGTCGAGGTCAGCCCCAAGCAGCTCCCCCAGATCAACCGGGTCTACGAGGAGGTGCTCGGCACCTTAGACGCCCCCCGGCGATACCCCCTCTACGTCACCCAGAACCCCGTGCTCAACGCCGGGGCCGTGGGCATGGAGGAGCCGTTCATCGTGCTCAACAGCGGCGCGGTGGCGCTCCTGTCCCCAGATGAGCTGCGCTATGTGCTCGGTCATGAGGTCGGGCACATCCTCTCTGACCATGTGCTGTACAAGACGATGGTGCGGCTGCTGCTCACCATCGGGCGCGTGGCCTGGTCGAACGTGTTCACGGGCATCGCCTACTACGGCGTGCTCGTCGCGCTTTTGGAGTGGGACCGCAAGAGTGAGCTCTCCAGCGACCGCGCCGGGCTGCTCGCCGTGCAAGATCCCGACGTCGTGCGCCTCGCGCTCTTACGCGCCGCGGGCGGGGTGATCGACGGCGTCGATGTGGAGGCGTTTCGGGAGCAGGCCCGGCGGTATGAGGAGGGCGGCGACAACCTCGACAGCCTCGCCAAGGCCCTCGCGCTCTTGGGCCGCACCCACCCCATGCCCGTTCACCGCCTGCAAGAGCTCGACCGCTGGGTGGATCGTGGCGAATATGGCCGGGTGCTCGGCGGCGATTACCTGCGCCGAAGCGACCAAACCCGCCGACCGACGGCCTGGGAGACCTGGCGCCAGTCCGCGACGAGCTACGCCGACGGCTTCCGGGCGAGCGCCGATCCGCTCACGTCTTGGGTGCGCGGCAAAGGGGACGCCGCCGCGACGAGCGCGGGCAGCGCCGTGGATTGGCTCCGGCGGAAAGGCAAGACGAAGCCCGCAGACGGCGACGAGTAGGCCATTCTAAGCGCCGCTTGCCCCTAAGTTTTGATGTACCCTGTCTGGGTCTCCCGCCCCCGGATCTGGTCATGATGACGCTCGGAATCCTCTTGTTCTCCTGCTCGACGCCGCCCATCGCCGAGGAGGCGCGGATCGCCCCCGCGATGAGCGAGGACTGGCTCTCGACGGTTCGTGGGCGCATCGCCGCCCAGGCCCGGGCCTTCTCTCCCGACGGCTTGGGCTACCGCGCCGGGGCGGGGGCGTTTGGGCTCTCCGCCTTGGTCACCGACGAGGGCCTCAGCTTCGCGGGGGAGGCCGACGCGGCGCCGTCGATGGGGCTGCGCCTCGGGGCGTGGGGCCGTGAGGGCGCCCTGGGCCCGGCTGGAGACGCGGCGCCGACGCTCGGGGCCTGCGTCGCCGAGCGCGCGCCCAGCGGTGACTGTGTGCGCCGGGTCGAGCGCCCCCTCGCCGGGCTCACCGAGTGGTGGGTGGGCCTCGACAACGGCGTCGAGCAGGGCTTCGTGCTCGACGTCGCGCCGCCGGGTGAGGGGCCCGTGGTCTTTGAGATCGAGGTGTCGAACGCCGCGCAGGTCGAGTCCTCGCGGCTGATCGATCTGGACGGGCGGAGCTGGAGCGTCGGGGATCTCGCCGCCTGGGACGCCGACGGGACGCGCCTCGCCGTGTGGATGACCGCCGCGGGGGACACCCTGCGCCTCGTCGTCGACGACTCCGGCGCCCGTTACCCCATCGAGGTGGACCCCTCCTACACCACGTCGGGCTGGAGCGTGGTCGATGGCTCATACTTTGGCCTAGAGGTCACCGAGGCCGGGGACGTCAACGGCGATGGCCTCGGCGACGTGGCCGTGGCCAGCTTCCGCGCCGGCGGGGTCGCGGGGAGCGCCTGGGTGTTTTATGGCAGCGCCACCGCGCCTTACCTCCCCACCCGGCCCTCGGTCACCCTGCGCTCCAACGGTCTCGGCAGCCACTTTGGCGCCGACATCGCCAGCGCGGGAGACGTCAACGGCGACGGTCTGAGCGACCTCATCGTCGGCGAGATCGCCGCCAGCGCAG
>JAKLKE010000627.1 GCA_023150775.1 Myxococcota bacterium
TGCTTGAGGTGCCGAAGGAGGTGCCAGGGCGGGGCTTCGTGGCCGGTGATGTCCTCGGCGTTCACCTGTTCTTGGGCCTCGTCGCGGCGCTGTACGCGGCCGCGGTGTGGAGCGTCCGCCCAGGCCTGCTCGCGCCGGTGCCTTGGGGTGTCCTGTTCGTGGCGCTCGCCGTGTACACCGCGGTCGCCGGGGCCTGGGGCTGGGTGATCGGCGGGCGCTGGCAGCACCTACACGACGAGCTCAAACGAGGGGTGGCGCCGGAGGAGCTCTCCCCGGCGGACATCGCCTACGGTCTGACCTTGTATCGCCCGCTGAGCCACGCCGCGTTTGTGCAGGCCGCGGTGTTCTGCGCCGGAGTCGCGATCTGGTTGGCGGTCCTGGGCGCGCGGGGCTGGGACGTCTGGGCCCATGTGCTCGCCGGGTCGGTGTTTCTCATCGCCAACGTCCCGCTCTCGGTTCGGTATCGGTTCATCGTTCTCCACACGGTCGGTCTCGGCGGTCTGCTCCTGCCCAGCGCGCGGCTCGACCGCCTGCCGCCGCTGCGTCTGGAGCGAATGGTCTTTCATATCGGCCTGCTCTCGTTTGTGCTGGGTGTCGCGCTCCCGGCGATCCTGGTGCTCATGGGGGCGAGCGGCCTGACCACCGAGGGGATGGTGCTGCTCGTCGGCGGGATTCATCTGCTCAACGGCCTGCTCATCGCCTCGCTCATCGGGCGTTTGGTTGGTTTTTCCGCCGGGCAGCTTGAGTCGCGTATGCGTGAGGTGAGCGAGGGGCGCTTGGACGTGCGCGCCCGGGTGTTCGGGTTTGACACCTTCGGCGCCTTGGCGACCCACTTCAACGAGATGGTTGAGGGCCTCCAGCAGCGTGAACGGATTCGGGAGATCTTCGGGCGCTATGTTACGCGCCAGGTGGCGGATGAGATCCTGTCGGGTCGGGTGCCGTTGGGGGGCCAACGCACCACGGCGACGGTGCTCTTCGCCGACATTCGTGGCTTCACCGCGCTCAGCGAGACCTTGGCCCCGGAGGAGGTCGTGGCGCTCCTCAACGAGACCCTCGGCGCCATGGTCTCTTGTGTGCTCGATGGTGGCGGCGTCGTTGACAAGTACATCGGCGACGCGATCATGGCGCTGTTTGGTGTGCCGGTGTCTCTGGGGAGCCCCGCGTTAGACGCCCAGGCGGCGGTGCGCTGCGCCGTGAAGATGAGCGCGGCGCTGGACCTCCTCAACGCGCGGCGGGTCGCGGCGGGCCAGCTTCCCGTCGAGCTGGGCATCGGCGTACACACCGGCGAGGTCGTCGCCGGGAACATCGGCATCCCCGAGCGCATGGAGTACACGGTCATTGGCGACACGGTGAACCTCTGCTCACGAATCGAGGGCCTCACCCGCACCCTCGGCGTGCGGGTGCTGCTCAGCAAGAGCTGCGTGGAGCACTTAGGAGACAGCCAAGAGGTGCGTCTCGTCGAGACGGTGAACGTCAAGGGCCGGGCCCAGCCGGTGACCGTCTACACCCTCGCCTCCTGAGCGGGGCCCGTGTCGTGTTTGTTCAAGCCGCGTCAGGCTCGGTGGATTAGAGGAGGTCCGCCGCGGCGAACCGCACCGAACCACCCAAGGAGCCTGTATGCTCATCGACGCCAAGTTCAACCACCTCGCCTGGGATGAGGTGCCCGTCAACGTCTACGACGACGGCAACACGCTCAAACAAGCCGAGGTGCGTTACCGCTACACCGGCGCGTTGGAGGGCGAGTCCACCCTACGTTACCAGTGCCTCTACACCCCCGGCGGTGAGGTGCCGTTTGTAGGCATCGAGCGTTTTGTCGGGCGTCTCAACGGCCGCGAGGGCAGCCTCTTCTGGCTGAACAACGGCGTGTGGCGGGACGGCGCGGCCATCGGCGGCGGGGAGATCCTCTCCGCCACGGGTGAGCTCGCCGGGCTGCGTGGCTCGGTGCGGTTTCACGCGGTGCACCAGCCCGAGAACACCATCACCCTCGACGTCACCTTCCCCGAGCCGCCCCCGGCGGAGTGATCCGCCGAGGTTTACTCGTCTGTGGGCGTCAGGCTCAGGCTGATCGTGTCCATCATCTGCCCCAAGGCCGCCCAGGCGCTCTCGTGGGGGTCTGTGTCGGGTGTGACCACGCTCAGGAGCGCCTCTAGGTCGCGGGTGACCGTCACGGTGAGGTCGTGGGCTTGGAGCGGGTCCAGCCCCTCGGCGGCGGGGCGCAGATCGAGGATCGCCCCGTGGGCGTAGGTCGTCTCGGCGATCACGCTCGGCTCGGCCCCGTCGAGGCCGCCGACGAGGCGCAGGGTTTTTCCGGTGGCCTCGTCGTCTGCCCCGGCCCAGGCGCGGCCCGCGGGCGCGACGGCGTAGTGAACTCCGCAGTATCGTGTGGGCTCAAAAAACGCCGTCCCCAGCACGATGGGCTCGGGGTTCGTGAGCTGCTCTACCTGGCCCGCGCTCCAGGTGGAGCTGTCTACAGCGGTAGCTCTCCAACTTGATCCAGCTTGCACGCATCGCTCGACCATGTGATATATGCTCATAAACCAACAG
>JAKLKE010000628.1 GCA_023150775.1 Myxococcota bacterium
CGCCGCCCGGGCCCTGGCCAGTCTCCTCGCCTGAGGGGATGGGCTAACGGCTCGACGCCGGGGCCTCGAAGCGGCGCCAGGCGCCATCGACGAGGCGCTCGTGGGGGAAAAACCGCGCCTTGTAGTTCAGGTGGTCGCAGCCGGCGACGTAGAGGCCCAGGTAGTAGTAGCGGCGGCCTTGGGCGCGCATCCAGGCCATCTCGGCCAAGGCGGAGAAGGTGCCCAGGCTACGATCGGCGTGGGCGGGGTCAAAGTAGAAGTAGACCGAGCTGGCGTCGAGGCGGCCCAAGTCCAAGATGCCGACGCCGATGACCTCCCCCTTGAGCACATAGCAGGTCTCGATGGTCTGCACACAGCTCGTGACGAGCCAGCTTCGGTAATGCGCGAGGGTGCTGAGCGCCTCGCCCAAGCCCCGCTGGAGCTTGTGTTTGTTGAACAGCGCGAGGCGCTCTGGCGTGGACTGGGGCGGCCCGGCCAAGACCTCGATGTCTTCGTTCTGCTTCATCACCCGGCGCTGGGAGCGGGTGGGCGTGAAGTCCATCACCGGCACCCGCAGGGCTTTACACTCTTGGCAGCTCGGGCAGCTTGGCCGGTACAAGGTGCGGCCCACGCGCCGATCGGCCTGGGCCAAGAGCGCGTCGACCTGATCGCCGTCGAGGGCCTTGTCGTACCAGCGCGCGGGCAGCACCGCCGTGCGGCCGGGCAGGTAGGGGCAGTCGTGCGGCGTCTCATCCAGCAAGGTGCCGAAGGGCGGGCTGGCGGCGGCGGGCTCAGAGGTCATGGGGCTCAGGGCGCGGTTCAACCCAATCATAACGGACCCGGAGGGGGTGGCGGCGGAGGCGTTATGCTGGCGGCGCCAAGATCGAGGTCCGAGATGCTGAGAGTTCAGGTCGATGCGCAGGTGACGACGTTGCTCTTGGACCGCCCCGAGCGCGCCCACGCTTACGATCAGGCGCTCCTGCGGGCCCTTGAGGTGGCGCTGGACGCCGTGAGCACGCCGACGCTCGTGATCGGCTCCACCGGCGACGGGGCGTTCTGCGCCGGGGCGGACCTCAAGGAGCTCCCCCACGGCGATCCCCTGCGCGCCCTCGATCTGCTGAGCCAGCGGGTGTTTGAGCGCCTCGCCCGGGCGCCGTTCATCACCCTCGCCGCGATTCAGGGCCCCGCCGTGGGCGGCGGCTTTGAGCTGGCCTTGGCCTGCGATCTGCGCGTCATCGGGCCCCGAGCGCGCATGTGGCTCCCCGAGACCGGCCTCGGCCTCGTGCCCGCCGCCGGGGGCTGCACCCGGCTCCCCCGCCTCGTCGGCCTCGCCCGCGCCAAAGAGGTCATCTTGGGCGGGCGGGTGATCGACGCCGCCGCCGCCTTGGCCTGGGGCCTCGCCGCGCGGCAGCACGAGTCCCCGCTCACCGAGGCGCTCACCTGGGCGCAGGAGCTCAGCCGCCGCGACCCCACCGCCCAGCGCCTCGCGAAGAGCCTCTTGGACGAGACCTGGCCCACCGGCCCCTCGCTGGCCATGGAGCGGGTCACCGAGGCCCTGCTCTACACCCGCCGGGGCGACGACCGCTGAGCCTTGCCGCCCAGAACGTGAGCAATTACTCTCGTTTTATGACCCGCTCCCTCCTGCTAAAAAAAATCGTTGGCCCCGCCGCCGCCCGCGAGGTCACCCCCGGTCACTACAACCTCAGCGTCGCCCCCGTCGCGGAGCTCTGCCTCGACGGCGTCGGGCCGCTGGACCGCTGGTCTCAGCTCAGCGCCTTGGGCCTGAGCGCCGTCGCCACAGACGGCCAGGCTCGGCTGAGCCTCTGCGTCACCCGGGCGCGCTTCGGCGGGCGCTGGTTCTCTGAGGCCATCTTCGCCGTCGAGGTCGAGGGCCCCCAAGGTCCGGGCATGTACCTCGTCGCCGCCCACAACAGCGTCGCCTCCTACGCCCGGGTGGAGCAGCGGCGAAACCGCTCGCCCTACACCCACGGCGGGATCTACTTCTCCGACGACCCCGCCTTGGCGAGCCTGCTCGTCTCCAGCGCCGACGGCGCCGAGGCGCTCCGGGTCACAAACGGCGGCCCGCCCCTGCTCCCCAGCCCCTCCGCCGGCTTTGAGGGCCCGATCTACCTGCCGAGCGGCGGCCACTTCTTCGCCCGGCTCGGCCCCACGGAGTCGTATGCGCCGTTTGAGCCCGCTGAAGACAGCCTCACGCTGCTGCCCAGCGCCGCGCAGAGCGCCGTGGTGTCCGCGCTCGCCGCGGCCGGCTTCACCCCGACCGGCTGGCGCGGGAGCCAGGCCAACGAGCACGCCAAGACCCGCACGGTGAGCCCCTGACGCCGCTCACCTGACACAGAACATCGAAGACAGCTCTGAGAACGCGCGGCCGGGGGCGGCCCACCGGAGTGAGCAAGGGGGGAGTAGGATCACCCAGTGGTGAGGGGGACAACACCACCCCCGGTCGCGCGAGAAGCTCAGTTAGAAGTGTAGGGTTAGGGCGTCTCAGCCAGCCTCTTTGCGATCGAGCTGGGCGATGATCTCCTCGACCACCTGCGG
>JAKLKE010000629.1 GCA_023150775.1 Myxococcota bacterium
ACACACCCCAATCAACGGCTGGGCTCAGCAAAGCGCGCGAGGGACTCCCGGGGCCACGGCGCCTGGGGATCGAGGCGAAGGGCCTCTCGCCACGCGGCGACGGCCTCTTCAGCGCGGCCGAGCCCCATGAGCGCGTTCCCGCGGCCGTTGTGGGCCAAGGCGAGCGCCGGGTGTAGGGTGAGGGCGCGCTCATAGGCCTCAAGCGCGTCCGCGAAGCCGCCGCCGAGCTGCAGAGCGTCGCCGCGACCATGCCAGGCCCAGGGCTCTAGAGGATCAAGCCGGGTCGCGAGATCAAACTGGTAGAGCGCCTCGCCGAGTCGCCCATCGGCTAGAGCCCGGCGCCCGGCGGCCAAGGCCGTGTACACCGTCGGCGCCGCCGTCCCCTCCCCGCCTTTGTCCCGGCCCGTGAGCCGGTTGAGCAAGGGCTCGTCTGGACGCCCTACAAGCCGCCCCAGCGCGCCGAGACCGCGGGTGAGCAGTCGCTCCGCCGAGCGAAGACGCGGATCAGCCCAGCGCGACATCAACACCACCCCGGCTTGACGCATTGTTTCGCCTGGGGCATTCTGCTGATCCTCGTGTGTTCACCGGAGAGCCTCCATGCGCTTGCCGCTCACTCTGGCCTTCATCTTCGCCGCTGGCTGCTCAGACTACACGGTCATCGTGCGCGACGGGGGCGACGTCTTCTACCAGGATCCCGCCTCCGAGGTCGACATCCTCCTCGTCGTAGACGACTCCTGCTCCATGGGCCCGTACCAGTCGAAGCTCTCGACGAACTTTGAGGAGTTCATCAGCTTCTTCACCGACGCCAACGTCGACTACCACGTCGGCGTGATCACCACCGACGTGATGGCCGAGTCCGCGGGCAACATCCTCGGCGACATTATCACCACCGAGACCGAGAACGCCTCGGAGGTCTTCGGCGACATCGTCAGCGTCGGCACCGCGGGCTCGGGCAACGAGATGGGCCTACACGCCGCGTACCTCGCGCTCACCGAGCCCCGGGTCTCTACCACAAACGCCGGGTTTATCCGCGACTCCGCGAGCTTGAGCGTGCTCTTCGTCTCCGATGAAGAGGACGCCTCGCCCCTGCCCACCGCCGACTACGTCAACCAGCTCCGCGACATCAAGGACTCCCGGGATCGTGCGGTGTTCAACGCCTCGGCGCTCGTGGTCACGAACGTCAAGGAGTGCACCGCCGCCGCCCAGGCCGGCAGCTCCCGGGGCGACCGCTACTTAGACGTCGCCTCCCAGTCGAGCGGCGTCTCGGGCAGCATCTGCGCCGACTCCTTCGCCGACATCATCACCGAGCTGTCGCTGAACGCCTCCCGGCTCATGGACACCTTCTACCTCACCGACATGCCGAGCCCGAACTCCATCGAGGTCAGCGTGAACGAGACGGCGCTCCCCTGCGAAGAGGGCGCCTGGACCTACACCCTCGTCGAACAAGACGAGGGCCCGGCGCTCCCTGCGGTCGTCTTTGACCGCGACCAGCTCCCCGGCCCCTCCTCCCAGATCGCCATTCGCTACGACTTCGGCGACATCGACGCCGAACGCCGAGTGCCTCGACAACACCATGTGTGAGCCCGGCTTCGTCTGTTACGAGCAGGCCTGCCGCGCGGCGGAGTGTACGGACTCGACGCAGTGTGGGATCCAGCAGTTCTGTGATCCCCGCTCGTACCGCTGCACTGATGGCTGCTTAACCGCAGACGACTGCTTGGCGGGTGAGGCCTGCAACACCCAGACCCGCACTTGCACCGAGGCGGCCTGCCGCACCACCGAGCTTGACTGCCCCGTCGGCGAGTTCTGCGACACGGTGACCGGCGACTGCTTCGCCTCCGACGATCCCCTCTGCTCCAAGAGCTGCGACGTCGGCTCGTTCAGCAACTCTTGCCCCGCGGGCATGAGCTGCGAGGTCACCACCATCGGCGACACCTGCCGCCGCGACGCCGACTGCGAGGCCGGCTGGTACTGCGACCTGTTCACCGACAACGTGATGTACTGCCACCAAGACTTCTGCCTCACGTCTTGCCGCACCGCCGACGACGACCCCTGCCCCGCGGGCTTCACCTGCGTTCAAGGGACCGTCGGCAACGTCTGTTACGGCGACTGCGGCTGGTACAAAGAGAACGGCTACCTCTGAGCCCCCAGCCTACAGGCGCCTCAGCCGAGGCCCGTTGAGCCAAAACCGCCCGCGCCTCGGGCGGTTTTTTGTTGGTCAGTGACCTCAGGGTCAAGCTCCACGAGCTCCGCCTTCGTGAAGCGGGCGAGCACGAGCTGGGCGACGCGGTCGCCCCGGGTCACGGTGAAGGGCTCGCCGCCGAGGTTCACCAGCAGCACCCTGACCTCTCCCCGATAGTCGGCGTCGATGGTGCCTGGCCCGTTGAGCACGGTGACCCCGTGCTTGTAGGCGAGGCCCGAGCGGGCGCGGATCTGCCCCTCGTGCCCCTCGGGGATGTGCAGGATGAGCCCCGTCGGCACGAGGGCCCGGGCGCCGGGGGCCAAGACGAGGGGC
>JAKLKE010000062.1 GCA_023150775.1 Myxococcota bacterium
GTCGATCAGCGCCTTTGAGCAAACCCGGCGTCGGGGCGGAGCTTCGCCGCGATGGGCGCTCGCCGCGTGCTGAACGCCGTTCGTGACGATCCGGGGCCAGGGGGCGCGGCGCTTGACACCCCGTCGGCCGCTCTGCTAGTTTGGTGGGGACCGCGCGCCCGTCGCGGCCCCGGAGTCGGCCATGCGCTTGTTCTACGCCCTCGTGATCTTCAGCGTCGGGTGCGGCCGCGGCGGGGCGGGCAAAGACGCCGCGCCGGACGAGCTTGAGCCTGAAGAGGAGCTGGCGGCTCTGCCCAGCTCGCCCCGGGTGGTTCGCCTCACCCACGACCAGTGGGAGCGCGCCACCCAAGACCTCCTCGGCCTCGCCGCGCCCTCGGGGCTGTCCGAGGGCTTCATCGGCGACACGCTCAGCGAGGGCTTTGACAACAACGGCGACGCCCTCGTGGTGAGCAGCGAGCTGTTTCGGGACTACCAGCTCGCCGCAGAAACCTTGGCGGGCATGGTGGTGAATGACGTGGCGCTCTATCGGGCGGTGGTGCCCCAAGATCCCCGGGAGAACATCATCCCCGATGGCTGGCGCTGGGAGGTCGAGAGCGACACGAGCAAGAGCTACGACAACGGCGGCGTCGACGGCGTGGGCTGGATGTTGTGGTCCGATGGCGCGCTGAGCGTGCCCGTCGAGCTTGAGCGCAGCGGCACCTACACCTTCACCGCTCGGGTGTTCTCGTCGGACTGTGGCGACGGGGTCTATGGGGAGGTGGAGCTGGCCGTAGACGGGGCCGTGGTGCACGCTTATTCCGCCACGGCGGACTACGCCGACACGTCCATCGACGTGCTGATGAGCGCCGGGAGCCACAGCCTGTCTGTGTCGTTTCTCAACGACTGTTACGACGAGGCCGCCGGAAAAGACCGAAACCTCACCATCGACTGGCTCAACCTCTACGGGCCCATCGACGGCCTCGGCGACACGTTGGCGGGGGAGGCCGAGGCCCGGGCCTGGATCACCGACCTCGTGGGGCGGGCCTACCGCCGGCCGCTCAGCGAGGACGAGATCACGAGCTGGCTCGCGGTGTTTGACCAAGGAGAGGCGCTCGTCGGCAGCGGCGACGCCTTCCGCGACGGCGTGCAGCTCGTGCTCATCACCGTGCTGCAGTCGCCGTTTTTTGTCTACCGTGTCGAGCGCAGCACCACCCCCGACGCCTCCGGGGTCATCCCCCTCGATGATTATGAGCTGGCGAGTAAGCTCAGCTTCGCGCTGTGGGGCACCATGCCCGACGCTTGGCTGTTTGAGCTCGCGGCCAAAGGGGAGCTGAGCGACCCAGAGAAGCTCCGGGAGGTCGCCCGCACCATGCTCACCGACGCCCGCGCCCAGCCCGTCGTCGCCGATTTTCACGCCCAGCTCCTCGCCTTGGACCAGACCGTCAACATCTCCAAAGACGCCGAGCGGTTCCCGCTGTTCTCTTCAGCCCTGCCCGGCTGGATGCGGGAGGAGGCCGAGCGGTTTGTGGACGCGGTGATCTTTGAGGACGAGGGCGGGGTGACCGAGCTTCTGAGCGCGGACTACACCGTCGCCAACCGCACCCTGGCCCAGCTCTACGGGGTCTCAGGGCCCACAGACGACGACACCTGGGAGCGTGTGGCGCTCAACCCGGCGGAGCGCGCGGGGCTGCTCACCCAAGGCTGGTTCTTGGCGGGCAACGCCGACAGCACCACCCCCTCGCCGATTCACCGGGGTGTGTTCGTGAACAAACAGATCCTCTGTTACCCCATCCCCGAGCCGCCGCCGAACGTCACGCCGCTCCCGGCGTCTGAGGAGGGCGTGACCAACCGCGACCGTGTCGAGTCGCACACCGGAGAGGGCACCTGCGGCGAGATCTGCCACGGCACGCTCATCAACCCGCCGGGCTTCGCGTTTGAGGGCTACGACGCCCTCGGCGCCTTCCGCACCACGGACAACGGCGCCCCCGTGGACGCCTCGGGGACGTTTAACCTCGGCGGGGATGAGGTCACCTGGACGACGGGCACGGAGTTTGTCAACCTCGTCGCCGCCCACGCGCAGTCGCACCGATGTTACGCGACGCACTGGTTAGAGTACCTCCTCGCCCGACCCGCCACAGACGCCGACGAGGAGCGCCTCGCCCCCGTGGTGACCAGCTCCTTGGGCGGGGCGTCCATTCAGTCGCTCATCGTCGAGATCGTCGCCAGTGAAGCCTTCCGCGCCCGCACCGATGAGGTGAGCCCATGAGATCGTTCTGGTTGCCCGGCCCCCTCGTCGTCCCCGCCCACCCCAGCCGCCGGGCCGTGCTTCGGGGCGCCGGGGGCGTGGCCTTGGCCTTGCCCTTCTTAGAGAGCCTCGCGCCCCGGGCCCGGGCCGCTGGGGGCGACGGCCGCTACGCCGTGTTTGTGCGTCAAGCGAACGGCGTCACCCAAGAGGACGACGGCGAGGCCGACGGCTTCTGGCCCCAGGCCACGGGGGCGCTCACGTCCTCGGGCCTCGCCGCGCAGACCGACCGCGCGCTCTCGGAGCTCGCTGTGTGGGCGCCAAAGATGCTCGCGCTCAAGGGCCTGAAGTTCAACTTCAGCTCCAACGGCTGCGGGCACTCCGGCGGCGGCAACCAGTGCCTCACCGCGGCCCAGGTCAGCGCCGACCCCTCGGGCGCCGAGTCTCTGTCCATGGGCGAGTCCATCGACAACTACATCGCCCGGCATTTCCCCAACAACAACGGCGGCGAGCCCCTCACGCTGTACACCGGCCCACGCAACGACTACATCGAGGAGGTGCTCAGCTACCGGGGGCCGATGGACCTCCGCGCCGCTGAAGACGACCCCTGGAACGCCTACAAACGAATGGTCGGCCTGCCCGACTTCACCCCCGACCCGCTCCTCGACAAACGCCGGGTGGCCGTGAACGACCTGCTGCGGGAGCAACTAGAGAGCCTACGCGCCAGCCCCAAGCTCTCGTCGAGCGATCTGCGGCGCCTGGACACGCATCTGGAGGCCGTGCGCGAGTTTGAGCGCCTCACCTGTGAGCTCGCCCAAGATGAGCTACAGATGATGATGTTGGCCACGGGCCAAGGCACCTTAAACGAGAACCGCGTCACCTTCGCCAAGTGGCACATGGACCTCATCGCCTTGGCCTTCGCCTGCGACTTCGCCCGGGCGGCGACGCTGCAGATCGGCGACGGCAACGACGCCACAGAGTTCACCATCAACGGCCAGCTCTTGCCGAGCTTCCACTTCATCAGCCACCGCATTTATAGCGACGGCGCCGAGGGGGAGGCCATCGAGGGCGCCTATGAGATGCACAACGCCATCGATCGACTGTTCGCCGGGATGTTTGACCACCTCCTGAGCCGCCTCGATGAGCACGGCGTGCTCGACAACAGCGTCGCCGTGTGGTGCAACGACCTCGGCAACGGCCCCAGCCACAGCTACGACAACGTGCCTTACATCCTCGTCGGCGGCGCCGGTGGGGCGCTCAACACCGGGTATTTCCACGACCTCGGCGGCGTCACCAACAACAAGCTCTTCAACAGCATCGCCACGGCGGTGGGCGTCACCGCTGAAGACGGCGGGCCGGTCACCACGTTCGGCGACGAGTCGTTGGAGCCCGGGCTCATCGAGGAGATCATGGCCTAGGGCCGAGGCTCAGGCGGCGAAGAGTGACCACGCCCGCCACGCCGCCACGGCGCCGAAGGCCACGAACAGGCCCCCGGCGGCGAGGCGCAGGCCCCGCTTGGGCAGGCGGGTGAGGAGGGTCTGCCCCGCCCAGACGCCCAGCGCGCTGGTGAAGGTGAGCCCGGCCGTGGCCCCGGCCCAGACCGCGACGGGGTGGTGGTCGCTCGCCAAGGCGGCGACGGCGAGCTGGGTCTTGTCGCCGAGCTCGGCGAAGAACAAGAGGCTCATCGTGGTGAGGAGCGCCGAGCGGCCCGTCGTCTGCGCCGCGTCCGGGGCCTCGTCGTCGTCGTCGTCGTGGCTCAGCAGGGTCACCGCCCCGAAGGCCAAAAACATCACCGCCACCACGGCCGCGACGAGGGCCGGGGGCAGGGCCGCGCTGAGGCTCGCGCCGAACAGCACCCCCAAGGCGTTGAGCCCGGAGAAGGCCAAGAGCGCGCCCAAGATCACCGGCCCCGCCCGCAGCCGCGCGCCCAAGGCCACGCAGGCGAGCATCGACTTGTCGCCAAGCTCGGCGACGAGGATGAGCAGGAAGGTCTGGGCGAGATCGACGAGCGGAGACGACATGCGGCGCCCTAGATAGCCCAGGGCGCCGCGTCGTGGGAGGCCTGGGATCAGTCGGCGAGGTCGATCAGCACCCAGCCGTCGCCCTCGTTGGCGCCGTCGGTGCCGACGGGGTCGAGCCCGGCGTTGTAGCTGCCCGCGCCGCCCGCGACCCGGCCGCCTTGGCCGCCGGAGTAGCCGCCGCCGCCGCCGCCGCCGTAGCAGCCGTTGCCCGCGCCGCCGCCGCCGAAGCCGCCATAAGCGTCCTCGCCGCATTCGTAGCCGCCGTCGGTGCCGCCCTGGAGCCCGTTGAGCCAGGTCTTGCCGCCGACACCATACGCGGTGCTGGTGCCGCCGTAGTCGTCCGAGCTGCCGTCGCTGTAGAAGCCCGCGCCGCCGGAGCCCCAGGAGTGGCTCGACGCCGCGCCGCCTTCACCCGCGCCGCTGGTGAGCGCGGGGCAGGTCCACGAGTCGCTGTAGCCCGAGCCCTCAACACCAAACTCGGTGGCGAGGCCGTCGCAGCCGTTGTTGTAGACCGAGGCGCGGGTGCCGCCGCCGCCGCCCGCGATGAGCAGGGGCGTGTCATCGGCCGCGATGACGAAGAAGCTGCCGCCGCCGCCGCCGCCGTTGGACTCGCTGGACTGGCCCGTGCCGATCTGGCCCACGGCGATGAAGTAGACCTCCCCGGCGGTCAGGGCGAAGGTGCCCTCGACGCAGGCGCCTTTGCCGCCGACGTAGCCCGTGGCCGCCGCCGCGCCTTGGGCGCCGCAGGCCTGCACCCGGAAGTCGCCGGTCAAGGGCGCGGTCCAGGCCTGGTAACCCGCGCTGACGCCGACCTCGCCCTCCAAGGTGGAGCCGAGGTAGGCCGCGTCGCAGAGGGTCTGATCGGGGCCGTTGTAGCCCGTGGCGCCGCAGGGCGTGAACAGGCGCGGGCCCGACCAAGCGGTGATCGTCGCCGTCGCCGTGCCGGCCTCACCGGCCTCGTCGGAGTCCGAGGCCGTCACGCTGCAGGTCCAGACCTCACCGGCCACGGCCACGCCCGAGGGCACGGTGTCGCCGGGCTGGCTCGTCGTGGTGTTGTCGGTGAAGGCCGCGCCGTCGCGGGTCCAGGTGACCGAGTACAGGAGCTCCTCGCCGTCGCCGTCCGTGGCGGGCTCGACGACGAGGCACTGGAAGGCGCTCCCGGAGATGGGGGAGCTGGGGTCGATCTCGACGACCGGCGCCGAGGGGGCGAGGTTGCCGACCTCCAACAAGGCGGACTCGGTGGTGGTGCTGCCGCCTTCGGAGTCCGTGGCGGTCACGACGACCTGAACGGTGTCGCCTTTGTCGAAGAACTCGAGGCCGCTGAGGCTCTCGACGCCGCTGGCGACGACGACGTCGTTCACGAGCCAGTCGATCTCATAGGTCAGCACGTCACCGTCAGGGTCGGAGCCGCCGATGAGCGCGGTGAGCACGGTGTCCGTGGTCACCGCGGCGGGGGTGAGGGTGATCGTGATGGCGGGCAGGCCGTTGCCGATGGTGGTCTCGGCGGTGGCCGAGGGGCCATCCTCGGTGCCGTCGTTGGGGGTCACGGTGACCGACCAGACCTGGCCCCGGGCGACGCGGTCGCCGGGCACGGTCTCCGTGGTGAGGTCGGCCTGGGCGGCGCCGTCTAAGGTCCAGGCCCAGGTGTAGGTGATCGTGTCACCGTCGGCGTCGGTGGACTCCACCGTCATCTCGGCGGTGAGGTCTTCCCCGGTGCTGCCCCCGCTGAGGGAGAGGATCGGGGCGCTGGGCGGGCTGTTCTCAGCGGCGGTGTCGCCGCCGTCCGAGGCCTTGTCGCCGACACAAGCGTTGAGGGCAAAGACACTGAGCAGCAGGATCGCAGACGAACGGCGCATCATGACTCCTTCATGGAGAATTGGGGAAGCACAGGGTAGCACCACAAACGCCCGACAGCGGACTTTGTCTCAGGTCTTTGTCGGTCTCAAGCCTTTGTCGGGGGAGGTGGGAGATCTTCGATGTCTACGAGCTCGATCGGGCTGAGCGCGAGGTGGCTCTTGGCCGTGGTGCTGCGGCGTGGCGGCGTGCGCTCTCGCTCTTCAGTGGAGGCGAGGCGCTCGGGCAGCTCAAACCAGAAGGTCGTGCCGCGCCCGAGCTTGCTCTCAAAGCCGATGGCGCCGCCGAGATCGAGCACCATGTCGCGGGCCCGGGCGAGGCCGGTGGGCCGGGCGTCTTGGGCCCGGGGGCGGCGGAAGACCCGGGGCTGAAACGCCTCGGGGATGCCAGGGCCCTCGTCACGAACCTGCACCCGGAACGCCTCGCGGGAGTGTTTGAGGGTGACCTCCACCCGGCCAAAGGGCGGCGTGAAGGTGAGCGCGTTGGAGAGGAGCTGCTCGATCACCTCGGTCACGCGGTCGGGGTCGCCGAGCACCAGGGCCTCCTTCACGTCCGCCGTGAAGGCCACCGACGCCCGGCTCAGGTCCCGGGCGACGCCCCGGGCGGAGTGAACCGACGCCTCGACCAAACCTGCGAGGTCCACGGGCTCCAAGATGAAGGAGCTGTCCCCGGCGCCCTTCGGGGCCATGGCGCTCACCTCATCGGCGAGGCGCACGAGGCGCTCGGTGTTGCGGGTGGCCAAGGCGATGAGCTGGGCCACACGCTCGGGCACCTCCCCGGCGGCGCCGCTGCGGATGAGGCCCAAGGCGCCTTGAACGGAGTTGAGGGGCATCCTTAGGCCGTGGCTCACCTGGTTCACGAGCTCGGTGCGCACCCGGAACAGCTCTCGTTGTTGGGTGACGTCACGCACGATGGCGACGACGTCCTCTTTGCCGTTCGCCGTGAGCCGCGCCTCGTAGTCACGCATGGCGCCGAGGGTCTCCATGCGGAACTCGACGATGGCGTGCCCAAAGGCCAAGGCGTCTTCAGCCCGGCCCAGGAGCGGGTGGGTCACCCGGGAGGGCCAGAACTCGGTGATCGACTGCCCCACATGATCCGACTGGCCCAAGAGGCCGAGGCCGTCCTTGAGGTCGAGCACGGTGCCGTCTGGGCGAAACCGCATCACGAGGTCGGGGATGGCGTCGATGAGCGCCCGGGTGCGGGCCTCGGAGGCGCGTAGGGCGTCGGCGCTCGCCCGAGACATCTCGTTCCACCGCGTCGTGAGCTGGAACGACACCAGACCCACACAGATCAACAAGATGACGCTCAGCAGAGGCACGACGTCGGTGCTGTTGAACGCGGCGATGGCGTCGAGCTGCACCTCCCGGGGCAGCCCGGCGACGGCGAGCTCAAGGCGATACTCGGCGGTGGCGCGGTTGCCGAGGATGAAGGTGGAGAGCAGCGCCACGCCCAAGGCCAGAAGCGCGGCGAGCAGGCGCGGCGTGGGCAGGCTCCAGGGCTGGGCGAGGCCGGTCTCCGACTTCCAGGCGTAGACCTTGGGCCCGGCGAGCACGAGGATCGGCCCGATGAGGAAGGCCCACTGGGCGAAGGGGCCGATCCAGCTCCCGTGCCACAAGGTCAGGCGCTCGACGAGGCTGTCCTTGATGAGCAGGCCCCGCAGCGCCTCGCCGCCGGAGCCGAGCACCGCGCTCAACAGCGCGATCAGCAGAAAGTAGACCGCGGCCAGAGGCCTGTGGGGAGAGGTGGAGACCGGCGCGGCGCGGTACCCCAGGGCCACGGGCACGAGGCCCATCGCCTCGGCGCCGGAGAGCAGGGCCGCGACGTGGAAGGGATCCCCGGAGAACAGGCGCAGGGCGATGCCCGCGACCAAGGCGCCGGAGAAGCCCCAGGAGAGCCCCATCCACAGGGTCACCGGCCCAAACACCAAGAGCGCGGGGTGCAGGGCGACCTGGCTCGTGACCCCGGCGACGGTGATCGGCACTGAAGAGAGCCCCGCGAGCTCGCGGCCCACGCCGAACATCACCGTGAGCGCCACGGCCAAGGCCCACAGCCCGATCACCCGCCGGGCGTGGGGCTCCATCGGCGCGCGCAGAGCGGTCCACGCCGAGATCGGCGCGTAGAGGCTGGGGTCGGCGTTGGCGAGCAGCGAGTCGCGCACGGCGGCCTGGTCCGTTGAACTTCAGACCTTCAGAGTACACCCTCACGCGCCCCGCGCCGCGCCAAGGTCGTGAGGATCCCCAAAGAGACCGCCCCGGAGGCGGATCTGGGCGCTCCTGCCCACGCTCAAGACGACGCGCCGCGCCGCGCCTCGTCGCGCGCTGTGGGCGCCAGGGAGCGCACATCTCCACGCTTTGTTGACATCTGGCGAGGGCCTCGGTCAATCACGGGGCGGTCTCCACTTGTGAACGCTTAGCCACTAAGCTAAGATGGTTGTTCAGGATGAACAGCACTACTCTTCCCGTGGAGCCCGCTATGACCGCATCCCCGCTCCGCCTGCGCCTTGGACGACGCCTTCGGGACTATCGACTCCGCGCGAGCCTCACCCAGCGCCAGCTCGGCGATCGTTCCGGCGGCATCGCCGCGGGTGAGATCTGGCGCTTCGAGTCCGGGGCGCGCTCCCCGAACCTCGCCACCCTCTACCGGCTCGCCCAGGGCCTCGGCTGCTCCGTGAAGGAGCTCGTCGATGTAGACGGCCCTGAACAGATCGCCCAAGATCCGGGCACCCCTCGGGCGAAGGAGTGGGAGGAGCTGGAGATGCTCTTCGTGCGCCTCCGGGGCAAGCCTCCCGAGGTCATCCGCACCGTGCTCGCCGCGGTCGACGCGATCATCAAGGTCGCCTGATCCACGTCGTGCCCGGCGGGGTCTCTTGGGCGCCGTCGTCTCAGCGCCTGCGCCTCGCCGTTCTCGCACAAGACGTGCCCGCACCCACCGCTTGAGCGTGTGTCGCGGCGGCGTCACGCGCAGAGGTTTGCCCTGTGGAAGATGACATCGACGACAACAAGAAGGGGAAGCAGCCGAAGAAGCGGGCGTCCAAGTCGGTGAAGGCGCCCGGCGCCGCCGCGAGCGAGGCGCCCCCCGCGCCGCTCGTCGATCCCGATTCCGAGGTCGATCCCGATCTCGACGCGCTGTTGAGCGCTGGCGGCCCCGACGCCCCTGAAGAGGGCGGCTTCCTCAGCGCCAGCGAGCTCATTGACGATGATCAGGGCTCCCCAGAGATCCGCGAGCGCGTCGGCCAGCGTCTCCGGCAGCTCCGCAAACGTGCCCGGCTCACCCAGACCGAGCTCGGCGCCCGCTCCGGCGGCATTCGCGCCGGTGAGATCAGCCGCTTCGAGAACGGCGAGCGCCTGCCGAGCGTCGAGACCCTCGCCAAGCTCGCCCGGGGCTTAGAGCTGCCCCTGCGTGATCTCGCCACCTTGGACGACCTGCCCGAGCCCGGCGCCCCCGACGTCGAGGAGCTCGCCTCCAAGCTCGTTGGCCAGCAGACCCGCACCTTACGCCTCGCCATCGCCGTGATCGAGGCCCTGCTCAAGAGCTCTTAGGCGCTGCTGCAGTCGGAGAGCAGCGCCTCACGGTCGCCGTCGGCGGGCAGCCCGGCGGAGATCCGTCGGGCGTCGTCACAGCGGCGCCCCTCGATGAGCGCCCGCACCAAGGCCGCGCGCAGCTCGGGCTCTTTGCCTTTGCCGAGCTTCTTCTCGGCCTCTAAGGCCACGTCGAGCTGCCGCGCGCTCACGGCCATGCTCAAGATGAGCGCGTGGGCCTCTTCAGGTTTGGGCATACCCACCAAGGCCGCCTGGGCGTACCGCACGCCGCGCTCGGGGTAGCCTCCGTCTCGGGCGCTGATCGCGAGGTTCCACCAGGTCTGCCAGCCTACGGCGGGGTGGCCGAGCAGCGGGTCGATGGTGGCGAAGGCGAGGTCGTAGTCACCGAGCTCCGCGGCCAAGGTGGCCACGAGCGCCTGGGCCTGGGGTTTGTCGGGGGTGGGCGCCAGCTCCGCCGCCGCCATCGCCGCGTCGAGGGCCGCGAGGGTGCGCCCCGAGCGTGAGAGCTCTAAGGCCTCGTTGTACTTGAGCTTCCAGGCGTTCACGAGATCGCGGACGTCCTCACCAAAGGCGAGGCCGCAAGAGAACAAGAACAGGAGGAGGGTGCGCATGATGTGAGGGTGAACCCTTCAGGCCCCGCTGGCAATCCCGGGCCGAGACTTTCGGAAGATCGGCCTCTTAGGCCGGGTTATGAGGAGAGGATCCTTGAGCTGACGCTCTGGATCACCTCCGGCGCGGCGCGCGACGCGCCGACCCCAGAATTGTCAGATAAGTTGACAGAAGCCCACCAGAACTCGACCGAGGCCCACATGCTGATCCTCTTGCTGTCCAGCCTCTACTCCTGCGCCCCCTCCGACACGAAGTACAAGGTCTACAACACCGAGCCCGGCGCCTCCATCACCTCCCCGGTCGAGGGCCAAGCCTTTGATGAGCGCACGTCGGTGACCTTCATCGGCCGCGTCGTCGACAACCAGGACGATCCGGCCGATCTCTACCTCACCTGGAGCTCCGACCTCGACGGGGTGCTGCAAGAGGGCCGCCTCGCCGACGTAGACGGCAACGTGAGCTTCGTCACCGCGAACCTCAGCGTCGGCAGCCACGCGATCAAGCTCACCGTGACCGACTCCGCCCAGGCCCAAGGCTTCGCCGCGGTGGGGGTGGTCGTCGTCGATGTGGAGGAGCGCCCCCGGGTGAACATCCTCGCGCCGGTGGGCTCCGACTTCGGCATCGAGGGCCTCCCGTACACGCTGCGCGCCGGGGTCACCGACGAACAAGACGCCCCGGCGAACCTCCTGCTCATCGTCACCTCCGACTTGGAGGGTGAGCTGTGCCGCGTGGCCCCGGCCTCGGACAACATCGCCACCTGCGACGTGATCTTGGGCGTCGGCACCCACCTGCTCACCTTCACGGCCTGGGACAGCGGCGGCGACAGCGCCGAGGCGACGGCCTACTTCCCCGTCATCAGCGAGACCGAGCACGACGCCGACGGCGACGGCTTCACCGAGTCTCTGGGCGACTGCGACGACGCCGACGAAGACATCTACCCCACGGCCACCGAGCTCTACGACGGCATCGACAACGACTGCGACAACCTCATCGACGAGGGCACCGTCGGCTACGACGACGACGGCGATCTGTACACCGAGCTCGACGGCGACTGTGACGACGCAGACCGCACGGTCTACCCCGGCGCCAAAGAGACCTGCGACGGCTACGACAACGACTGTGACGTCACCATCGACGAGGGCACGTCCTGCTTCGACGACGACAGCGACGGCTACACTGAAGACGACGGCGACTGCAACGACGGCAGCGCCGCGGTGAGCCCCGCCGCCACAGAGACCTGCGACAGCCTCGACAACAACTGCGACGGCAGCGTAGACCCGGCGGGCTCCTCGGGCTGCACGACCTACTACCTCGACAGCGACGGCGACGGCTACGGCAGCTCCACGAGCTCGTCTTGCCTCTGCTCGCCAAGCTCTAGCTACAAGGTCACGAACAGCACCGACTGTTACGACTCCAACTCCAAGGCCAGCCCCGCCCAGACGGGGTACTTCACCACGGATCGGGGCGACGGCTCCTACGATTACGACTGCGACGGCGCCGAAGACCAGCGCTACACCACCATGGGCTCCTGCCCCACCAACATCCTGCGCTGCTCGGCGGACACCGTCGTCGGCTGGAAAGGCAGCACCCCGCCCAAGTGTGGCGCCTCCCGCAACATGATCACCCGCTGCGCCTACGACCCGACCTCCTCCTTGACCTCCTGCACCGAGACCACGTCTAGCACCGTGCAGGAGTGCCAGTAGGTCGCTCAGTCGATGTAGCCCAGGGCCTTGAGCGCGGCGTCCGCCTCGTGGGGCGCCGCTGAGGCGCCGATGGGCATCGGCGGCGGCAGACAGGCGCGTAAGGCGGCGAGGGTGGCCTCGGGCTCGGCGGGGGAGCTCAGCGGGTCTACCCACAGGCGCTCCACCTCGCCGATCCGGCTGAGCCGGGCCGGGCCGAGGCTGCAAGCGGAGCCCTCCTCGCCGCGCAGCAGAGAGCTCGCCGGGCAGGGGGTGTCGGGGCCCTCCGGCGCCCAAGGGCCCAGACCTCCGCCGTCGGCCCAGGCCAGGGTCGCGTCGTAGAGGCCGCTGAGGCACACCCCCCGGCCCGACGTGGTGGGGGAGAGGCCCGGCGCATGGACCAGCAGCGGCACGGCGAGCTCGGCCTCGGTGAAGCCCGAGCCGTGCTCCATGACGCCGTCCTCGTTGAAGGCCTCGCCGTGGTCGGCGGCGACGATGACGAGGGCCTCGGGGGAGCGCTCGCGGAGCCGGGCCAAGAGCGGGGCCAAGGCGGCGTCGAGCTCGGCCAGCTCCACGTCGTACAGGCCCCGAATCGCCGCCAAGGTGTCGGGATCCGGCGGGGTCTTCGTCGCCCGGGCCCCGCGCCAGTCGTCCCAGCAGCTCGGGAGCGCGCAGGTCTCGTCGTCGCCGCGCTGGCCATACGGCGCGTGGGGGTCGATGAGGTGCAGCCACAGAAAAAACCGCCCGCCCTCGATGCGGTCCAGGGCCTCCAGAGCGCGGTGAACGGCGGCTTTGGCGTTCGCCGGGCGCGGCTCCACAAACAGCCGGGCGAGGCTCGATCGCCGGGCGGCCCGGGCCCAAGCCTCCTCTTGGCTGAGGTCAAACACCCGGTCAAACCGCGCGGTGAGGCCGTAGCGCGGCGCGAGGTAGGGGTTGGTGATCACCGCGACGCTGACGTAGCCCCGCTCATGGAGCGCGTCGGCGAGGGTGGGCTGGGCGTCGTGAAGGCCGACGCGTGGGGCGTCCTCGGCGTCGTGGCGGCGGGCCCCGGCGCCGTGGACGTGGGGTGGGACGCCGGTCAGCGCGCTCGCCATCGACGGCAAGGTCCAAGGCGCGCTGGCCGTGGCCCGGTGAAAGCGCAGGCCCGCGTCTCCCCAGGCCGAGAGCTGCGGCATCTGCGAGAGCGCGTCGCGCCGCGTCGTGTCGAGGGTGATGAGCACGACGGGGCCCGGGGGCGCGGCGTCGCTCCGGAGGCGGGGGAGGGGCTGGCTCAACAGCGCGGCGCGGCCCTCGCTGAGGCCCTGCCCAAGCCCCCGAAGCAGGAGGCTCGCCACGATCACCAAGGGGAGCAGGCCGAGGGCCCAGCGCGGGGTCGATCGGCGGCTCAGCAGCGCGAAGAGGCCCACAAACGGCGCGGCGGCGACGCTCAGCAGCAGACCGTTCAGGGCGGCCAAGGCGGCCAAGGCAGGCCAAGAGGGCGCGTCGGAGGTGAAGGTGTCGAGGGCGCCCAAGAGCAGACCCAAGGCGGCGGCGAGGCCCAGGCCCTCCACAAACCTAGCGAGGCGGGCGCTCACGGCGTCGGGCTCCGGGCGCAGACCACCTGCCGGGCGGCCTCGGGGAACAGCGCCTCTCCTTCGCTCCAGGCCGTCACCAGCAGAAACAGGCGGTCTTGGCGCCAGGCGAGCTGCATGGCGGCGCGGCCGTCTTCGCCGATCAACACCCGCTCGATGGCCCCTCCGCAGCGCGGCGCGCGGCCCAGGCGATACCCCGGATCGGCGGGCGCCCCGAGGGCGGGGTCGAGGCCGATGAGCAGGTCGAGGGGCCGGAGGGAGGCCGCGAAGGTGGGCAGGGGGAAGGCGGCGAGGGCCAGGCGGTCGTCGCCCCGGGCGGCCTCGGCGATCACCCCTGGCAAACTGGAGCGGAGGTGCTCTGGATCAAGGGCGAGGCGCCAGCCCTCGGGGAAAGGCAGCCGCTCCGCGCCGACCTGCAGGGCGCGTCCTTCGGCGCTGGGCGTGGGGGTCGCGCCGAGGCAGCCCAGGGCGAGCGCCAAAACGATCAAGGATCCCCCACCCGAAACGCCCAGGCGTCGTCGTCGGTGGGGGTCAGCGTCAGCTCGTGGGACACGGCGAGGGTGTCTAAGGCGGCGCGCTATCGACGACCCCGGTGAGCGCGGCGGCGCCGGGCCGATCCGACCGGGCCAAGGCGACGGCGCCGCCGATGAGCGCCCCGTTCACCAACAGCGCGCTGAGGCCGTCTTTGGGCGCCCCGGCGTAGAGCTGGCCCGCGCCGGGCGCCACGGCGGAGAGGGCGCCGGCGAGGGCTGGGGAGCGGTGGGGGATCGGCGGGGCGGCGCGCAGCTCGGCGGCGAAGAGGTCGGCGGCGGGGCGTAAGGGGCCCGGCGGCACGGCCTCCAGGCGCGCGGCGGCGGCGCTGAGATCTCCGTCGGTTCGCAGGCTGATCCACGCCCCGCGCATCACGTCGAGGCCGATGGGGTCGGGGCTCGGGGCGGCCTGCAGCAGCAGCGCCGCGTCGTGGCTGCGCCCGGCGAGGTACAGGCTCTCGGCCTCGCCCAGACGGAGGCTCCCCCGCTCGGGGAGCTCAAGGCGGGCCTGGGCAAAATACCGCGCGGCGTCGTCGTAGCGCCCGGCGCACCACAGCGCCTCCCCGGCCTTGAGCGTCGTGTCCGGCCGCGACGGCGTCGTCACCGCCAGCCGGGCGTACTCCAAGAACGCCTCGTCACAGAGCCCGGCGGCGCGCAGCTCGGCGGCCAAGGCGTCCGGCGGCGCCTCTTGGGCGAAGGCCTGGGCGGAGGCGCTGAGGCCGATGAGACACAGACTGACGACCCGGAGCCTCATCGTGTGGACTCCGGCACCGGGTCCAGCAAAAATCGGCGGTCCCCCGCGACACAGACGGGGTAACGCCAGGCGTCTTGGGGCCGCATCAGCCGGGCGGTGGTGAGCGCGGCGCCCCGCAGCGGGCCGTGCTCTCGGAGGGCCTCGGCGGCGTAATGGGAGCAAGAGGGGTAAAAGCCGCAGCGCGCGCCGTCCGCCGGGGCGATGAGGTGGCGCCAGGCCCCGAGCCAGAGCCGCGCCGTGGCGTCGAAGGTGCTCGTCGGGCCGAGGTCTTCGGCGGCGGCGGGGGCATTCGGGGCCACGCTCTGCGTTGAGACACAGAGCGGCGGCCCGGCGGCGCTGAGCCAGATCGCCCAGACGAGGCCGCTCACGGGGCCCCCAGATAGGGCACGACGGCGGCCCGCGCCGCGGCGCCGACGGTGCTGTCCGCGTCCATACAGCCCACGACGCCCTCCTGAAACGCCAGGTTTCGTGCGCCGACAGCGGGGCCCTCCTCAACCTCACAGTCACGCCGGGACCGGGCCTCGGACTGTATACAAGACTCGACGAGGCGGTAGAGCAGGCCCATCACCCGCAGCTCGGCGAGCTGAAGGCCGAGCTCGGCGGGCATGGGGCCGGTCTCGGCGGCGAGGCGGTGATCCCAGGCCTCCCGCAAGACCCCCCGGGCCTCCTCAAAGCGGCGGCTCAGGCGGAGGGCCTCGGCGCGGTCGGCGCGCACCGGGGGCCCGCAGCCGTCTCGCCCGGCGTCATACAGCACGGTCTTTGGCGGCGTGTAGCCCGGCGTGGTGACGCCCCGCTCAAAGGCCCGCATCGCCGCGACAAACCGCGCGCCTTCGCTGAGCGGCGCCCAGGCGATGAGCTGGTGAAACTCGCCGTCTGTGCGCCAGAAGAGCTGCCAATACACCCGCGCCGCCTCGCCCGGGGCCGGGGTCGGCGTCAGCACCCAGCGGCCGAGGTGGTTGCCCGCGCCGTCCGCCGGGCCGACAAACACCGTGCTCGACTGCTCGTCTTCGCCTTGGCTCATCTGCGCCGCCCGGGCGAGGCGGTCGGGGCTCAGCACGGCCTCGACGTCTACGCCCCGGGTGCCCCGGGCGCGGAGGTCGGTGAGCGTCGCCGCGTCGAGGGCGCGCAGCGCGAGGCCGCCGCCGGTGGGCACATGCCGGGCGCGTAAGCTCTGGCCGGGCAGCACGCTCGGCGCGTCGGTCCACACCACCCAGTCCGGCGCCAGGGGCAAGGTGAAGCGCCCGCCGGGGTCGTCCCAGCCCAAGGTGAGCGCGGCGAGGCCGAGGAGCGCCCAGGCGCGGAGGGGGCGACGCACAGATCAGTAGTAGAGCGTGAAGAACAAGAAGCAGCAGATGAAGCCGCCCACGGCGGCGCCGGCCAAGAAGCCGCCCGTGGCCGCGAGCACCACCCACATCAAGGCCTGCTCCGACTCGGGCACCGTGGCGGCGGGCAGAGACTCGGGATCGACGACCGGGGCTGCGACGACGAGGCTCTGCGCGGGCGTCTGGGGCGCGGGGGCGAAGCTCGCGTCGATGAGGGGCGTAAGCTCTCCGGCCCGGCTCGCTCCGAGGGGCAGGCAGAGCCCCAGCGTGAGGGCGGCGGCGAGCACGGTTCGGGCGACACGAGGCATAGGCGGGGCTCCTTCCGCCGGGGAGTATACCCCACGCGGCTCAGGGCTTGTAGCCGAGGGCGCGGAGCTGGGCCTCGACGGGGGGCGCCAGGGGCAAGGCCAGAGGCGCGGCGGTCGGCTGGGTCGCCGCCTCGGCGCGCACGGCCTGAAGGAGCGTCGGGTCGGGCGTCGCCAAGGGCGCCCGCTCGTGGGGGTCGGCGCCTAAGTCAAAGGCCAGCACCGCCCCGGTCTGTGTGTCGAGGATGAGCTTTTGGTCGCCCAGGCGCCCGGCGCGCAGAGACCGGCCCTCGTCGTCGGTCCCGGCGAGCACCGGGCCGTCGTAGGTCGGGCGCTCCCCGAGCCCCGCGGCGGCGCGGAGGAGCTGGGGAACGACGCTCGTGCTCACCGGGCTCGTCACCACCCCGGCGTCTCCCTGGCCCGGCCAACGAACCAGCAGCGGCACATGCAGCACCTCCTCAAACAAGGTCCGCCCGTGGCCGAAGTCGCCGTGCTCCCAGAACGACTCGCCGTGATCCCCGACGACGACCACCACGGCGTCCTGGAGGCCACGGCGCTCCAAGGAGACGAAGAGGTCGCCGAGCAGCAGGTCGATGCCCCGCAGCTCGGCGTCATACTCCCGCAGGTAACGCCCGACCTGGAGCACGGGCTGCTCGCCGGGGTCGCTGAGCTGGAAGCAGCGCCCGAGCTGATCAAACTGTGCTTGATCAAGGGTCGGCGCCTCGTCTTCGCCCCAGGTGGGCGTCTCACGACCCCGAAACGGCTGGGCGGCCTCGTAGGGGCAGTGCGGCTCAAAGTAGTGCAGCCACAACAGCAGCGGCCGCGACGGATCCCGGGCGTCTACGGCGCGCTCCATCTCACGCTGCAGGTCGTTGCCGTTGAGGCTCGGCCAGGCGCGGTAGGTCGAGAAGCCTTGGTCGAGGCCGCGGCTGGCGGTGAACAGGCTGTTCACCCCAAAAAACATCGTCTCATACCCCGCGCCCTGCAGAGACTCGGCGAGGGTCTCCACCTTGGGGTTGAGGCTCAGCTCGCCCCGGGTGACGCCGTGCTCGGCGGCGTTGAGGCCCGTCAGCAGGCTGACCATCGACGGCAAGGTCCAGGGCGCCGGGCTCCAGGCGGCCTCAAAACGCTGGGCGCCCTCGGCGAAGGCGCTGAGCTTGGGCATCGGCGAGCCCGGCTGGCCCAAGAGGGCGCGGTCGGCGCGAAAGGTCTCGACGCTCACCACCACCACATCGGGCGGGCGGGGCGGCGCGGGGCGCTCCGTCTCGGCGCAGGCCAGGAGCGCCAGCGCCGTGAGCACCCTATTGGACCTCGAGGAGCATCGTCATCTGCGCGCCGACCGTGGTCGGCGTCGGGATGAGCCCCAACAGCGGGGTGTACTCCCGGGTGATCACGACGGTCATGGAGTCCCAGGTGGAGGCGTCGGAGTCGATCACCGCGCTCACCGCGCAGGCCGCGCCCTCAGTGGGGCAAGAGATGCCGTAGCCTTCGAGCACGGTGCGGCAGCGGGAGATGGCCTCCAGGTCGGGATCCCCCGAGGAGGGGTCGATGGTGACGCCATAACGCACGCCGTCACGCACGGCGCCTAAGGTGGCCGACTGCTGGAAGAAGTACCAGCCATACTCGACGATGACCGAGAAGATGGTGATCATCACGGGCAGGGTGAGCGCGAACTCGATGGCCGAGGCGCCACGGCGCAGAGCGCGGAGGAGTGACCGGCGAGGTGTTTTTGACATCATCATCAGTCCTGCAGCTCAAACAGCACGGTGGCCGACGCGGACATACGGTTCGGCGCGGGCACCATGCCGACGAGGGGCTCATAGGTGAAGTCGATCGTGCAGACCAGGGACTCCTCGGGGCTTGTGCCCTCGGGGACCGCGGTGAAGGTGCACAGCGACGAGTCTGTGCCGCATGGAGACCAAGCCGACATGAGGTAGGTCATGTGGTCGATGGCCGCGGCGTCGGGGCTGTCGCTCTGCGGCGTCACGGCGCCCGCGCGGCATCCATCACGAACCGCGTTCACCACGGCGGCGTGCAAGAAGAACACCCAGGAGAACTCCAGAATGCCCGTGAACAAGGCCACGAACACCGGGAGGATGAGGGCGAACTCGATGAGGTTAGAGCCACGACGGGCACGACGGTTGAGGACCATAAGTCACTGCACCAGCGCGATTGGGATGTCTAAGGCGATGGACTCCATCATCTCCGGCAGGTCCGTGGCGTCGTCGGACTCAGCGAAGAAGCCGCGCCCCTTCACGAGAGAGCGCAGCCGGTTCCTGTGGAGGCCGATGTTGTCTTGGTTGAACGACATGACATAAATCGAGATGTCGTCGGCGGCTGCGCGGTTTGAGGCCTGGCGGGCGAGGGTGTGGGCGCCGGTGTTGCAGGCCGGAGAATAGGTCCAGGTTCCCGACATAGAGCCCAAGGTCGCTGACTCACAGTCGGCGGAGTGCTCGGCGACGAGGATAATTGACTTGAGCGCGTCGGTCTCGCCGAGGGCGTTTAGGCCCGCGGCGGCGGTGTCGATTGCGCCCTCAATGTCTGTGCCAGGGTAAAGTGGGTCTGCGGACTCTTCCCGAGGATACGAACAGTCAATCATGCTCGTCTCAAAAGAGTAGGTTTTGTAAATGGTGGACCAGGGATAATAAAAGCTGTTGCAGCGCTCTAAACCTTGGGTGGAGTCATTCTCTTCGTCGTCCCAATCGGCGTACCACGAGGCGTACTCGGCGGCGACGTAGCCCATCGGCGCGTACTCGACCGCTCCGCCGGTGTACACCACGAGGCCGAGCTGGTCGCCGGGGAAGGGGCTGCCGTCGTTCCAGGCGTACTCCAAGAGGCTCAACAACGACTCACGGGCGCCCTCAAAATGTTCGGTCTCTCCGCCGTAGTTCCACCAGGTCAGGCTGATGTCTAAGGCGACCATGATCTCCCTGGCACGAAGCGCGCTTGTGGCCTGGGCCCATACGTTGCCCGTGGTGCGGCCCAACAATGGCATCAGGAGCAGTCCGACCGCGCCTTGGGTGGAGCCCTCGTTGCGCGCGACGGAGACCTGAATGGCGTTGTCGTACAGCGCGGTGGGGTCGAAGGTCTTGGTGCCGAAGTCCCAGCCTCCGAAGACGATGGTGGTCTCGGAGTCGACCACCACGGAGTCGCCGACGACGGTGTTCATGCCCAAGACCGACTCGGCTACATCGTAGGCTTGGGTCTGGTCACGCTCGTTGCGCAGGACGATGAGGCCCGCGTGGGCGGCGGCGTCGGCGGCGTTCTGGGCCTGGTTGTCGGCGAGGAGCAGCCAAGACATGTCAACGGCGAGGGCCGCGAAGCCGAGGACGCCGATCATCGACACCCCGAAGAGCACAGCGTAGTTGCCGCCGCGCGCGCGTCGTGCCGCTGCAGGGGGCCGACGATCTTGGCGAGGGTGATGAACGTCCATAATGTCTGGATTCTCCATGATCTTCGGTACTCCCTGCGAGAGCCTGCTGCGCACGAGCTTGGTGGAATCGTCGCAGTGACCCCGAGTGTACACCAATCGGGCCGCGATGGGCCTCCGAGGAGGCGGGCGCGGCGTCGATGGAGCACTTGCGGCGGTTCACTGCGGAGATTGCCAGAGCGGTAGAGAGCGTGAGCGCCTCCACGTTGGTCCAACATACCCTATCGAAGAAAAAAAGTGATGAAAAATTTCTTTCATCTCTATCGGCGCGTCAACTCTCGTAGTCATCCGCGTCTTTGCCGCCCTGGATCACCTTGAAGCCTCGCCGCTCCCGCTCCTTCGCGAGGCGCGTCAGCTCGGCCTCGATGCGGCGGCGCTCTAGCTTGAGGCGAATGCGGCGCAGGTTGAGCCAGTCGCGGCCGATGGCCAGGCCCACGGCCATGCCGCCGAGGTGGCTGGTGACGCTCACGCCGCCGCCGAGGCTGAGCGCGCCCAGGAGCTCAATGCCCAAGAAGATGGCGAAGAAGGTGCGCGCCTCCAGCTCGCCCAGAAACATGAAGGTCACGCGCTGACGCCAGAGCGTGCCTGCCCAGCAGGCGAAGATCCCGTTGATCGCCCCAGAAGCGCCGAGGTGCGCCGCGCTCCACCAGCCCGAGGCCACGGAATCGGCCGGGGCGAGGGCGTGGGTGAGCCCGCCGAAGGCCACGGTGAACAAGGCGCCGCCGAGCGCCCCCGCCGCGTAGACCTGAAGCATCGAGCGTGTGCCCCGCAGGGCCTCAAGCTGGGTGCCGAAGATCCACAGCAGCACCATGTTCCACAAGAGATGGCCTGGCGCGACGGGGTCGTGGAGGAACACGGAGGTCACGAGCTGCCAGACCGCGCCCTCGGTGAGCACCTCCCGGGGCACGAGCAGGAGGCGATCTAAGTAGGGCAGCCCCATCCGCAGCCCGACGAGGTAGAGCACGTAGAGCACGACGTTTGCGGCGATGATCTTGAGCAGGATCGGGCTCGACGGCGGCGAAGAACCCTGCTGGACGCGGCGCTGGCGCATGGAGCCTCCGGGGAGCCTCTAACACAGCCTCGCTTTGGCCGAGACCAAGGCCGAGGCGTTAGGGGAGCGGTCCTCTTCTCTCTGGAGCTGGTCCATGACCCGCCGCGTCGTTGCGCTCGTCGCTGGACTCGCCGCCGGGCTCACCGCTCTGCGGCCGGGCCTCGCCGACGCGCACCCGCTCAACGGCGTCGTGCCCAGCCACGCCCTGCGGCTCAGCTTACGCGAAGGCGCCCTCACCGCGGACTACAGCCTGCGGGTGCCCACCCACGAGATCGTCCAGGAGCTCAACGCCCTCGATCTCGACGCGGCGCGGCGCGGCCTCACCCGCCAAGACAGCGACGCCTTCATCGCCGCCAAGCTCAACGAGCTGCGGGACGGCCTCGTGCTCAAGGCCGACGGCGCTCGGGTGCCCTGGGAGCGCCTGCCGCTGCGCGCCCCGACGGGCCTCGGCAACACCCGCCACGTTCAGTTCGACCAGACGCTCCAGGCGGCGCTGCCCCCGGGCGTGACCACCCTGACGATCTCCAACGGCAACCTGCCCGACATGCTCAGCCACCACATGACCGAGCTCGTGGTGGTCGGGTCGCTGTGGCTTGACGACTGCTCGCTGTGGACGATCTCGGACGGTCGAGTGCGCCAAGATCGCGGCGGACGCTGGGGAATGGAGGAGTCAGGTCGAGAGCTCACCCTGAACATCGCCCCGGCGTTTGGTCCGGTGATGGGTGCGCTCTGGAGACTCAACAATCCTGCTGTAGAAGGGGCCCGCCCCGCCGCTGAGGCCCGCCTCAGCCCGGCGCTCACCCGCGCCCGAGACGGTGACCTGCCGGAGCTGCCCTTGGGGGTGGCGCT
Organism: Myxococcota bacterium; assembly: GCA_023150775.1. GTDB lineage: Bacteria > Myxococcota_A > UBA796 > UBA796 > CAJQPC01 > JADKFE01. The sequence continues at coordinate 21,733 of JAKLKE010000062.1, forward strand.
GGTCGCCGCGCCCTTCGCCGCCGCCGCCGCGTCGCGCCGCGCCTTGCCCTTCGGCGCGCTCTGCGTGGCGTTGCTCGGCCTCGCCGGGGACTGGACCGGCGGCGTGGCGACGCTCCTCCTCGGCCTCGTCGGCGCGGGCGTCGGCCGCCTGCGCGCGCCGCCGCCGTGGCTGGCCGCCTTGGGCCGTGTGGGCCTGATCAGCGCCGGCGCCGCGGCG
>JAKLKE010000630.1:0-299 GCA_023150775.1 Myxococcota bacterium
GACGGCGGCCCAGGCGTACATGATCCCGATCTGCGCCCGGAGGAGCTTGAAGCCCCAAGGCGCGATCTCGCCGTCGCGGCGGGCCTCGGGGGTCAGGAGCGCGGCGCCGGAGAGCGCCAGGGTGACGAGCACCATGAGGTAGTGGTGCTGGTAGGAGTCGAGCTGGCTCCACAACACCGTCGCCGAGAGGCACAGCGCCAAGGCGGGCAGGGCGATCGTGGCGCGGGCGCCCAAGGCCAGGCGAAGGCAGAGCATCGACGCCGTGAGCGTGAGGAGCAGGATCCCTGGTGCTGTGGGCG
>JAKLKE010000630.1:309-2511 GCA_023150775.1 Myxococcota bacterium
CGGGCAAGAGCCCGTCGAGGGCCGGCGGCAGGTGCGAGACGTTGAACCGTCCGGCGCCGTACCGCCCGGCGTGAACGAGCTGCTGCCCGGTGTCCAGGGCCAAGGCGGCGAAGAACAAGAGCCGGGTGAGGCCCAGCCGGGCGGGCTCGGCTTCAGGCGCGTCCCAGTAGGCCGCCCAACGTGCAGAGAGGCCGGCGCTCACGGCGCCTCCGCGCAGAGATTGGCCGTCGGCGTGATCATCGTGCTCACCGCGCCGTCGATCTCCCGGCAGCTCAGGCTCATCCGCAGGTCCCCGCCGGGCTCGGTGAGGCAGACCCGGTCGATGACGGCGTGCACGACGTCCATTCGACCCCGCTCGACCAAGGTGAGCCAGGCGCTGTGGAACTTGCGGCCCAAGTCCAGCGGGGCGCCGTTGAGCTGGGCCTGCGCCGAGCAGCGCACCATTCGTTCGGGGGAGAACATGCGCCAGGCGAACCGTTCATCGAAGGGATCGCCCGGATCACGCAGGAGATACCAGCGGAGCGGCAGCAGGAGCTGGCTCACCAAGAACGCGGCGATGAAGAGGTCGCGGGCCCGCATCACCTGGGGGTGTATCCCGAGGGGACGAAGGGCGTTAGCAGAGCGCATCTCCTGAGGTGCGCTGATGCCGCTTGCCCCTGAAACCTTAGGCTGGTTCGCCGCGGCGACGATCACGGTGTCTCCCCGTGAGGCCGAGCCGCTCACCGTGCCCGCCGCCGGTCAGACGCCGCGCCCGCCCTTGCCCAGCGCCCTGCGGCCGAGCGCATGGATCGTGCCCGCTTGGGATCCCTTCGCCGAGCCCGCCCTCGACGCCGAGGCCCGGCAGCGCGCCGAGCGCCAGCTCATCACCTCGGTCGGTCAGGCCGAGCTGGCGTCGATGCCCGCCACCCTGACCGGCGCCGACGGCCTCATCGTGCCCAGCGTCGCGCTCTTGGGCGTCGACCGCGCCCGCGCCCTGCGCCTCGGCTACAAGCGTGGGGTGTGGGCGGTGATCGGCCTCAGCGCCGAGCGCGCCGTCGTCGTGTTCACCGGGATCAACAGCCGCCAGAAGACGCCTGAAGAGTAGGCGTCACACGCGGTGACGACGACGGAGCGCCGCGAAGAGCAAGCCCAGCCAAGCCGCCGCGCCCCCGGCCTCCGCCGTGGCGCAGGTGCCCTTCTCTTCGGTCTTGGGGCCGTCTACCTCCCCTTTGGCCTCCGCGTCGAACAAGAACGAGTCCATGCCGGTGACGACCCGCTCACCGCCCGTGGCGAAGGCCAAGGCCTCACAGTCGGCGCCGCCGGGGGCGCTCGCGGTGAGCACCACGGAGGCGGCGCTGTGCGCGGCGAGGGTGAAGCGGGTGAGCAGGGCCCGGCCGGTCACGTCAAAGGCCGTGCCGTCGGGCAGGTCGATGGTCTCACCGGGGCCAAACTCGGCGCTGGTGAGGTCGGCCGGGCCGGTGGCGGCGAGGGTCGCGCCCGGGGCCTCGCAGTGGAGGAGCACCCGCTGGTCGGCCTCGGCGGCGAGGTTCGTGAGCGTCAGCGCGGCCCCGGTGTCGAGCGCGCTGCCCGTGAGGGTCGTCCACGGCGCGGCGAGGGCCTCGACGACGTCCAGACGACCGCCGGCGCGCACCTTGTCGGCGAGATCCGCGCTCGGCTTGGCGGAGGCGCGTAAGATCTCGGCCACGTCCCCGGCCCCAAGGTCGGGGTGCGCCTCCCACAAGAGGCCCGCGGCGGCGGCGACGAGGGGCGTGGCGTAGGAGGTGCCGCTGGCGACGGCGTAGTCGTCATCCCCGCCCACATCCAAGGAGCAGAGGTCTACGCCCGGCGCGGCGAGGTCCACAGACTCGGGGCCGTAGTGGCTGTAGGGGTTGAGCGTGTCGGAGGTGGTGCTCCCGGCGACGGAGAGGACGTGCTCACCTTCCTCACCGGCGGGGTAGAGCGGGTGTGTGTCGTTGTTGGCGTCGCTGCAGCCCGGCGAGCCGCAGTTCCCGGCGGCGGCCACGAGCAGGATCCCGGCGTCCCCCAAGGCCGCGACGGCCTCGCCCAAGGCCTCGCTGCGGGGGCTCGACGCCAGAGAGTACGAGAGCACCCGCACGCCGAGGCTGCCTTCAGCGAGGGCCGCCATGGAGTCCACGGCGTAAGAGATGTAGAGCGCGCCCGAGCCATCGGCGATCTTGTGCAGCACGAGCTGGGCGTCAGGGG
>JAKLKE010000631.1 GCA_023150775.1 Myxococcota bacterium
GCTTCGGACGCGCCGCCCGCCGAGCCCTTCTCTCGGCTGAGCGTGACGGCGGCCAAGGCGCGCCTCGACGCGGGCTGGGCGCCCTATGTGCTCGACGTGCGCCGGGCGAGCGAGGCGGAGATCGTGAAGCTGGCCTTCGCCGATCGCCTGCAGCCCCACACGGAGGTGCTGCACATCGCCGATGAGCTGCCCCGGGACCGGGACATCCTCATTCACTGCAAGCTCGGCGGTCGCTCCGCCGCCGCGGCGCAGGCCTTGGCGGACGCTGGGTTTGATCCCCAGCGCCTGTACAACCTCGACGGCGGCATCACGGCCTGGGCTCAGGAGATCGACCCGAGCCTGCCCACCTACTGAGGGGGCTTCTCGGCGGGGGGCGCCTCACCGGCGGGCGCCTCCACGGGCGTCGCGGCGGCGGCGGGCGGCGGCTCGCTGAGCGCCTTCGGGGGCTCGGAACGATCGTCGGAAGAAGAGAAGCTCGACACCACCCGGCTCCACCAGTCTTGGCCCGCGTGCTCCTCTTGGGGGAGATCACGGACGAGGGCGGTGTCTTCGACGATGACCGCGGCGGGGCCCGTGGCGACCTGCTCGGTGAGCTCGATGTAGCGGTTGCCGTCGAGGATGAGCGCCACGACCTTGCGGGAGGCGGGGTCAAAGGCCAGGTCATCCACCGCGCCGATGGACGCGCCGAGGCGGCTCATCACCCGGGTGCCCCGGTAGAGAGACGCCCAGGCCCGGCCCTCTTCAGCGTTGCGGGAGGCGCCGGACCACGCGACGTCCTCCTCTGCGTTCACGAAGGCGACGTCGCGGCCGATCTGATCGAGGATCTTGGCGCTCACGCCGCCGGCCCGACCGAACACGCCGCCGCCCTTGAGGCGGTAGCCGTAGATCACCCGGCGGATGAGGTCAAACTGGAAGTCGTCGAGCTTGCCGACATAGGCGCCCTCACGACGAGCGACCACCTGGCGGCCTTGGGTCTTGCGGTACGTGATCATGGGCCTGTTTTTCACCCGGAGGAGCGGCGCACTTATTCAGCGGGCCTCTCCGCCGCCACCGGGGACGGCGCCTGAGGGCCAAGGTCGCGGCGCCAGGTGTCCGGTCGAACCGCGGAGAGGTGCATCACGCTTGAGCTGGCGTAGCGCTCGGCCCACCACTGGCCGGGGTCGGTCAACAAGAGGCGCAGGCGGCTGAGGCGCGAACGACGGGGCGGCACAGGCATCGGCGGGGCTCCTCTTCTCTGCTCGGTCTCGCCGCTCAATGTAGCCACGAAGCGACGGGACCGGATACACCCCGGGCCCATGTCTGAGCCCCTCTGCCCAATTCGTGCCCAATGCGGCGGCTGCCCCCGCATGGACAGCCCGCTTCTCACCCAACACGCCGAGAAGATGGCCCTGGTGGCGCGCGCCGCGGGCCGCCCCGTCGACACCTTTGTCCCCTCCCCGCGCGGCCTCGGCTACCGCGCCCGCATCGATCTCAGCGTCGGGCCCACGGGGCGCCTGGGCTACAACCGCCCCCGCAGCCACGACCACAACGCCATCGACGCCTGCGCCATCGCCCGGCCCGAGGTGAACGAGGCTCTCGCCAAGCTCAACCTGGCGATCCCCGACGCCCGGGGCCTCGACCGCCTGGAGCTGCGGTCAAACGGCGTAGACGTCGTGCTCCACGCCCGCCTCGCCGATCGTGGGGTGCGCCCTGAGGCCGCCCGAGCGCTCCTGCAGGCCGCGCCGATGCCCGTGGCGCTCAACGGCAAGAACCTGAAGGGGGACGCCAAGGTGCGGCTCACCGTCGCCGGGGTCGAGCACCAGCTCTCGCCGGAGACCTTCTACCAGGTGAACTTAGAGGTCAACGAGGCCCTGGTGGAGGCCCTGCGCGGCCTGATTCTGCCCTTGAAGCCCGCCGGGGTGCTCGATCTGTACGGCGGCGCGGGCAACCTCTCGATGCCCCTCGCCGCGGCCGGGGTGCCCGTCACCCTCATCGAGCGTGAAGGCGCGGCGATCCGCGACGCCCAGGCCACGGTGAAGCGCCTCGGCCTGCCCTTGAAGGCGGTGAGCGGCGACGCCGGGCGCTTTAAGGCGGGTGAGCAGTTCTTTGAGGTCGTGGTGCTCGACCCCCCTCGGGCGGGCGCGCCGGGGCTCATGGACCAGCTCATCGTCACCCGCCCCAAGGCCATCGCCGTGGTGTCGTGTAACCCCAGCGCCTTGGGCCGCGACATCGGCCCGGCGTTGAAGGCCGGATACGTCGTGGACCGGCTCTTGGCCTTTGACATGTTCCCCCACACGGATCATGTCGAGGCGCTCTGCTGGCTCACCCGGCGCTGATCCTCCGGGGTACACTCCTCAGGCGCGGGCATCGCGCGATGAGGAGACGTGATGACGCTTCTGTGGACGATCTCGACGGCGGCGCTGGCTGGGCGCGCGCTCGTGGGTGTTGAAGACCCGACCAACCCCGAGCTGGCCCCGGCGGCGCAGGCCTTGGGGGCCGAGCTGCTGCGC
>JAKLKE010000632.1 GCA_023150775.1 Myxococcota bacterium
CGCTGGACCAGCGGTCCCGTCAGGCGCGGTGACGCGGAACAGCAGGCTCGCGTCGTCTGAGTAACCGAAGCTGACGAGCTCACCTGGGGAGACAAAGCGGTGCGGCGGCTCGTACTCTGGCCCCTCGACGAGCCAGCCCTCAGGGGCCGTGAGCGTGGCCGTCGTCGGCAGCCCCGTGTCGCCGGGGTTCTCCCAGTAGATGTGCCAGTCCTTCTGGATGTCAAAGGTCACGGCGAGCCACATGGGCTTGGCTGGGGCGTAGGACTTGGCCTCGGCGACCAAGGCGACCTCAACACGCGGCGGGCGCGGCCCCGAGGCGCCATCGCCGACCTCGGCGCCGGGCCCCTCCGCGCTGGGTCGGAGTGGGCTACAGGCGAGGAGCACGAGGAAGGTGAACATGGGCCGCAAGATAACGCGGCTTCCGCCACGTCGGGCTATTCGCCCCGGGTGAAGGTGCGTGAGTAGTCGAGGTTGCCGTAGAGATCGTAGAACTCGCCGGTGAACACGTCGCCTTTGATCTCGACCCACATGAAGCCGGCCTCGGTGTCGTCCTCAAAGAACGCGCCGTTGCCTCGGCCGGGCATGTCCGTCGTCTTCGCGGCGGCGCCGGTGACGACGGTCTCAAAGCAGGCGTCGGGCTCAAGCCACTGGCGGTTGTGGTCGTGGCCCGCGAAGTAGAGATCGACCTTGCCGCAGAGGCTCTCGTCCATGAAGTCTTTGACCGTGGCCCCGTTGGCGATGGGCAGCCAGTCGTAGCCCTCGTACTCGCCGGCGTTGCCGTGCTGGCCGTTCGAGCGGTAGGGGTGGTGCCCATACGCGATGCGCCAGGTGGCCGTGGACTCGGCGAGGGTGTCGTCGAGCCAGTCTTGTTGGTCGTCGCCGCCCCAGATCATCACGTCGTTGGTGTCGAGGCCGATGAACTGCACGTGCTCGTGGGTGAGCGTGTAGTAGCGGTCGGGCAGATACCACTTGTCGGAGTGGTCGGTGTACTCGACCTCGTAGTCGGCCTTGTACTCCCAGATGCTCCACGAGCCGTAGTCGTGGTTGCCCAAGACGACGTAGAACGGCAGATCGAGCTCGGCGTAGGGCAGCTCAAACTTGGTCTGGAACTGCTCGTCATCGACGCTCTCGACGCCGTCGTTGTAGAAGTTGTCGCCGAGGTAGAGCACAAACTCGCAGCCCTTGGCTTCACACAAGGTCTTGATGGCGGCGGCGTTCTGGTACTGGGTGGTGTTGCCTTCGCCGCCGTCGCCCATGGCGATGAAACGCACGACCGGCTCGGGGTCGGCGTCGGAGTCGCTGTCCGTGTCGCTGTCGGCGTCAGCGTCGCTGTCGGAGTCTGCGTCGGCGTCCGCGTCCGTGTCGGAGTCTGCGTCCGCGTCAGCGTCGGCCTCAACGGGCTCGGTGTCGGGCGGCGTGGCCGTCTCTTGGGGCGTCGGAGACGCCTTGTCAGCGCAGCCGACGTTCAGCAGGAGCGCGGCGAGGAGGAGGTGCATGATGAGCCCTCAGCAGATCGAATCCGACCACAGTGTAGCCTGTTCTCCGCCGCGCCGCGCGCTCAACCCTCGCCGGGGCCCGGTCTTGGTCCGCCGACGCCGAAGGCCTCGTCCGCCAACTCGACCAGAGCGCCACGAAACTCCTTCGCGTAGCGCGGGTGCACGAGCCGCGCGGAGACGATCCAGATGTCTTTGTGGTCGGGGTCTCGGTAGACGTGGGGCGGGCGTGAGGGCGCGAGGTAGGGCGAGAGCAGCGCCATCTCTTCGAGCACCTGGTGAACACGCTGGGCGGCGACGCCCGAGGGCACATGCACGGTGACCTCTACGGGGGCGTAGGGATCCGGGTCCACGGCGAGCACGTCCTCGACGAGCAGGCGGTTGGGGATGGTGATGAGCTGGCCCTCGTCATCGAGCAGGGTCAAGGCCCGCAGATCGAGGGACTCGACCACACCGCTCAGTCCCCGGAAACGCACCCGGGCCTGGGGCTGCACCCTCCCCTCTAAGCTCAAGAGCACGCCGCCGAGCACGTCGCGGAGGAGATCTCGCACGGTCCAGCCCAAGGCCAGCGCCGCGCCGACCAGCGCGTAGGGGGCGGCGGCGGCCCAGGCCGCGGGGAGCATGTGCAGGGCCCCCATCAGCACAAAGAGCGGCGCGCAGAGGCGACCGGCGAGCACGACGCCGCGGCCCAAGCTGGGCAAGAGCCCCCGCTTTGGCAGGCCGCTCACCCAGCGGTGGGCGCGGTCGCTCAAGGCCAAGGCGAGGCCCGCGAACAAGAGCCAGACGAGGGCCTTCGGCAGGCTCAGCCGCGGGGCCGGAGGCAGCGGGATCAGCGGGGAGAGCGGGATCTGCGTGAGGGTGAGCGGCGGCGCGGCGGAGGGCTCGCCGCCGAAGCCGGTGTCGGCGGCCTGGGACGGGGCGTCCATGGGCGGGGCGGGGTCAACCGGCTCTACCGTCGCCTCAACCGGGGTCTCGGGCGGCGGCTCGG
>JAKLKE010000633.1 GCA_023150775.1 Myxococcota bacterium
CTTCAGCCTCGTCCGCCCCAAAACCAAGCCCCGGCGTGGCCCCGCCGCCGCTCGGGCGCGCGCCGGTGGTCTCGTCGTTGGGCGCATCCCCGGGGGACGCGCCGCCCATCGGGCTCGCAAAGAGGAAGATCGCGGCGCCGATGCCGACGATCGCGGCGCCAGCGTAGAGGACGACGGGCTTCATGACCGAGACTCCAGGTTGAATTGAGACCCTAAGGGGGAGCGTGTCGCGCCGCAGACCGCGGCGCGCGACAGTCTACTCCCACGACCGCTCAGGCGAGGCTCTTGTAGAGGGTGACGACGGAGGTCTTGTCATCGCCGCCCATGTTCGCGCTCAGGCCGATGCGGGGCGCCGACGGCACCTGGTACGCGCCACACTGCCCGCGCATCTGCCGGAAGATCTCCACGGCCTGCTTCACGCCCGTGGCGCCGACGGGGTGACCGAAGCCGACGAGCCCGCCGCCGGTGTTCACCGGCAGGCGACCGTCGATGTCCACGACGCCGTCGCGGTAGAGCGCCGCGGCGCCGCCGCGCTCGGCGAAGCCCAAGGCCTCGACCATGAGCAGCTCCGCCACGGTGAAGCAGTCGTGAACCTCGGCGACCTGCACGTCCTCAGGGCGCACGCCGGCGGCGGCGTAGGCTTTGCGGGCGGCGTCGGCGGTGTTGTTGAACACCGTGAGGTCGCCGTCGACGTAGAGGGAGTCGGTGCTGTGGCCAAAGCCGAGGATCTCGACGCTGTCCTCCAGACGAACGCCGAGCTTCTTGAGGCCCTCCTCAGAGGCGAGGATCATCGCGGAGGCGCCATCGGAGACCTGGGAGCAGTCGCTCACCTTGAGGTACGGCGCGAGCTCGGCGTTGCCCAAAAAGTTCGGGTTGAAGTCGCTCGCGGCGCTGGCCTCAGCGAGGCTCATCTGCCGGGCGACCATGTGGGCCTTGGGGTTCTTGTTGGCGTTCTTGTAGGCCTTCACCGCGGCGAGGCCGATGTCGGCCTCGCTCACGCCGTAAGCCTCGCGGTACGCGCGCATACGACGTGCGAAGAGCGCCGGGAACGTGAAGTCGTCCAAGGGGCGCTGGCGCTCGTAGTCTGCGGCGCGGGCGAGGTAGTCGCCGCCGACGCGGGCAGACTGGGTGGTCTGGACCTCAACACCCGTGACGAGCACGACGTCCGAGCCCGCGCGCAGGGCGTCGACGCCACAGATCATCGCGAGGCCGCCGGAGGCGCAGGCGCCCTCCACACGCATCGTGGGCTTGTGGGCCAAGGCGGGGTGAACACCGGCCAAGGCCGCGCCGAGGTGGCCCTGGTTCACGAAGAGCTCGGCGACGAAGTTGCCGATGTAGCCGCGATCAACGAGGGAGAGGTCAGCGTTGATGGCGGCGGCGGCGGCGTTCACGGCCTCGGTGAGCAGCTCGCGGAGCGTAGGGTTCTCACGTTTGCCGAAGTCTGGATGTTTTTTCCAGATGAAGTCGGGGTGCCCCTTGCCGATGAAGGTGGTGTTGGCGCCGGACGCGATGAAGACCCTACGACTCATGAACCCTCCAGAGCGGCGTCGCCGGGCGCGGCGAGGCCAAAGACCGCCCTGACGTAACCCGGCGGGCGCGTTGACGCCGAGCTTCGGGGGCGGAGGATCCTGTTCATGGCCGGAGGGATCAGCCGACCTGCTGCGCGCCACCCTCGGGAATCGCCCGGCGCTCGCGGAGGATCCGCTCGACCTCGGGGTGCACTTGGTAGAGGGTGATCACCGTGCCGAAGGTGTTCTTCCACTGCCGCACGCGCTCGCGGCTCACGCCGAACTCGTCGGCGATGATCTGCCCGCTCTCGTTCGCGGCGAGGGCCTCCAGAAGACGGCGGAAGCGGCTGCGGCCGTAAGAGCGGATGAAGTTTCGAGCCACCCGTTCGCGGCTCTTTGTCGAGGATGTGGCCATGAGGCGCCTCCCTGGTCCGAGGACGCTGCGGAGCGTCCTCCTCTTTGCGTGAGCGTTTTGAGCCGAGCGGCTGCTCGGCCCTCCAATCCCTTGGATCGTGACATCCACCGGCAGCATAGCATTCGTTATTGACGTGTCAATCGGATCGGACAGCCCGAGGACCGCCGATGGATCCTGCATCGGGGCGTCAGATCGGCGCAGATCGGCCCTGGCGACCCCGTAGAGCGGGAGATCTGCGCGGAGGGTCGCCCGGGGGATCTGGGGCGGCGCCCAGGGGCCGGACAACGGATGACCGGCGATCTCTGCCGCCGATCGATCCTTCGGTCGCGGGCGCGGCGCTCGTCGCGACGCCCACACACCGCCGAGAGAGGCCGTTTAGGCGCTCTGCCCCGCGCTGGCCGGGACCGGCAGCGGAGAGATCGTCGCCGCGACGAGGCGCTCGCCGATCTTGATCTCGACGGGGTCACCGGGCTCTCCCGCCTCTTTGCGGAGCACGCCGATCGAGACCACTCGCCCGTCCACCTGGGCCACGGAGGTGATCACGCCCACGACCTTCTC
>JAKLKE010000634.1:0-2144 GCA_023150775.1 Myxococcota bacterium
CGCCACCGCTGGCGGCGGCTGCGGCGGCTGCGGCGATCGAGGCGGCCGCGGCTGCGGCGGCGACGGCGTCTCCACCGTCATCCAGGGCGTGGGAGTCCTCGTTGAGCACCTGATCGATGAGCGGGTTCGCCTCGCGGGGGGCGCCCTCAAAGGCGCGCACCAAGGGCGGGATGACGCTCTCCGCCCACTCGCGCAGGTCGGGGCCCTCGATGCGCCGGGCCAAGGCGCGGGCCTTGGTGTACACGTCGGCGGCGGTGAACCGCTCGGAGTGTTCATACGAGAGGCAGGTCGAGACGAGCTGCTCGATCTCTTCAGCCTGGGCGCTCGTCACCTGGAGCACGCCGCGCATAAACGCCATACGCTCGGCGACGAAGGCCTGGTGCTTCTGGGGCCGCCCGCGGGCTTTGCCGAACTTCTCTAAGACGAGGAGCTCGTAGACCGAGGCCGCCAAGGAGTAGACGTCCGAGGCCGGCGTCTCGGGCTCAAAGAACAGGCGCTCCGGCGGCATGTAGTCCACCGAGCCGAACTGCAGCTCGCGGGTGTGGGACTCCCGGGACTCAAAGTCGGCCCGGGCCACACCAAAGTCGAGCACCTTCACCATGCCGACGTCGTCGAGCATGATGTTGGAGGGCTTGATGTCGCGGTGAATCACCCGCAGAGGTTTCTCGCCGGGGAAGGGCGGGCGGTTGTAGGCCGCGTCCAGGGCGGAGGCGACGAGGGCCATGATCTCGATGGCGACCTTGGCCGGGACCAGCTCACCGCGCTCGGCCATGTCCTGGACGATGTACTTGAGGTCTACGGCCTCCAAGAACTCCATGATGACGGCGGCCCGGCCGTCGATCGAAGTGAGATCAACCACATCGACGATGTTGCGGTGCCGAAGCCAGCCGAGGAGGCGCGCCTCGTCACGCATCCGGCGCGCGATCTCTTCGTTCTCCGACCATCGGCGGTGCAGGAGCTTCACGGCCGCGAGGCGAGAGAAGCCATCAGCGTGCATCACCTTCGTGAGAAACACGCTCCCGAAGCCCCCGGAGGCGATCTCACGCAGGAAGTGGAAGCGGCGTGCGGTCTCGCGCGTGGTCAAGGGGCGTCATCCTCTGCGGCCGGACGCATCCTATCACGGCCAAGCCAGGGCGCGCGGGACACGACCACCCAAGCGCCTGAGCCGTCCGCCACCCGGAGCGGCCCCGGCGGGGAGAGCAAGAGCGCGAGCAGGCCATCGGCGACCCCACACACGCCCAGGGCCGCGTGGTGGGCCAGGGGCGTCACGGTGTCGTCGCCGGAGCCCGCCGGGCCGACCTCTAGCTCAAAGAGCGTCCCGGACGCGCCGATGGGCTCCAGGACGATCGCCACGGCGGCCTCACCCGGCGCGCCGTCTAGGCCCATGCGGCGGAGATCCCGCAAGGAGGTGGCGTCCACCGCGGAGTCCGCCGCGCACACCAGAGCCGCCGGGCAGCGCCCCTCGACGACGGCCCAGGCCGCCTCACGCAGGCCCATGAGCCCGGCGACGGGGCCCCCGGCGAAGGTGTCTGAAGGCCCCATGACGCCGAGGTTGATCGCGACGTGGGCGAGCACGAGGTTCGGCAAGGTGCGCAGGGGCAGAAGCGGCGGGTAGACGTCTTTTCCGGCGGTGGAGAGCTGCAGGAGATCCACCGCGCCGTCTCTGGCCGAGGCCTCCATCGTGGCGTGGCCCTCCTCCACATCCGGCGGCTCGCGGCGCACGCCGAAGTAGAGCCCGAGCTGATCCTTCGGCGCCTCGTGCCCCTTGAGCGCCCGGCCACAGACCGGCAAGGCGAGGATCGCCGAGCGGCTCAAGAGCTTCACGTCTTTGCGGCGCAGGAGCCAGGGCTTGAGATCGGGGCCGGGGACCACCCCGCCCGTCGCGTCGGGGTGCGCGGCGAGGTTGAGCGGCGTGAGCCCGCTGCTGCCGGCCTCAAGGGCGGCGACGACGCCCAGGACGTCCTCGCCAAGCGCGCAGGAGAGCTCCACCCGGGTGACGGCGACGCGGGGCACTCAGGCCTCCCAGCGCGAGAGCAAGAGCGTGCCGTTGGAGCCGCCGAAGCCGAAGGCGTTCGTCATCGCGTGGCGCACCTGGGCCTCGCGGGCGATGTTCGCGACGTGATCCAGATCACAGTCGGGATCGG
>JAKLKE010000634.1:2154-2473 GCA_023150775.1 Myxococcota bacterium
GGCGCCCCTCGCGGATGGCCAAGGCCGTGACGATCGCCTCCACCGCGCCGCAGGCCGCGACGAGGTGGCCCATCATCGACTTCGTCGAGGAGACCGCCGGGCGGTGCGCCCCGAAGCAGGTGTGGATGCCCCGGGCCTCGGACGCGTCGTTCATCGGCGTCGAGGTGCCGTGGGCGTTGATGTAGCCGATGTCTTCAGGGCGCAGGCCGGCGTCGCGCAGGGCGTCGATCATCGCCAAGGCCGCGCCGCGCCCGTCTGGCGGGGAGTCGGTGATGCGGTAGGCGTTACACGAGCAGCCGAAGCCCGAGAGCTCCACGAG
>JAKLKE010000635.1 GCA_023150775.1 Myxococcota bacterium
GCCTTGGTGATCGGCAAGGTCAAGGTCTGCTCGCCCTTTCTCACCTCAAGGCTGAAGGTGGAGAAGAAGCCGGGGCGGTCAAACACCAGAGGCAGAGGGCTCACGAGGAGCTGAATGAGCCCGAGCTGCACCACACGCGCCCCGCAGAGCCACAAAACCGCCCGGGCGAGGCCCAAGACGACGAGCCCACGCAAGAGCCAGGCGGGGGCCGGGGCGTCTTCCCACACGGTCAGGCCAAGGCCTCGATGATCCGCCGGGGGAGGCCCGGGCCGCCGTAGACGAGGCCGGTGTAGAGCTGCACGAGGCTGGCCCCGGCGTCGATCCGCGCCTGGGCGTGCTCGGCGCTCATCACGCCGCCGACCGAGATCACCGGCAGGCGACCCTCGGTGAAGCGCAGGATCTCGCGGAGCATGTCCAACGAGCGGGCGGTGAGGGGGGCGCCGCTGAGCCCGCCGGTCTCTGTGGCCTGGGGGCTCTTGAGCCCGTCTCGGCTGAGGGTCGTGTTGGTGGCGATGATCCCGTCGATCCCCGCATCCATCGCCGCGGTCAAGGACTCGCGCAGGTCCTCAAGGCTCAGGTCGGGGGCCAACTTCACCAAGAGCGGCGTCGGAGCTTTGCGGCGCCCCGGCGTCTCATCGCGGGCGGCGCGCACGGCGCTGAGCAGCGCGGTGAGGGCGGGGCCCGCCTGAAGACGGCGTAGATCCGGCGTGTTCGGGGAGCTGACGTTCACGACGAGGTAGTCCGCGAGGGGCGCAAACCGCCGGGCGAGCAGGCAATAATCCGCGACGGCGTCCTCCAAGGCGGTGTCTTTGTTTTTGCCCAGGTTGACGCCGACGATGACCCCCTCCGGCCTCGGCCCGGCGAGGCGCTCGGCGACGACCTCGGCGCCGAGGCTCGGGAAGCCCAGGCGGTTGATGAGCGCGTCGTCCTCGGAGAGCCGAAACACCCGAGGTTTGGGGTTTCCTGGCTGGGCGCGCGGCGTCACCGTGCCCAGCTCAATGTGCCCAAACCCCAAGGCGGCGAGGCCCCACAGCGCCGTGGCGTCTTTGTCGTAGCCCGCGGCTAGGCCGATGGCGTTTGAGAACGGCAGACCCCACACGGTCACCGGCTTGGCCCGGCTCGGCGTGTACAGGGCGCGCATGGCCGCGAGCCCGCCGGGCAGACGCGCGGCGAGGCCGGCGGCGCCTAAGGCCTGGTGGTGCGAGCTTCACCGCCTGGGCCTTCTCCGTCGGCAGCACGCCGCCGGCCTCCCAGAGATCGAGGAGCTCGGTGAGCGTGAAGACGGCGTGCATCTTGTAGCCCGCGGCCGCCAGGGCCTCGGACGCGCCGCTCTGCCGGTCGATGAGCACGACGACATCCCGCACAGTGAGCCCCGCCTCTTCGAGCTTGGCGATGGCCTCAAACTTGCTTCCGCCCGTGGTGGCGAGATCGTCGATGACGACGGCCCACTCCCCACGAACATAGCCGCCCTCGATCTCCGCCCGGGTGCCATACGCCTTGGCCTCGCGGCGGGGGTAGATGAGGGGCCAGCCGCCCAACAATGAGACGGCGGTGCCGATGGGCAAGGCCGCGTAAGGCAGCGCCGCGAGGCGGTTAAAGCGCAGGCCACGCAGCTTGGGCAGGTAGGCCGCGCAGGCCTGCAACAAGAGGCGGGGATCGCTCACCAGGGCCCGGAGATCGATGTAGATCGGCGAGGTCTTGCCCGATTTGAGGGTGAACTCGCCAAAACGAACACATCCCGCGGCGACGAGCCCCCGGGCGAGCTCCACCCGGGCGTCTTTGCTGCTCAGGCTGGCGGGGGTGGCCAGGGCCGGGCGTGGGGTGGAGGTGACCGCCCGGGCCTCGTTGATCTCGTCCCGCATCGAGCGGGCGGCCTCGGCCGGGTCTTTGGCCCGGGAGATGCCACGCGACGCGTTGATGAGACAGCCCAGGCCATCGGCACGAATCCCGGCGTGAACGGCCCGGGCGAGGTCGCCGCCTTGGGCGCCTACCCCGGGGATGAGGAACCACAGCTCCGGCGCCCGCGCCCGCAGCGAGGCGATGACCTCGGGCTGGGTGGCGCCGACGACGAGGCCCAGGCTGCCCGCGCTGCCCCAGCGCCGGGCGAGGTCGGCCACACGCTCATGCAGGCGCAGGAGCTCCCCTTCGCCGATCACCCACAGATCTTGCACGGCGGCGGCGCCGAGGTTGGAGGTGCGGCAGAGCAAAAACGCGCCTTTGCCCTCGCGGCTCAAAAACGGCGCGATGGCGTCTTCGCCGAGATAGGGGCTGAGCGTGACGGCGTCGGCGGCGAGCTGCTCAAAGGCGGCGTCGGCGTAGGCCTTCGCCGTAGAGGCGATGTCGCCACGTTTGGCGTCGAGGATGACGGGGATGTCCTCGTCGATGTTGTCGATCACCTCGGCCAAGGCGGCGTGGCCCTCGGCGCCCAAGGCCTCAAAGAACGCCACGTTCGGCTTAAACGCCGCGGCGTA
>JAKLKE010000636.1 GCA_023150775.1 Myxococcota bacterium
CGTCGAACAGGCCGGCATCCCCATCATCCTCGTCGGCGACTCCCTCGGTAGCGTCGTCCTCGGCTACGACTCCACCGTACCCGTGACCATGGACGACATCGTCTACCACACTCGCGCCGTCGTGCGCGGCACCGACGTAAACATCGTGTTGCTCATCAAGAACCAGCGGTGGGTGAGCATCCCCGCCCGGCGCTCCTTCACGACGGCCTGGTAACGGTCGTAGCCGCGAAGCTCAAAGTCTTCATCGGGGGTGCGGTCCCACTCCTCGTACACCGTGACGCCGCCGTCTACCCGGGCGCTCACGAAGGTCTTGCCGGTCAACACGAGGCGGGCGTCGCGGCCGTCGGTCTGGGTCCAGACGAAGTAGGCGTAGTCGTCGTCGTAGTCGGCGAGGGGGATCGGGCCCACGTCTTTGCCCGACTTGATCGCCTGGAGCGGGCCGATCTTGCGGTTGGCGAGGTTCCACACCCGGCCGTGTTTGCCGCGCCAATGTTCGCTGTCTAAGCACACATCCAGGGCGTTGTGCAGCGCCGAGGTGGGGTTCTTGGCGTCGGCGAAGGCCTCGCGCTCGCCGAGGGTAGGAGAGCGCCCGCAGAAGTCGAGCATCACCTTCTTGTAGGCGTAGACCGGGTCGTAGCCGCAGAGCGACCAGCCGTCGTCGTCGTCATCGACGCAGGTGGACGGCGCCGGGGTGGACTGGGCGTCAGAGGGGGAGCTGCCGCCCAAGATCTCGTCGAGGTTGGTGACGCCGTCCTCATCGGAGTCGAGGGACTCCACGGCGAGCAGGGCCTCGCCGAGATGGGCGGTGTAGAGCTCGCTGGAGAGCGGCCGCTCTTGATCGGGCAGGAGCGCCGAGGCGACGTCCGCGCCGTAGAGGTTGAGGCTCGGCGGCGTCGTGTGGCAGGCCGTGCAGGCGACCTCCCCCGAGGCGCAGGCCGGAGCGTCGGGGTAGACCTCACAGAACGAGGCCGGGCCCGTGGGCTGGGTGTTGCCCGTGGTGGCGGCGAACCAGCCGACGAGGCTGAGCCCGATGGCGCCGCCGAGCCCCCGACGAGCGCGTGGCGATGGGAGGAGGAGGTTGGCGCGCACTTTGGCTCCTGGGTGTAGGCGCACGGCGAGGCCCGAGACTGGCTGCGCTCTGATTACCCTACGACACCGCCAGCCGCTGGATCTGCGACCGTTTGCCGCGCGAAGTTTACACCGCCTCGGCGCGCCCGATCAGCCGCGCTTCTTGGTGCTCGTGAGCGCCGCGACGCCAGCGCCGATGAGGTACAGGCCCATCAACGGGACCGCCATGATGAGCTGGGTCACCGGGTCGGTCGTCGGCGTGAGCACCGCGGAGATCACGAAGATCGCCACGACGGCGTGCCGGGCGTAGTTGATCATGTCGCGGCCATCGATGAGGCCCATCCGGGCGAAGAACCACACGACGACGGGGAGCTGAAAGCTCAGCCCAAACGCCAACAAAAACTTGATGGCCATCGAGAGGTACGCGCTCATCGAGAGCACGGCGGCGGTGTCGGTGCCCACCACGTCGAGCAAGAACTTAAAGCCGTAGCCAAACATGACGTAGTAGCAGAACGCCCCACCGGAGATCAGCAAGAACGTGGACGAGATCACCAAGGGCAGCACGACCTTACGCTCGGAGGCATAGAGCCCCGGCGCCACAAACAGCCAGATCTGAGAGAAGACCACGGGCGAGGCCGCGAAGAGGCCCGCGATCACCGAGACCTGCAGGTAGGTGAACACGCCCTCCAGAGGGTCGGTGATCGCCATCGTGCCTTCGCCACGCTCCACCAGCGCGGCGACCATGGGCGCGGAGATCCAGTCGTAGAGCTGCTCGGAGAAGAAGAACGCCACGACCACACACACGAGGCAGGCCCACATCGCGATGACGAGGCGCGTGCGCAGCTCCCGGAGGTGGTCGAGGATCGACATGCGGTAGGTCTCGACCGGGTCCGCCGCCTCACTCATGGCGCCTCCAAAGTTGGGCGGCGGGGCGCGGGGGCGTCCTCGTCTTGGTCGAGGCCGGGGCCTCTGGGGAAGATGTCGGGCGCGGGCGGCGCGGCGGGCTCAACCACGGGCGCTGCGGCCGGCGGCGTCGTGGCCGTCATCAGGTCTGGGGCCTGGTCTACCTGGGTCGGGCGCGGCGCGGTGAGGGTCTGCTCAGCGAGAGACTTGCGTTTGGCGAGCAGCTCCTCCCGACGTTTGCGGATCTCCTCCGCACGTTTTTCGGCGTCGCTGCGGTCGACCTCGATCTGGAAGGCGTTGCGCAGCTCATCGGACGCCCGCCGCAGCTTCGCGTACTGCCGCCCCAAGAATCGCATCATCTCGGGGAGGTCGTCCGGGCCGATGAACACAATCGCCAAGATGGCGATCACGAGCATCTCTGAGAGGCCGATGTTGAGCACGCGCGCTCCGACGTGAGCCGTTGTCGTCTAACCCGCCGTGGGCGCGTGGGGTATTCGC